>JAFGRN010000014.1 GCA_016935115.1 Candidatus Omnitrophota bacterium | reverse complement strand
TAAGTGTAGAAAGCGTAGGAGGATGAGGCCACTTCCAAGTGGCCGAGTTTAAGCAGGTTCCCCTTTTTATCCTGAACAAAAGACCGGCCCCGCCTTGGCGGGGAGATATTTTCAGTGCGAACATAACGAGGATTATGGCTTAACTGGAGCGGCAGGGCCCGGAGGATATTTTTGCCGGAGAAATGATCAGAATGCGAGGATGGCGGTGCAGGCAAAAGAGTCGTAAACGTCCGTATTGGTACCGGCAATAGTCCTCTGGTAACAGAAGAGGGTCCTGATATGCTTACAGGACCATCCGATACCCGGGACCAGCTGGAGGAATCCCGTATCAGAAGCGGGCGCAAGGTCGCCGTCCAGCTTCATATCCCCCTGCTGCAAATAGTTCGCCTCCAGGAGAAGGCTGAAGCCTTTAGGCAGTATATATTCCACGGCAAAATCGAGGTTTATGTAGTCGGCGTAATTGGTCTTGATCCCGTCTACCATGACATGTACAGGTATATTGTATACGAAATCCGCGTGCAGGATGAAAGGCTTTATCCTCTTCGTCAATACCACGCCGTAACCCTGATCATAGGACCCGGTCCCGCTCATATCGGTACCGAGCTTGTCGGGATCGAATTTCTGGTAAGAACCCGTAGGAAATTTCATCTGGGCCATGGCCGTTACGCACGGCATCCAGTGCTTATCTTTCTCCTCCATCAGGCAATAGCGCGCATAGATATATGAGTCCCCTATCCTGCCCTCATCCCAGTTAATATCCGGGCCGGCCTGGGCATAGTTCTGGTAATAGAACCCCTCAAAATCTATCTCGAGCTTGTCGGTAACGCCATAGTACAGGACCAGATCCCATATATTCTGGTAGAATTTTTCACCGTCAACAAATGATTTATAGGAACCGGTTTCATTGAAAATACCACGGGCGCGGTTATAGTAGAATAACGGCTGGACCACCATCGTTCCTGCCTCGAGGAGAGGCGCGCTCCAGGCATTTAATGGGCCTGGCGATGGAGGATCCCATGTCTCCTCCGGCTCTATGTATGTACTCTCCCTGGCGAAGGCAGTGGAAATAAACACCATTATTATAAGCAGGACTACCGGCAGGATTCTTCTGATCATTTGAAATATTTTTCAGTGACTGGGTCCCACTTTTCCTGGGTTTTAAGGATAAGATCGCACAGTTCGCGCACGCCGCCATGTCCTCCGGCCCTCAAGGTGACTATATGAGCGCTCGCCCTAACCTCATCAACCGCATTGGGCACCGCGACGGCCAGTCCCGCGCGTTTTAAGACGGGGATGTCTATAAGGTCATCACCGATAAAACATACCTCTTCCGGCTTGACCCTGAATTTTCTCAGGGCGTGCTCAAAGGCTTTCAATTTATCAGTATATCCCTGATAGACACCGGCGACTTTCATGTCACGCGCCCTCAATTTCACGATACGCGACTTCTTTGCCGTAATGATAACGCTTTTTATCCCGGCGCGCGCGAGGAGAGTTATGCCGAATCCGTCCTGGACATCGAAGAACTTAAGCTCGTCTCCGTAGATGGAATATATTATATGTCCGTCGGTCATTACGCCGTCTATATCGAGGATCAGGAGCTTTATTCGTCTTACCCTGTCCAGGATATCCTGACCGATCATACAAGCCCCGCTTTCAGTATGTCCTGTACATCCAGGAGCCCCACGGGCCGTTTCTTTTCATCGACCACGGGAAGCTCGTCTATCCTCTTCGATCTCAATATGTCAAAAGCCTCCGCGGCCAGCCTATCTTTCGTAATTACGGTCGGGCCCTTAGTCATGACGTGCCTGACTTCGCATTCAATGAGCCTCGGATTGGTCTCAAGATGCCTTCTCAAGTCGCCGTCCGTAAATATGCCCGTAAGCCTGCCCCGGGAATCGACGACGCTCGCGCTTCCCGCGCGGCACTTCGTTATGGCCAGGAGTACCTGCTTGACTTTCGCGGTCTCTCTGACTACCGGCGTATCATTCCCTTTCCTCATGATGTCGCCTACCGTAAGAAGCAGCCTCTTGCCCAGTATGCCGCCGGGATGATAGAATGCGAAATCCTTCTCCCTGAACCCTTTTTTATCCAGAAGGGCAACCGCCAGCGCATCTCCGAGGGCAAGCATAACCGTAGTGGATGTCGTCGGCGCCAATCCCAGAGGGCATGCCTCCCTCTTCACCGAAGTATTCATGGCATAATCGGAAAAACGCGCGAGGGTGGAGCGGGAATTGCCCGTCATCGAAACGAGTTTGGCTCCTATCTTCTTTAATATCGGCAGGAACTTTATTATCTCCTCGGTCTCCCCGCTGTTCGAAAGCGCGAGGATCAGGTCGTCCTTAGTGACCCTCCCAAGGTCTCCGTGCAGGGCTTCTGCCGGATGGAGATAAAGCGATGGCGTGCCTGTGGATGAAAGCGTAGCCGATATCTTCTGGGCGATAAATCCCGGCTTGCCCATGCCTGTGACGATGACACGGCCGGATGTCCTGTATATGAGGCTGACGACTTTTTCGAAAGTGCCGTCGATCCTGGGTATAAGGCTGGATATCGCGTCGCGTTCTATCTGAAGCACTCTTCTGGCTATGGCTTTGGGCATTATCGGACTATCCTCTCTATCTTCGCGATCTTCACAAGCAGTTTCTCGAGATCCCCGAGCCTGACCATATTAGGCCCGTCGCTGGGCGCGCGGTCCGGGTCTTCATGCACTTCCATAAACAGCGCATCGGCTCCGCACGTAACCGATGCCATGGCCAGGTACGGTATATACTTCCTCTCGCCGCCGGACCTATCCCCCATCCCGCCGGGCGCCTGAACGGAATGCGTGGCATCGTAGACGACCGGATATCCCAGTTCCTTCATTATTAAAAGCGACCTGAAGTCGCTCACCAGCGTATTGTAGCCAAAACTCACACCCCTCTCGGTAAGCAGTATCTTCCTATTGCCGGCGGACTCTATCTTCTTCACGATATGCCTCATATCCCAAGGAGCGAGAAACTGGCCCTTCTTTATATTCACCGTTTTCCCCGTCCCGGCGGCGGCCAGGACGATATCGGTCTGGCGGCACAGGAATGCGGGTATCTGTATTATATCAATGACCCTGGCGGCTTCCTTCACTTCTCCCGCGGAATGGACGTCGGAGAGTACCGGCAGGCCAAGCTCTTCCTTCACCTTCCTGAGGATCTTAAGGCCTTTCTTTATTCCCGGCCCCCTGAAGGATGATACTGACGTGCGGTTAGCCTTATCATAGCTGGATTTAAATATGAACGGTATTCCGGCCCTTCTGGCAACGGCTTTTATGGCTTTGGCATGGCGCAACGCGCTCGCCTCCGACTCGATCACACACGGCCCGGCAATAAGGACGATGGGATTCGTCCCGCCGATCTTCACATTTCCTATCCCTATCTCTTTCGTCATGATCATTGCGCCTGTGTTTCACGTTCTCTCAGGAGCGCGTCTTCGGCCTTCTTCAGGTCTTCGGGCCTGTCCACTCCCACGGTATCAAACTTTGTTTCCACGACCTTGATCTTGTACCCGTTCTCCAGGGCCCTCAGCTGTTCCAGCTTCTCCGCATTCTCGAGTGAAGAATTCGGCAGTTTTTTGAAAGTGAAGAGAAAGTCTTTTGTAAAAGCGTAGAGGCCGATATGCTTATAATAAACGGGCCTCTTCTTCGGGTCGGTCTCACCCGTCCTGTTATAAGGAATGGCGTAACGCGAGAAATAGATGGCGTAACCATTCTTGTCGATGACCACTTTCACGACATTGGAATTGGTAAGCTCGTCGTAGTCGTCTATCTTCTTTATGATGGTCGCCATGTGCGCCTCTTTCTCCTCCTGGAGCGCCATGACGAGGTTATCTATCATTATCGATTTCATAAGCGGTTCGTCGCCCTGGATATTGACGGCAATGTCTATATCCATGGCATTGACTACTTCAGCCAGCCTGTCGGTACCCGAAGGCTGGCTTGGCGAAGTATAGACCGCCTTGCCGCCGAAATCCTCGACCACTTTCAATATCCGCTCATCATCGCACGCCACGAGAAGGTCGTCGAGCGTCTTTGCCTTCTTCGCGTTCTCCCAGACATGCTGGATGACGGGTTTGCCAAGCAGGTTGGCAAGCACTTTCCCCTCGAACCTCGTAGCGCCCCAGCGCGCCGGTATTACTCCTATTGCCTTCACGAAAAAACCTCCTCTTCTTCGATCCTTGCCATCAGTTCATCCGGCGAAACCACGGCTATCCCTACTTTGCCCACCACTATGCCGGCCGCGCAGTTCGATATGTGCGCCGCAACGATAGGATCCGCCCCCGCCGCCAGAGATAGTGTATAGCTGGCTATCACGGTATCGCCGGCGCCCGAGACATCGAAAACATCCTGCGCCACCGTCGGTATATGTTTCATGGGTTTATTCTTCCGGAATACCGCCATGCCGTGTTCGCCCAATGTAATAAGGGCGATCCCGCAATTAAGCTTCTCGATCAGCCTGGCACCTGCTTTCCTGAGAGCCGCATCATCGGTGATGGCAAATCCGACAGCGCGCTCGGCTTCATGGTTATTGGGCGTTATCACGCTGATATTCCTGTAATACTTAAAATGCTCTTCTTTCGGATCGACCGATATTATCTTATTATTGCGCCTGGCCAGCGGAAGGACCTGTTTAAGGAGCGCCGGAGTTATGACATTTTTAGCATAGTCCTCGATTATGACCGCATCGACATCCCTGATAATATTCTTCACATGGGCGACCATCTTCGCTATCACG
Organism: Candidatus Omnitrophota bacterium; assembly: GCA_016935115.1. Lineage (GTDB taxonomy): Bacteria > Omnitrophota > Gorgyraeia > 2-01-FULL-45-10 > 2-01-FULL-45-10 > CAIMPC01. The sequence goes on along the minus strand of JAFGRN010000014.1, from coordinate 37,096 downwards.
GCATCGCTCAACCGGTCTTTCCTCTCCTTATCGATCCTGACCACCTGCTGATGGTGCGCCACAACACGCGTCTTCAGTATTGTAGGCCTCGAAGGATCTGTGACGATCCCGAAGGTGTTTATGCCCTTCTGCTCCAATTCGCTCTTCAGGATGGCGCCATGCTCGTCATCTCCTATGACGCCCACCACGCGCACATCCGCTCCAAGAGACCTCAGGTTATTGGCGACATTCGATGCCCCGCCCGGCATGAAACTCTCCTTCTTCACCCAGACAACGGGTACCGGGGCTTCGGGAGAGATCCTCGACACATCCCCCCAGATGAACTCGTCCAGCATCAGGTCGCCTATGACCAGCACTTTCGACTTCTTAAAGTTCGAAAGCACCTTCCTGTAATCGGCAATGCCTCTGGCGGCCATATTATATTCTCTCTATTATCGAACGGTACAGGAGCGGGATCATTATTTCGTGGTGACCTATTATATTAATACCCTTGCCGCCTTTAGACGTAGGCCTCGACAGTATATTTTGATGCGGCCTGTACTGGCTTATCATATCGAAATTTGCGGTGGTAAGCGTATCGACTTTATGGCCGAGGTTGCGCGCCACCGTAATAGCCTTCAGGAACACTTCCGGCAATATCACGGCGGATCCCAGGTTGATAAGTACTCCCGCCTCCAGCCTGGAAACACTGTAGATAAAGTTCTTGAAGTCGAGGAGAGAGCCCTCGCCTATCGCCGCGCCGTTCGCCGAAGGATGCTGGTGTATTATGTCGGTGCCTATCGCGACATGCGCGGTCACAGGTACATTAAGCTTATAAGCATTGGCCAATATGCTCATATTACTGTGAGGCAACTTCGCTTTGACGATAGCGCCTCCGACGGATTCGCCTATGCCGATTCCCTTCTTAAACCCCGCGCTTATGGCCTGATTTATAAATCCCGCCGTCTCTTTTGCCATGCCAAATGACCCGTCGAGAATAGCCTCGCCCACATCCTCGCTTGTGCGCCCGATCATCGCTATTTCGGTATCGTGAATTACGCCGGCGCCGTTTAATGCCACGGCCTTCAGGACGCCCCGCTTCATGAGATCGATAATAAGAGGCGAGATTCCGCATTTTATGACGTGCGCGCCCATCATTATAATGATCATCTTCCCCTTCCTGTATGCGGTGACTACCGCATCAGAAACGGCTCTTAGGCTCTGGGCGGCCAGTATCCTGGGAAGGGAATCATAGAACTTCCTGAAACTCTCGCCTTTCTTCGCAGAATGGGCAAAATCGCCTATGGAGACCTTGCACTTGCGGGCATTGAGCGGAATAGTCCTTATCTTGCTCAGATCCGCCCTCGATCTTGGCTTATGAGGCATAATTTTTCCTTTCGAAATTCGGGCGCTATTGTATCATATATATGCTATTAAGGTCAAATGCTATCAGGGCAAAAATATCCCCCGGGCCCCCATCCCCTCAGTGGTGGCATTTACTTTTGGCACTTGCTTTCGCTCGCCGCTCACTCGTCAATAGGCTTCCTCGTTCGCTGTCGCTAAAATTTCGATGATAAAGTCTGTAGCGCCTATAGGTATCGAAATTTTAGAGATTCGCTCCAGCAAGGTGCCAAAAGTTCTGCCACCCCGCAACAGGGGACGGTCCATTTGGGGACACCCCATACGATATTTTTGCTTCAGGGAGAGAGTAACGGGTATCTTCCGGCATACAGGGAAAGTGTTACAAAGCGACTCACCTGGAGCTTATCATTAGTGCCCTTACAGCCCGGGTGTTGAGCGGGGCGTCGAAAGTCGTAGGGCGTGGCATGGATCCCGCCAAATACATATTAAAATACTCTGCTTGACATCCGGCCTATTTGGCGGGAGAGCGAGCGACCTTTCCGAGTGGAAATTCCTCGCAGGGGAATTTCCACGTCCCCGCGATGCACCCGGGCTGTAAGGGCTGACTATGGGAAGGTGGTCGCTTTGTAATATACTTCACCCCCTGTGCCGGAAGATACCCGGTGCGAACATAACTTTGGATTATGGCTTAACTGGAGCGGGGGCACAGGGGATATTTTTGCTACAAATTATATCTCTATCGGGAGGTTTCTTTGCGGTAGAGGCTGTGAAGGAGCCGGGTTGTTTCTCCGGGAACGCCGCGGCCTATCCTCTTCCCGTCAACGGCAACTACCGGCAGGACCTCGGAGAGTGAATTGGTGAGAAATATCTCATCTGAATTATATAGCTCGCGCCTGGTAACGGCCATCTCTTTGACGAATATCCCGCGGCGCCTGGCCAGCTGCATCACGACCATCCTTGTAATGCCGGGCAGGATACCGCTATCGGGGGATGGTGTTATAAGCCCCATTCCCTTCACCATGAATATATTGCTCGTGGTCGCCTCGGCAATATGCCCCCTGGAATTCGCGAGAATGGCCTCGTCATAACCTTTCTCTTTCGCCTCAAACCTCGCCAGGATGTAATTAATGAAGTTCAAGGATTTGATCCCCGAAACCGGTGATAGCTCATTCTGCCTTATATCGACCACTCCGGCCGTTATACCCTTAGCGTACACGCGCGCCGGGTAGCTGTGGAACTCTTTTACGACTATCACGGTATTAGGAATAAATCTATCCTTATGTTCCATCCCGAATCGCCCCTCGCCCCTGGTTATCATTAGGCGGATATACGCTTCTTTAAGGCGATTGGCGTCAAGCAGCCTGTATATTTCCCGCTTCAGATAATCTTTTGCGTAAGGACTGGAAAATTTCGCCACTTTAAGGGAATTGAACAACCTGTCAAGATGGGCGTCTATCTTAAAAACCATTCCGGAATAAGAACGCATTGTCTCAAACACGCCGTCACCGTACATGAAACCCCTGTCCGATATCGGTATGCAAGCGCTTTCAGCGTCAATTATCTTCTTATTCAGCCAGACTTTGTTCATGCCGGGATCGGCTCCTTATTCTTCGATTCAAGGCCGAGCGCGTCAATGAGCCCGGCGGCTTTATGCAGGGTCTCATCATACTCTTTTTCGGGATCGGAATCGGCAACTATGCCCCCGCCCACCTGGAAATACGCGTCTCTTTCTTTAACCAGTAAGGTTCTAATCACTATGGAAGTATCCATATTGCCATCGAAACCTATATACCCTATGGCTCCTGTATATACGGACCTCTTCACATTTTCAAGCTCCTCGATAATCTCCATCGACCGGATTTTGGGCGCTCCCGTTATCGACCCTCCCGGGAAAGCCGCCAAAAGGCAGTCGACGGGATCGACTCCGTCTTTCAGGGTGCCGGAGACCGTTGAAACCATATGAAAGACATTTGCATACTTCTCTATGACCGCCGATTCATCCACTCCGACGGAGCCGTAGCGGCATATTCTGCCCAGGTCATTGCGCTCCAGGTCCACTATCATGATATGCTCGGCCATGTCCTTCCGGCTGGCTTTCAGTTCCGCTTCCATAGCCGCGTCTGAAACCTTATCGGCGCCGCGCGGCCTGGTCCCTTTTATGGGCCGGGTCTCGATATAGCCGCCCCTCTTAAAGAGAAAACGTTCCGGCGATGAGCTTAATATCTTCACCTGTCCGAAATTTAGATATGAAGCAAACGGCGCCGGAGAACATTCCCTCAGCCGCATATAAAGGCCGAATGCCCCGCAGGCGAGAACGGCTTTAAATCTTTGGGAAAGATTGACCTGATATATATCGCCCTTCCGGATATAATCTTTTGCCCTTTCGACGGCGGCCATATATGAACGTTTCGAGAAATTTGACCTCACGTTCCTGGGCGGATTAAAATCCTCCGGGCCTGTCCCTTTACGCGAAGCGGCCCGGATAAGTTTCGCCAGACGCTTCGAAGCCCCTCCGGTTATTCCCATGTCCGAAATATAACACCTCTTCTTAAGGTTGTCGTATATAACGACCGAATCATAAAACCCCAGGATGCAATCCGGAATCTTAAGGTCATCCGGCGGGCGGTCCGGCAGGTCCTCTATGAAGTTCTTCAGGTCGTAGGAGAAATATCCAACGGCGCCTCCGGCAAAAGGAATCTCCTTTACAGGCCTTGCGGGGTATTTTTTCAGCAGTTTTTTTAATACAAGGAAAGGATTGCCCGTCAATTTCTCCGTCGGGCGGCCGGGGCGTTCCAACATGATGGCATCACCCTTGGACCTGAATACCAGGAACGGGTCGCATCCCATCAACGAATAGCGCCCCAGTTTTTCCGGATCACATGCGCTATCCAGGAAGAAGCCGCAGGCGCGATCGTGCATCGAACGGAATATCTCCTGCGGTTCCGGCGGATCCTTGATCTCTTCTATAGTCGCGCTCAGCATATTTCAATTATGTATAATATCACGCGTAAATTCAAGCTAAAACGTCCCTTTTCGGGATTTTTCGGTCCCATCCCTACAGATGTGACCAAGCGACCACCTTTCGCTTGCCGCGAATTTACATTAGGCATGTAAATTCGCTGTGGTAAAAATGCGATGGCCAATGAACCTGCATACACATAAGCCATGGAGCAGTTTCCTTGTCCCGGTATATCGCCTATAGGTATCGCATTTTTACGACAGTCGCTCCAGGTGGATCGCTTTGGTCACTTCCACCTGAAGCTGATAGCTGAAAAATCCCTATCAGGCAAGCGCTTCTGTGAGCGCGTCCGCGAGGGTTTCGAGCCCTTTGAGGACCTCCGCGCTCAATGGGATCCCGAGAGAGGTATCTTTGGGTTGTACGGATATGACGAAGACATTGAGGTTTTCGTTTCCAGTCTTCAGCAGGTCTATGAAGAGCCGCGGCGACGGGCAGTGCGTGGAGAAGCTGACATTCGCTATATCATCGACATTAAGCACCCTGGCGAGCCCCGGCTCTATGGCCATGTCCGCCGCGTCCACGAGGATGAGAGTATCGCACAGCGTCGTGAGCATTGGAAAGATATAATTCTCCGGGGCCGTTCCGCAATCAAAAAGGCCCGCCTTCACATTGCGGGCCTTCAGCATCTCTATCAGTTTCGGGCCGAGGCCGTCATCGCCCCTCATTATGTTGCCGATGGCGGATATCGTGACCTTGCCCCTTACCCTCTTCTTTATCTCCGCGGCTAGATCGCCCGATCTGACGCTATTATCGCTCAATGGTCGCTTTTCTTCTGCATTTGGAGCAGAGTATCTTTATCCTGTCAGGCCTTAAGACATAATCTTTGGCTGCCTGGAGGACGTTTTCGGCAAATCCCATCCCCTTAAGGCTCGACATGAAGAGCGTGGGATTCGAGAATGCCAGCGACCCGAGTTTCTTCGCGATCCACGCAAGATGCGCCTTCGTGGTGATAATATCTCCGCATATCTCGCAAAGCACGAGCTCTTTCTCCTCCGTAGCCGACACCATCGAGGCGCGGTCGAAGCCCGCAAGATCAAATTCCGCCGTATGCCTGATCCCGGGCGGAGTATCTTCGCGCGTGGTGCAGAGAGCGCTGCACTGCCCGCAGTAATGGCATTCATCCAGATGCAATATCATCTTCCTCGTCGCTTTACCGTTCTCGACTGTATCGCGGAATTCTATGGCCCTGGCCGGGCATACCAGGGCGCAGGCGGTACAGCCTATACAGCCCTCATCGGAATATTCCGGTTTGCCGCGGAACCTCTTGGGGCTCTGGATCGGCTTACGCGGATAAGCTTCGGTATACGGCCCCTTTATAAGGGCAATCACCGCTTCCTTAAGTTCTCTCAGCTTAGGATATCTCATTTTATGCCATCCATATCTTTACTATATTCATCCTCGACTGTTCCGGACCAGGGCTTGACACCTGAACGGTAGGCGGCCCGCGCAAGCGCGTGCGCAGATACGGGAGCGGTCAATATTATAAAAACCAGGCATAGGAACGCTTTTACACTTGTGGCGCCGAACCCCTTAAAACAGATAAGCCCCAGGAGTATGCCGCAGGTGCCGAGCGTAATACATTTAGCCGATGCCTGCAGGCGGTTATACACATCGGGAAACCGCACAAGCCCCAGGCATCCGAAAAAATCAAACACCAGCCCTGTCACAACCAGCACCATTCCTATGGTCTCATTCATCAAAATCCTTCCCTTCCAGGTACTTGGCCAGCGCCATTATGCCTATAAAACTCTGCAGCGCCCAGGCTATGCCTATATCAATATACCAGTCCCTTCCCGTCGGAATACAAAGAATGGCGCAGAATCCCACTATGAGAATCCCCAGCATATCTATGGCAACCGCCCTGTCTGGGGCTGTCGGGCCGCGCAGCACCCTGTACAGGCACATTGACGCGGACAGGAGCAGGAAGAGGAACGCCCGCCCCAGGAATTCGGACTGCCATCTTATGATCGATCTGGCCGGGCAATAAAGAATTACTGCCGCTATTATTATTATTACGGCCAAGCCTGTGAAATAACGCATCCTCTTCATGGTATTATTCGAATATCCTCTTTAATATTTTCTGGAATCTGCCTATGGCTTTGATCGAGCGCCCATCCCGCTTCAATACCAGCATGTGCACATAAAGAAAGCCCTTTCCGGCATCCAGGTCAACGGTCGTAGTGCCGGGCGTAAGCGTAACGGAATTTGCCAGGAATGTCAGGCCCGCGTCGGACTTCAGATCAACCTTCACCTTTATGGTGCCCGGCCTTATGGGAAGGTCCGGACGTATGACCCTGTAAGCTACATCGACATTTGCTTTCAAACATTCCCATATGAAGACAAGCGCGTAACATGCGAACCATGCGAGACGCACAGGCAACCGGATGATATCCGCTTTCGAGTCGCAGCGATCCATCATGTCTGCCGTCATAAGAATCACAAACAACGAAACAACCGCTCCCACAATAATATCTTTTGGTTCGGGCGGCCATGACAGGAATATCCAGACCATGTACCATATCATGAACATGATAACATTCTTTATCATTTGATCGCCCCCAAAACCGTGGCTGCATAGGCACTGCCGTTCACCAGCGCCTGGACAGCGCCATCGATCAGCCTCTGCCTCATTTCCGGCAGAAGCGCCAGCGGCGCAGCCAGAGCTAAAACCGCTAGCGCCATTACAGACACATTCATGATGCCATGCACCTTCTTCACGGCATTAAAACTGTTTATCCCTGCGCCGAACAGCGCCGGAGTCATTGCGGCAAAGTAATACGCCATGGTCATTACGCTTACCAATACGGCGATCGCCGCGAGTACCGGATGGCCAGCCTGTAAGCAGGCAAAGATGATTATCAGTTTCGACCAGAATCCTCCGAACGGCGGAACGCCGCTTATAGACATGGCCCCCATGATACTCGTATAACCTGTAACGGGAGCGCCCGCCACCACACCGGAAATCTTGCTAAGGTCTCTTGTGCGAAACATCTGTTCTATCGACCCGGAATTAAGGAAGAGCAGCGACTTTACTATGCTATGATTGAAGAGGTGGAATACCGCCCCGAAAAAAGCCAGCGGCGTAGCCACTCCGAGCGCCAGGGCCACGTATCCTATCTGGCTCACGGTCGAATAAGCAAAAAGCCTCTTTATGTCAGATTGGCCGAAAGCCAGGACGCCACCGGCTATCATGGACAGGACGCCCAGAGCTATAAGTATCTGGCATATGCCGGCGCTTGCCCCGAAAACACTGAAAAATATTCTGGCTATTGCGTATATGCCGAGCACTTTTATGAGTACCCCTGAGAGCATCGCCGATATAGGCGCGGGAGCGGATGAATGCGCATATGCCAGCCACGCGTGGAATGGCACCAGCGCCGCCTTGAGCGCGAATCCCATAAGGAAAAGCACGCTGACAAACTGCACAATACGCGCTGAAGGCGCGGCGGCAATTGCCTGCGCGATGCCTGCAAGGCTGAGAGTAGACGTGTGGCTGTACAAAAACGCTATGCCGAGCAGTATAAAAGCTGACGCAACCGTGCCCATGACAGCGTATTTGAACGACGCTTCGAGTTCCTCGGCCTCCGTACCGAACGCGACGAGAAAGTACGCCGATATAGCCGCGATCTCCAGGAAAACATACAGATTGAACATGTCCGAAGCTACCAGGACACCGTTTATGCCGGAGATCATCAGGAAGAATAATGACTGGAACTTCCACTTATCCGTATATTTATTCATGTAGCCGGCGGAATATAATACGACAAATAACGCGACTGTATTCACGGTCACCAGCATGAAGGCTGAAAGGCCGTCCACCACGAATGCCGTCCCTGCCGGCGGCATAAAACCCGCAAAAGACTTGACGATCACGGCGCTGTGAAAGAAATTAGCCGCCATCAGTGTTAATACCGAAAAAACGGCAAGCGATATCGCCGCAAGTCCGGAAATAATGTCCCGGACACAGTCGCCGGTTCTGGCTAAAATCGCCATCATGAAAGCGGCGGCAAGCGGTATTATAAGAAAAAGATGCATCAACCCTACCCCTTCAGCCTGTTTATCTTCGTTATATCGAATGTGCCGTACTTCTCGTAAATCCTGATAGCAAGGGCCACAAGCATCATGGTCACGGCGAGGCTTATCACTATCGCGGTAAGCGCCATGGCCTGCGGCAGCGGATCGACCATGTTCACGACTGCCTGGTCATCGGCGAATATCGGAGCGCGGCCATTGGAGCGGTAGCCTATCAGAATAAAGAAAAGGTTGATGGCATACTCCATTATGCCTATGCCTATTATTATCTTTATAATATTCCTCTTCCTTACAACACAATACAGTCCGACGGAGAATAACACCAGGCACAATAAATAAGTCACCATATTCTAATCCTTTATTCCGCTTCCTTATCCGCTTTCGATACCAGGACAAGCGCCACGAATATCGCGAATAGGCCGGCGCCTACTATGACCATCTCGCAGACCGGCAATATAATATCATTGCCAAATATGATCCTCTGGCCTCTTGGCCAGGCGGCTAATAAAAATATCAAGGCCGCTATAGATACCGCCGCGCGCAGGCCGCCAACATGCAGCCATTTCAGCGATACGTCCCTGCCGAAAGCCAGCATGACATGGACAAGGGCAAGCGCTACTATCACGCCTCCGGCAAACCCCCCGCCAGGGGCGGTCTCACCGTTAAGGGCTATATAAATACCGTAGAGGAGTATAAAACCGAGGGTGATCCTGGTCACGGTCTTGACTATCAAAGTCATGCCTTTGTTCCCGGCGCGGCTCATTTCCTGATCCCTCCCGGACGCGATACTTTACGCGCGATAGCTAGTACCCCTACAACAGCGGCAAATAACGCCGCCACTTCCCCCAGCGTATCGATGGAACGATATTTAAGCGTTATCGCCGCGATGACATTATGTGCCCCTGTCTTCGCCATGGCCTCTCCCAGATATTCCTGCGATACTTTCATGAGCGGGGCGCCGAACCTGTGCATATCGCTGAAAGAAAAATACGCAAATACGAGGAATACGGCCAGAAAGAGTATCATGGAAAACGTATTGAAGGCCCATCTGCCGGAAGCGCTGAAAGGCAGGTCTTTCCTTATCGTAGCGCGGATAAGTATTATAAGGCTCAGGACCTCAACTACCAGCTGCATTATGGCCAGGTCGGGCGCTTTCATGATAAGGAATGACATGGATAATCCTATGCCCACGGCGCCTACCGCTATCACGCTTGAAAGCAGGTCCTTGACCTGCACCGCGATAATGGCGGAAGCTATCATAAATAACAGTAAAAGGTCTATCTCAAGCATATATCTTCACCTGAAAAATAAAAAGAGGAACATTCCCACCATTCCCAGAAAACACCATATAAGGTATGTAGGCAGTACGCCGTTATGCAGGCGCTGCAGGGGTATGGTAAAAAAATTAACTGCCTTCATTCCTATGTTATAAAGGTCGAAATTCCCCGCCGACTCGGCCCTGTTGATCCTGCCGATCAGGCTTATATCATTTATAGTATCATAGAATTCGGTGCCCGATACGCGCGATAATTTCTCCGGCGCTTCTCCGCCGACGAAATTATCTACAATGCGTAACCCGCTTCTGCCGAAGAACCTGTATAATATAAAACCCGCTGCCGCCCCCACAAGGATAAGTATCGTAGCAAGAACAGCGCCCCACGTCCCTATAAAAGCCGGAACGCCGCTTACGGCCGGCAATATAAAAAGCGGAAGCGGTATGCTAAAAGCAAATATGCCGAAAATGATACATATTAAGGCCAGTGTAAGCATCGGGATATACATGGATGGGCCCACTTCGCGGATCTCTTTTATATTATCCGACTTTCTCCCCATGAACGCGGCATGCAGCAGTTTCATAAAACTCGCTATGGTAAGCGCGCTTCCGAACATAGCCGCGCATAACCATACCACCCACAACCTTGATGAAGAGGCCGATTCTATTATGCCCTGGTATATCATCCATTTTGATACAAAACCATTGAAAGGCGGTATTCCGGATATGGCCAATGATGCTATGACACAGGCCAGAAAAGTAAACGGCATGAACTTCGCCAGACCGCCCAGCTTATCAAGATCCATTGTACCGGCCTTTTTCTCCACCGCGCCGCTCGTCAGAAAGAGGCATGATTTATATATTGCATTATTGAGCATGTGGAAGAGCCCGCCGGCGATACCTATCACAGTTCCGCTGCCTATACCCAGTATCATGTAACCCACCTGAGAAACAGCATGATACCCAAGAAGTTTTCTGTAATTATGCTGAACGAGAGCCATCATAACCGCCAACACTATAGTAATAGCGCCCACGGCCAATAACACAAGGTTGGACGCCGCTGTCGTTATAAAGAGGTCGAATGAAACCCTGGCAAGCAGGTATATCCCGAGAAGTTTATCGAGCGAGGCCGGCAGGTATGCCGCCACAGATCCGGAAGCGCTCTCTGCCACATCCGGAAGCCATGAATGGAAAGGCATCGCCCCCGCTTTCGCGAAGCTCGCTATGACTATGCAAAAGTAAGCGGTGTAAGTTAATATGCTGTCGAGAGGCAACCGTATCATATCCATGGAAAAAGTATCCGTCATGATCCATATGAGCCCTATTCCGAATATCATCACAGCATCAGTGCCGCCTATTATTATGAGCGCTTTACGGCCGGCAAGCGCCGCTTCTTTGGTATTTTCCAGATTAACCAGCAGGTAGAGCATCGCCGCCAGGAATCCCCAGAATACCAGCATGACCAGGAGATTATTGGCAAATATGACCCCCATGGAAGCACCCAGAGTCATCAGCACATACCCGAAGTACCTGCCAAATGACCTCTCTACGGAACCGAAGGAATATATCGTTATGAGAAACGCGAATGCCGAAACAGCTATTGCAATAAAACCCGACAGGTTGTCAGCCAGCAGGACCGCCGTATCTCCATAGAACCAGAAGGCAGGTTTTTCCCTGAATACAAAGATGCTCCCGGCAAGGCATGCGGCAGTCACGATACCCGTAAACAGTTTAATAAGACCTTTCATGCCGTCTGGCACGGCTATGCAGGCAAATCCCGCCGCAATAGGCGCCATGACCAGTATCGGAAGCGGATCTGAGAACATCTTTTATATTACCCCGAATCTCTCTTTTATCCTGCGTGTCTTTTCCTGTGAAAGCCTTATGAGGTCTCCGGCTTTAAGCAGTTCTTTATTATCGCCATCCACTATCATCATTCTTTCCGTACAGCAGTAACAGGGGTCTATCGCGGCCATTATTATAGTGGCATCCGATACACTCCCGCCTATCACAGTCTCCCTGAATGTCGGAAAGTTCATATAAGTAGGCGCCCTGACCTTGTGGCGGACGGGTGAATTTGTGCCGTCGCACTTTATATAGTGGAAGCACTCCCCCCTTGGGGCCTCGATGACCCCTATACCTTCGCCCGGCTCAATATCTTTCGGCCTGGAATCTATAGGCCCATCTGGCATCTTATCAAGACACTGCCTTATAATACTGGCGGATTCAAACATCTCGAGTATCCTCACAACCGCCTTCGCGAATACGTCCCCTTCTTTCTGCGTGATCACGTTCCACTTAAGCCTGCTGTATACGCCGTAAGGATGGTCGCGCCTTACGTCTATGTCGAAATCTGAAGCCCTGGCGACCGGCCCGACTGCCGAGTAATTTATCGCAGCTTCCCTGGAAAGCACGCCCACTCCCTTAAGGCGGGCGTGTATAACAGGGTCGTCGAGTACCGCTCCTTTAAGCATATCGAGCTGTTTTAAGAATTCGTCGAGCTTCGTCAATATATAAGGTATGTGCTCTTTCTCGATATCGCGCCTTACTCCGCCCACCTTATGCATAGCGTAGTTCTGGCGGTTCCCAGTTACTGTCTCCATGATCTCGCATATGGGCTCGCGGTATTTCCAGCTCCACATGAATACTGTATTATAACCGATAAAGTGCCCTGCCAGGCCGAGCCATAACATGTGCGAGTGTATTCTCTCGAGCTCCTGAGTTATAGTCCGGATATACAGGGCCCTCTCCGGGACTTCTATATTGCAGATATCCTCGACGGCCTGAACGCAGGCTATGGGATGGCTCGATGAACATATGCCGCATATCCGCTCGACGATAAATATCGACTGGTCGAAGCTCTTCGCTTCCGAAAGCTTCTCAATGCCACGGTGGTTGTAGCCTATCCTTACGTCCACGTCAACGACCTTCTCGCCCTCGACTATCAGCTTCCAGAACTCCGGCTCTTCCTGCAGCGGATGGTAAGGCCCTATGGGTATGGTCGATCTGTTGGAACTCATGACTTCCTCGAATCTCTCTTCGGCACCACAAAACTCTTTCTCAACGGATAGACGCCTTTCGGCCAATCATCCGGCAGAAGGAGCTGCCGCAGGTCCTCATTGCCGTCAAAGTGTATCCCGAAAAGCTCATGTATCTCCCTCTCTATCCACCATGCCGCGGGCGTCACTCCGGTAATCGTATCGATGCGCGGATTATCCTTGTCATTCAAGAGCGTCCTTACGGATATGATAATGCCCGAGGGATCGTATGAAAAATGGTACAATATCTCCAGCCGCTCAAGTTCGTCCACCGCGCTAGCTATATTGAAACGCATGCCAAGTTCCCTGAAGATATATCCAGCCACATCGACTATTTCCTTCGGATATATGTCTATGTACGCCCGCTTATGCGACTTCCTCTCGACCTTAAGCAGGCGGTCGCCGTAACGATCGGTCAATCTCTTCAATATATCATCTATCTTCATTTAACCGCCTTCTTTGCCCTGACCCTGGCTATAAGTTTTGCGAGCGCTGCTATAGTGGCTTCCGGCTTCGGAGGGCATCCCGGTATATAGGCATCGACAGGTATTATCTCATCGAGAGGCGCACAGGTATTGTAGCTATCCTTGAATAAACCTCTCGAAGCACCGCATGAGCCGTATGCGATGACAAAGCCGGGTTTCGGCATCTGTTCATACAGGGCCTTTACCCTCGGTATCGCCAGGCGGTTCGATGAGCCGGTGCAGAGCATGGCATCCGCGTGTTTGATACTGCCGACCAGGACCACCCCGAAACGCTCGAGGTCGAACCTCGGCGTAAGCGCGGCTATTATCTCTATATCACAGTTATTACAGCTTCCGCTCGAGACGTGGAATACGTATATCGACTTCGTCAGTACAATCTCTTTTAGTCCCATCTTACCTTCCCATGAATGCCAGTACCAGCGATACTGCCGCCAGAACCATTACAATGCCCCAGAAAAACTTCACCGCCTGGTCTATTCTTACCCTGGGATTGGTATTCTTTATGATTATCATCGCCGTAAGTATAAGAATGTACTTTATCACGGCTTTCACGATGCCATCAAGCGTTAATTTAATCCCACCCAGGTAGAGCGCTATCATGAATGCCGGTATCGCGACTGTCATGACCGCTTTTGTCAATTTGAATATCGCGAGGGCTTTGCCGGAATACTCTATGTAGGGCCCGCCCATCAGTTCCGTCTCGGCTTCGGGCATATCAAAAGGGACAAACCCGAGTTTTGCCTGTATGCAGAGAAGCATGACAAAGAAAGAGATCCCTCCGGACAGGCTCGCGAAAATATCTCCGTGAAGGCGCTGGTAGGCGATGATATCACCCAGCCGTATGACATAACCGCATTTCATTATAGGCACGGCCAGCGCCAGTATAAAAGGCAGTTCGTACGATAGCATCAGCTTCATTTCGCGGGAAGCGCCCAGGGAAGCGAGCGAATTCGCGGAGGCAAAACCGCCGAGCATGAGCGTAATCGGCGGTATCAGCATCAGGTAGACCACTACTATTACATCACCGATAAATCCGATCTTGGGCATGCCGCTCGTAATGAGCACTATCGTCGAAACGAGAGTAGCGGCGGCCAGGCCCAGCGCTGGCATTCCAAGAAAGACAGCTTTGGGCACACCCCTCGGTATAAGGGTCTCCTTATACAGCAAGAGCTTTAATATATCAAAGAAGTTCTGGTACCATGGCGGCCCTACCCTCCATTGAAGGCGGGCTGTGACCTTCCTGTCCACCCACCCTGCCATGAGTCCCGCTACAGCCGAGAAGACAAACCCGGGGAAGACCAGAAACGCGAACATATATGCCGGAAACTTCATCGTATTCCTTTTACTTTTTCTTTGGAGCCTCGAGCACCCTCTCCCACTTGTAAGACGTCTTCACGAGGAGATTTTCGGAAGCGGCGAATATCCCCTCTTCTTTATTTTCCGAAAACTCGCCGTACTTTATGCCTCCATGGCCGCACGATTCCAGGCAGACTGGCTTCTCGTCGCCCTTAAGCCTGCCAAGGCAGTGATCGCATCTCGCTATAACAAACGGTATAGTCTCAGGATATATTACTCCGAACGGACAGGCCCTCGAACATGATTTGCATGATGTGCAGCGCATCATGTATCTCTTCAGCATGTTCGTATCTTTCTGCAATTCAAGCGCCTCCCACGGGCACGATGCCACACACGGCGCGTCGTCACAGCGGCGGCAGACTACGGCGAAATGCCCGAATTCCCGCAGGGATGTTATGCCGTTATTCGAGGGGTGCCGGATATAACTGCAGAGCATCCCGCACTCATCGCACTTTGAACATATATCCAGATCTATCAACAACCGTTTCATGATCCTAATCCCAGATATTCGGCAGGCTCTTTATCTTATCGTAAGTAAAGACCGGCCCGTCTTTGCACGCGTAATATGGCCCTATCCTGCAATGGCCGCATTTGCCTATGCCGCAGGACATGTTCTTCTCCATGGAAAGGTGTATCTGGCTGTCCTTGAAGCCCAGGTCCAACAGCTTGAATGTGGCGAATTTCATCATTATCGGGGGCCCGCAGACTATGGCAACCGCATTTCCGATATCGAGGCCGTCATTACTGAGGATCGTGGTAACAAGCCCGACATGGCCGCTCCATGACGGATCTCCGACATCGCACGTTATCCCTACATCCACATTGCCGGCCTTGCGGCGCCATGAATCTATCTCGCTCTTATAGACAATGTCGCCCGGGGACCTCGCGCCGTAACGCAGTATTATCTTCTTATAATCCCCGATGTCATTGAAGAGAGCGTAAAGAAGCGCCCTGAGCGGCGCCAGCCCGACACCGCCGCCTACGATGAATACTTCCCTGCCCTTGAACTGCTCCAGCGGATACCGCGTGCCGTACGGCCCGCGCAGGCCCACCACATCCCCAGCCTTAGCCTGGTGGATAAGCTTCGTGACTCGCCCGGCGCTCATTATGGTAAAATCCAGGGTTTCTTTGCTGTTGTGGTTTGATGAAGGCGTGAACGGCGCTTCGCCTATTCCCGGAAGCGTTACCTCCATGAACTGGCCCGCCCTGAAGGCAATATCACCGCGCGGCTTCAAGGTCAACGTCTTTATATTGGATGTCTCATCGGTAACCTTTATCACTTCGGCTTCTATGAAAGCGTAGGGGTTCTTTTTACAATCACTCATGGGGAGGTGTCTTCCATTTGCCTGATACCAGGCCTTTCAATACTTCTCTTATGTCTATGCTCCCGGGGCACGCCTCTATACAGCGGCCGCATCCCGTGCAAGCGAAACAGCCGAGCGTTTCCGGAAAGAAATCGAATTTTTTGTCGAACCTGTTGCGCAGGCGTTCGTACAGATGCTTCCTGGGATTATGATTTCCGGCGACCTTCGCGAATGTGCTGTAAAGGCAGGCGTCCCAAACCCTGAAGCGTTTCGCTCCAGCCTGGTCTTTCTCGTCGAAGAGGAGAAAACAATGACACGTGGGACAGGCCAAATTACAGGCTCCGCACTCCACACAGGTCGACGCCATCTCCTTCCAGAAGTCCGTCAGATCATAGTTCTTTCTCACCATGCCCTTGATCCGGGCGGTATCGGGTGTGCCTCTTCCTGCTATGAAATCGCGGACCTGCCCTGTAACCCTTTCGCGGGCGGCGCGGCGCAGGTCCTCGGCATGAACTGAGGGAGACTTGAAGAAAGTCTTATACCCGTCGATCAGCTTCTGCCCTTTTTCGCTTCCTACCTCCACCAGAAAATAATTATCTATCGCCGATATGGAAAGGTCAAAATACCTGGATGGATAAGGCGCGCCTTCCATCGCTACGCAAAAACAGGTCTCTTTGGCATATGTGCAATCCGAGGCTATAATAGTCGTATTCTTCCTGTTTTCCGCGTAAAAAGGGTCTTCGATATCTCCGCCCAGGAAAACGGAATCCTGCACAAAAAGGCTCGACAGGTCGCATGCTTTTACGCCGGCTAATACGAGAGGCTTGCCACGGGGGGCTGAACCGGTTATCTTCTCCCTTACCGGATTTATAAATGACTTGACCGGCTGGCTCTGCCTAACGCCGCCGAGCTCTATCACATCTTCTTTTTTAGGGTCAAAGTCGTCGAAAGAGAGCTTCTCGCCCTTAATGTAAGGCACGACTACCCTGTTGGCTCCGGCAAGGCGCCCGAATAAGTCGAACAGGTCTTTCTTGGTTATGGTGTACAGGTTATTCTTCATGATATAAGTTATATGTTAACAAATAAGGGAGCCAATATTGTAAACTAAGCATTGCCATTCCGTCAAGGCGAAATCTGTTACAATTTCACCATCATGGCGCGGGGCGGGCAGGCCTTTACGCAGAGTTCGCAGGCAATACACTTTTCGGAATCGAACATGACTTTCATCGTCTTCTTATCCGTATAGAGCGCTCCTGTCGGGCATATTGTTACGCATGCGCCGCAATGGGTGCACTTCTCCTCATCCCTCGTCACATCGCGGCTTATCGGCTGGATCTTCACGCCTATGGACCTCAGGTATTTTATGCCCGCGACATAATCTTCTTTCTTGCCTTTCAATTCCAGCACCATTACCCCTTCTTCCCGCGGAGTGATCTTGGCCTGTAATATATTAAAGACAAGATTGTGTTCCTTGACAAGCTTATAGACTATAGGCTGGTCCACCATGTCATGCGGAAATGTCAGGACTATTCTTTTGGATACCATCTTTAAACCCCCTTATTGTCCCCCGTCTCACTCTTTACACTAATTTTATCCCGCCCCAGCTTCCCATCTTATCTTTTATTATGACAAGGGCTCCGTTTACGCCTTCTACAGACCGGGCAAAATCGATAGCCTTCTCTATATCCATGGAAGATTTTAACATATTACCCGATGCCGTGGCAACTGCATCCGCCAGGGCGGCCTCATCGGCCATGATCACTACAGCGTCCGATTTCCCGAAGCTTAAGGAGTGGCTGACCGTGCCGCTCGAAGCGCATACGCCGATGCCGTCCTCCGAGGGCCCCGTTTCTATGGCCAGTTTGCCGGTAAACGGCGACTCCTCGCCTGCATAGATACCCATCACTCTCTTCTTCGCGCTCCTTAAAAATATGTCGCCGCCGTTCTCGACTATAACTTCGCCGGAGAACTGCAGGAGATCCCTGCCGACGAATTCGGCGACCGCACCGGCGACAGCCGCCATCGGTCCGACACCGGCTTTCGCGGCCGCATCAGCCATCGACCTTATTATAAGAGGGGCTCCGGCTCTCACGCTTAACGGCTCCAGAGATGTTAAAAAGGCGCAGTCAAGTTTTATATAATCTTCAATCTCCTTGCGGTAGGTCAATAGTGCCGAACGAGCCTGCCTCTCCAGGTCCCTTGAGGCGGAGATGGCGAGATCCGTCTCTTTCTCCATCACCTCGAATGTGACGAGGCCGTCTGCATTAACCCATCTCCTGTAGGCGCGCTCTCTGTACATCAGCAGATCCTGGGCAGCTGTTCCCCGGAAAGCATATCAAGGATCCTCCTGCCGCCAGCTATCGTATTGAGATATACTTTCCCGGGATAATCGCCCGTGATACTGCCGATCTTTGCAGCCATGCGTCCGGACTTATCGGAGCGTAATGCTTTCAGTATCCCCCGCTCGTCATCCTGGGCCGCGACCAATACCACACGGCCTTCGCAGGCAAGATATAAAGGGTCCAGCCCCAATAATTCGCATGCCTGGCGAACACCATCCCGCACCGGAACGGCCGCTTCGTCTACCGCGATCGAAAAACGGGAACCGGACGCGATCTCATTGAGCGTGGTAGCAAGGCCGCCTCTGGTCGGGTCGCGCATAAAACGCAATCTTTTCGATACCCCGAGAATTTTTCTAATAAGCGCATTTAGCGGCGCCGAATCGCTCTTTATCGCGGTAGAAAAACCTATCCCCTCCCTTTTCGACAGAATGCTTACGGCATGGTCGCCGACCGGGCCGCTTAATATTAACGAATCGCCGGCCCTTATCTTCGCCTGCGACAATCCGCTGTAATAGATCTCGCCTATACCGCTCGTATTGATGAAGATCCTGTCACATGCCCCGCGCTCAACCACCTTCGTATCTCCCGTTACTATGCGCACACCCGATTTTCCGGCGGCTTTGGCCATGGAACGGACTATCCTCAAGAGGTCCTTTTTCGGAAAACCTTCCTCTATAACGGCGCCCGCCGAAATATAGAGGGGCCTGGCCCCGCACACTGCCAGGTCATTCACGGTGCCGTAAATAGCGAGGGAGCCGATATCTCCGCCGGGAAAAAATATCGGATTAACCACATAGGAATCCGTCGTAAACGCGATGGGCCTCCCTGCCAGATTCACTATTGCCGAATCCTTCTTTTCATCGAGAGCCGTGTCGGCGAATTCTTTCCTGAAGACCGAATCGATCAGTTCGTGCATCTTTCTTCCGCCGCCGCCATGGCTCAATGTTATGGTATCCATCTTCATCTCTTTCCGAACCTGTAGTACGCGGCGCATGTGCCTTCGCCCGAAACCATGCATGCGCCCACGGGATTATCCGGATTGCAGGCCCTGCCGAATAACCTGCACTCATAGGGCGTCTTCTTGCCCTTAAGGATTTCGCCGCAAATACAGTCCTTATTTACGCGCCCCGGCGCGACTTTTACGCCAAATTTAAGCGCCGCATCGAAACGCGAATATTTTTTTCTTATCCTCAACCCGCTTTTTTCGATCTTGCCGATGCCGCGCCATACGGACGGGCATGGCTCAAAGACTCTTCCCGTTATTCTGCGGGCAAGGGCATTACCGCCGGGATGTATCGCTCTCGAATACTGCACTTCCAGGCGGGGCTTCTTCTGCCTTAAAAGCATAAGTATCGCCTGTAATATATCGGTCGGTTCAAATCCAGCTATTACGGATCTTATACCAAATTTCTTTGAAAGGAACCCATAGGGCGCGGAGCCTGTTATCACGCCGACATGGCCGGGCAGTATAAACCCGTCAACTCTTATGCTCCTGTCTTCTGCCAATGCCCTAAGCGCTTCCGGCATAGTTTTATGTGTAGAGAGCACTGAATAGTTTCCAATGCCCTCCTTAGCCGCCGTGATTATCGACGCTGCCACCGTTGGGACAGTAGTCTCGAATCCGACTCCCAGGAAGACCACTTCTTTACCCGGGTTGTTCCGGGCGATATTGAGCGCGTCGTCGGTAGAATAGACTGTCTTTATAACCCTACCGCGGGAACGCTCCTTCTCCAGACTCAATCGAGTGCCCGGTACGCGCAGCATGTCTCCGAAAGTGGCCATGATAATCCCCGGCAACCGCGCTATTGCCGCGGCGTGATCGATATAACTGTCCGGCGTGACACAGACGGGGCATCCCGGGCCGGAGGTTAGCATTATATTCCGCGGCAATAATTCGCGCAAGCCGAACCTGAATATTGCCATGGTATGCGTACCGCAGACCTCCATAAAAGAATGGGAGCGGCCCCTCTCCGCGGCGGCTCTTATTCTTCCGGCGAGCTTCCCAATAAGCGGTTTTCTTCTAAACTCGTCTATGTATTTCAATTCTTCTCCAGTGTCATGGGATTAAATCTGTTCTTGGCAAATATATACCAGGCGGCGCATGAGACAAAGCCTTTCGACGTATCGACCCAATCATAACCGCCGGCCTTATTAAGCGTATACGGAAGCGCCCTCGTGCGCTTGCCGGAAAAATACCTGTCGAAAATGATCGGATCCATCTGATTCGCGTAGAAATAACCGCGCTCCAACTGCCCCACCTCCATGAAGGCGCATGCCATATGGCCCGTTCCGTCAACCCAGATATTCTCCATCTCGATATCGGGGCCATGAAAAAATCCCGCCACCCTGGCGCCTTTATGATCCATCGTCTTCCTGTACCTGAAATCGTATTCTGGTATATTGAGCAGGCCTTCGTAATCTTTGCCGAAGGCAAGAACGCGCCATGTATAATTATCGAGGGCGAGGCTGTTGCCCTTGACATTCTCATCGATCCATTTCTTTATCTTCCCGGCATACTCATCCTCGCCGCAAAGTTTCAGGGCGGCATAACAGTCTATATTCGCTTCCGGATGGCCATAGTCTTCATGAAGCTTACTGTCTCCCCGGCGCCAGCCGTGCTGGATGTAACCGCCGCCGCCTTCTTCTTTATAATAAAATTTAAGGAGGTCCTTTATCAGCCCTATGATCTTACCATACCTGTCCGAACCGTATTCCTTTTCATAATACTTGTAGGCGATCAGCAGCCATGCCATATCCCCTATCCACCTGTCGGAATCACCAGAGTTGTGGTATGCTGCGGTTCCCGGCTGGTCATTGAGAAATACAAACTGGTAAAATCCGCGCGGCTGGCCTTTATAGAAGAAGTTCTGCAGATAAAGATCATCGTTATTTACTCTCGTGGCATTCGCGTAAAAATCAAGTATGCGCTCCGCTCTTTCGCGTTCGCCTTTCAGTATAAATGCCATTGCGACGATACTGTTATTAAAAGTCTGTGCCATATTATCTTCCATCGACGGCACAAGCTTCCTGTCCGGTGACGAACGGTCCTGCATAACCTTAAGATATTCGACGACAAGCGGGTCTTCTGCCATCATCTCCGAGGCGCGGCGCTGCCTGAAACCTATCCCTGCAAGCTCCCTGTCCGGATCGAGTGCCGGGCCTCCCTGCACAAAACTGGCCTCCGTGCCGGTTTTTCCGGTCCCGATCTCGTCTATAAAGATCCTGCCTGAGCCTTTGCCCGATACGGCGATCTCGAATGTCACTATCTGGTCGAGGTTGTCGTCGCCTCCCCACCAGTGATCAGTATTGCCGGGATAGATCACCACTTCGGTCCACCGGCCGTATCTATTCAACGCCACTTTCTTGCCGAAGATAGATGAATCGACATCTACGAACTTCATCTCTATATCATCCGAAGATGATGCCTTAATAAGGAATTTTACAGGGGTATCTTGATCTATTCGGCCTATAACGACCTTCGACAATGCGACCCATCCGCCTTCGGGCTTCAGTCTATAATCTATCCTAAGGCCGTCATCGTTTTCGCCGGTGAATCCGTTCACCTTTACAAAACAGCCGCTATCGGCATTTGTCGACCATTGGGCGGCATCGTCCCAGCGAAGATCTCCGTCAGCCGCGGCCGCGGCGGCATAGGTTATGCCAAACATTAATAATACTACGATGATAAAATTTATCCATCTTCTCATATCTGCCCCCTCATGATTCATTGATAAGCCGCAGGGTCTTCCTGGCCTCTGCGGGATCAAGTTTCTCTATCGCAAAGCCGGCATGCAACAGTATATAATCGCCTCTCTTCACACCCTCAAGAAGCGCCAGATTAGCCCTGCGCTCCAGGCCGCCGGATTCCACCAGGCATTCATCACCATCGATCTTTATGACTTTCATTGGGATAGCTAGGCACATACACCCCTCGCATTCGCGATCGCCACCTGCCCTATAGGTATTCCGTAATCATTCGTATTGATGCCGGAATTGGTATAAACACTGAAATCCGATTTACGTAAAAGGCTCACAGATCTCCCGGTCAGGTAATGGTTCTGGAACACTCCACCGCTCAAAACGACCCTGTTCACTCCGTAGCGCTGCCTTATAAGCAGCGCTACGGCGGTTATTATATGCGCTACGGTATTATGAAATTTGGCGGATATTACCCCTTTATCTATACCGGACTCGATATCACGGATCATGCCTCTCATTATACCGGCTGCCTCTATGATACGCATTCCGCGCTCAGTACAAATGTCAAACCTGTAATGCTCATCACGGTCGCCGGATGCGATCTTCTCCATTATCACCGGCAGCTCGGCTTCGAATGACGTCTTCTCCCTGGATAGCACTATGCTTGAGGCGGCATCGAAGAGCCTTCCGGCGCTCGATGTGAGCGGCGAGTTTATTCCGCCGCGGAGCATCTTCTTCATTATAAGCCGGTGTTTCTTATTGAGCTTCTTTGCCATAGGTATATTAAGTTTAAACAGGCTGCTGCCGTATGCCCTGTAGAGATAGGCAAGCGCCATCCGCCAGGGCTCTTTCACCGCCATTTCGCCTCCGGGCATTGGAATATACTCCAGGTGCGCCGCGCGCTTTAATCTCCTGATGTTCCCGGTAAAGAACTCCCCTCCCCATATACAACCGTCCCAGCCAAGGCCCGTACCGTCGAACGCCACCCCTATTACATCGCCCTTTATGCCGTTATCCGCGATCGCGGCCGCTATATGGGCCTCGTGGTGCTGTACATCGCAAAGATTCGGGATCAAGAGCCGCAGGCCGTGCATCTCCGCGAAGCGGGTCGAATGGTATCCCGGATGGTGGTCACAGGCGATGATACGCGGTATTATGCCAAGCTTCTTCTCGTATAAAGCGACGGATCTCTCATACTTAGACATATTCGCCGGATCGCCCAGGTCCCCGAAACCTTCGAAGAGATACGCATTACGGCCTTTCGCAAGGGCAAAAGCGCCCTTCATATCGGCTCCGCACGCCAGTACCGCCTTCCGGACATTAAACGGCAGCTTTATGGTCTTCATAGGGATTCTATTATAACAAACTCTCCCTCTCCTCGCTACTGTAGAATCAGGGACGTTTTCAAAATCCTTCTCAGACCTGTCCCCGGCAGCTGCTTCCATAGCAAAAATATCCCCGGCTTCTCATCCGTAGTCAGCCCTTACAGCCCGGGTGGGGAGCCTTGTAACACTTTCCCTTATAGGTATGCCGAAAGATACCTGGTACGAGCGGGGGATATTTTCGCTACTGCGGAGGAGCTACACTATGACTATGGAGAGGGATTTTTCGTCGGCGAGCTTTATTATCTCTTCCCTGTCTATGAGGAATGTCCTGCCCGCTTCTATGGAAAGCGCCGTAGCTCCTGCCTTCACCAGGGCCTCGACGGTCTCGAGCCCGACGAGCGGTACGTCGAACCGCATGTCCTGCTCGGGCCGCGCGACCTTTGCCACAACAAAGCCCCGGCCGGAGAGGCTTCCCGCGCGGGCTATCATCTCATCTGTACCTTCGACCGCCTCGATGGCTATGACCGTCCTGTTTTTTACCGCCACGGCCTGTCCTATGTCCCGCCCGGCGTTCTCCAGAGCTATCTTCCTGGCATATTCCAGGTCCTTTGCCTCATCTTCCGAAGGGTGCCGCCTGGTAAGGACGCCTTTAGACGGCATATAATCCTTCAGATAAGGAGTGGGATCCAGCACCTCCATGCCGAACTTCGAGAGAGTTTCGGATACTTTATTGAGCATCGAATAATCCTTTTTATCCGTAAGTTTGCCCAGGATCTTCCTTGTATCCTCGTCGAATCCTTCCGTATTCTTGAAGAAGATGTCTTTCCTAAGCTTTCCCAGAAGAACAATTTTGGTTATCCGGTTCGAAACGGCCGCAAAGATCATCTTCTGCAATGCCGCCAGTTCAAACCAGATAAACTTATCAACATGGTTCTCTATCTCCGGAGGGGTAACCCCCTTCAGGCCTATGCCTATTACCTTATCCCCCCGCTGCCTGGCAGAGTCCGAAAATATCGCCGGAAGCTTTCCCGACCCAGCGACGAGACCTATCGTTGCCATAACCGTTACTCGGCCTCATTGGGTTTTATGAGCGCAAATGTCATCTCTGCCTCCGTCACTACCTCGCCATCGACCTTGGCGACCGCGCGGCACTGGAGAATACTGGTCTTCCTCTTGGTAATATCTATCTCCATCCTGAGCGTATCGCCCGGCACCACCGGCTTGCGGAATTTGGCATTATTTATGGAAAGGAAGTACGCAAGCTTGCCCACATTATCTTTATGGCTCAGGGCACCTACGCCTCCGGCCTGGGCCATCGCCTCCAGGATCAATACCCCTGGCATTATGGGTTTTCCCGGAAAATGACCCTGGAAGAAGAGCTCATTCATCGTAACGTTCTTTATGCCGACTATCCTATTCTCAGAAACTTCAAGCACCCTGTCGACCAGAAGAAAAGGATATCTGTGCGGCAGTATCTTCATTATCGTATTTATATCGAGCGCCTTGCCTGTTATATCCTGTTCTTCATTTCCCATTTCAAATCTCCTTGTTATCCCCCGCCTGACTCAAGATAACAATCTCGAGCTTTAGCGAGAAATCTTTTGCGACCTTAGCTTGCCCACAAGCTCCATATTTAATTTATGCCCGCTCTTCACGGCAATGACACGGCCCTTTACCGGCCTTCCCGCCAGATAGAGGTCCCCCATCAGATCAAGAACTTTATGCCTGAGCGGCTCATCGGTAAACCTCAGCGTATTGTTTATCGGGCCGTTCGGGCCCATGACAAGCGTATTATCATAGTTTGCGCCTTTGCCGAGCCCTCTCTTCAAAAGCTCCATCGCTTCGGCCTGGGAACAGAAGGTCCTTGCTGGCGCTATCTCTTTCTCAAAATATTTTTCATCTATCATCGCGTTGAAGAGATGCGTGCCGATCCCGGGATACGACAGCATATAAGTAACACTGAAACATTCATCGGGAAATATCGCAAGAAAAGAATCCCCTGAAGAACACCACAATGGGGATTTCAGGTCCAGAAATTTCTTTTCCTCATTCTGTTCAGCTATGCCCGCCTTCTTAATAGAATTAAGGAATCCTTTTGCGCTGCCGTCAAGTCCGGGCAGCTCCACATTATTCATCTCTATGACGATATTATCTATGCCAATGCCTGCCAGGGCAGCCAGGAGATGTTCCGTGGTCTGTATCTGCATGGGCCCCAGCCCTACAGTCGTCCTGCGCTCAGCCGTCCCGCCCGCGCCAAATTCTATCGAGCGCAGATTTAATAAAGGTTTCTCCGCAAGGTCCGTCCTGATAAAGCTTATGCCGCTATTCTCCGGCGAGCTTTTTAATATAAGCGAAACCTTATTGCCGGTTTGCAGGCCCACGCCTTCTATGCGGATCGTGTTTCTTATCGTGCGCTGTTTCATTACCTCTTCCTTTAAAAAACACGAAGCCTGCTTATAAGGCAGGCTTCGCAGGTATTATAAACACTACTTGTTGAGTCTTGCCAATATCTCTTTGGTGAGATCATACGTTTCGTCGGCATAAAGAAGCATGCGCGAATTAAGGATGATGTCATAGCCATTGGCTTTGGAATATTCGGTAACCACTTTCTCTATATCTTTGAGGATCGCGGAAAGTATATCATTCCTCTCTTTCATAAGATCATCCCTGGTCTTTCTGTCAAAATCCTGAAGCGCCTTTATCTTATTATCTATTATGGTTTGCTTCTCAGCTTTGGCTTTCTCGGAAAGAAGGGCCTGCTCGTCTTTAAGCTTCCTCAGCTCGTCGACCATCTTGTTGCGCTCGGCCTCTTTGGCCTTGCCTTTTGTTTCCAGCTCCTTCTCTGACTCCTTCGTCTTCTTAAAATCATCGAAGACCTTGGCCAGATCCACATAACCTATCTTGTATTCTTTCGCGGAAACCTGCGATACCCCCAAGAACATGCCCGCGACAAATATCACTGCCGTCAATAACACAACCGACTTCTTCATCGCACTCCTCCTTGGTTAAAATCCCCTGCTCATGCTGAAATAGAACTCTCCCGTCCTGTCATCATCGTAATTACCTATAAGCGGATAACCGTAGTCGACTTTTACCGGGCCTATAGGAGTTTTTATCCTGACGCCTACACCGGCCCCGTATTTATAATTTCCCCCTACAATGAAATCACTGGCATCTCTCCATGCATTACCTATATCGTAAAAAACCGCGCCCTTTATAATCTTCTCAAAAATAGGAAATGTGACTTCCGCGTTTCCTATGGCTATGGCATCGCCTCCTATGGGCTGGTTGGAGCCGGCATCCCTGGGGCCGACCCTTCTCTCTTTATAGCCGCGTATGGTATTTGCGCCTCCGGCAAAGAATCTTTCATATATGGGGACTTCATCCGTGCTGCTGTAAGCCCCGGCCATTCCGCCACGGCCTTTCAGTTCAAGCAATATCTTTCCGAAAAACGTATGGTAATACACCAGTGTGCCTGTCCCTTTTATAAAGTCCTTATCTCCGAGGAATATACCTCCCGCGCCTTCTATCGATCCGTTCGCGACAACACCCCTGGATGGGGTATATATATTGTCTCTTGTATCATAGGTAAGATCCAGTGTAAGGCTCGATATCAGATTTGAACCGACTTCCCTGGAAAGGTCCTGGGACGCTCCCTCGGCAAGGTTCGATATTTTGATCTCCTCCAGCCTGTATAACAATAGCCCCCTGAATTCATCAGTAAATTCTTTACCTATACGCGCGTCACCGCCCATCCTGGACTCATCATAGGCCCAGCCAATCGCGTTCTTCCTGTCATGAGCCGTCCTGTAAAGGTCAAACCCGAAAGAGTATGGCCAGCCGAATATCCACGGATCGGTCCATCCTATATTATAGTTACTGCGCGTCATGCCAAGTTCCGCTTTTATCGAGAGATTCTGCCCGCCGCCGACAAATGTCGGAAAATTCAATATATCAAAATTCCTCTGGGTTATCTCGACAAATCCTATAAGCATATCCACCGAACTGTATCCGCCGCCGAAGGAAAATTCGCCGGTCTTCGTCTCCTTGACAGTAACTATCAGGTTCTGTATATCCGGGGTCTCCGTGGGTTCCGTGTCAAAAGATATATTCTCGAAAAAGCCAAGATTATAGAGGCGCTCTTTGGACCGCTTTATCTTGTCGCCGTTAAACTTCTCTCCCGGATAGATCCTGAGTTCTCTCCTTACTACCAGTTCCTTTGTCTTCATATTCCCGCGTATATCTATCCTGCCGACATATACGGGTTCTTTGGCGTCGATGTTGAATACTATATCTATATCGCCGGTAGACTGGTTCAAGTTTCTCTCAACATCCAGGACCACATTCATGTACCCGTAATTCTGATATAACTGCCTCACTT
Source organism: Candidatus Omnitrophota bacterium (assembly GCA_016935115.1). Lineage (GTDB taxonomy): Bacteria > Omnitrophota > Gorgyraeia > 2-01-FULL-45-10 > 2-01-FULL-45-10 > CAIMPC01. The sequence continues at coordinate 9,501 of JAFGRN010000014.1, read as the reverse complement.
CCGCAGAGTCCTGCCTGAGCGCCCTGTTGGAGAATGGCATGCCCTTCTTCAGGGTTATCTTCTTTAATATGTCTTTTTCCGAAAGCACAAGATTCCCCTTGAGCACTACGTCGCCTACCTTATACTGCTTACCTTCATTTATCTTGATCTCTATCTTAAGAGCCCCTCCGTCTTCGCTGTATTGCAGGTCCGGCGTCACTTCAACGTCGAGATATCCTATATCGTCGTACATGGACCTGATCCTGTCCATATCCTCCTGGAGGACTTCATCCTTAAAAACGCCGGGATTAAACCACCATGCTGTTTTTGTGGACAGTATCTTTTTTAACTCGCCCGTCTTTATCGCCTTGTTTCCGGTTATCGTTATGTTCGTAACTTTTACTTTTGTCTTCTCGTCAATCACTATGATAACGACGGCCTTATTGGTATCTTTATCGACGTTTATCTCGTACTTCACTTCGGTAAATGGATACCCTTTCTTCGAATAGAATTCTTTTATGTCCGAAACATCCTGAGCGAGGATGGCCAGGTTGAGCATCTCGTTAGCCTTCGTCTTCATCAATTCTTTCAGCTTCGGCGCCCTTATGGAAACATTGCCCTTAAAGGCGATATCTTCGACTACTGATTTCTCTTCCACTATAAATACCACGGCCACTCCACCTGCTTCATCCCTGACATCTACGGAGACATCCATAAAATAGTCTGTCGCGTAAAGCCGCTTGAGATCCTCATTTATGGCATCCTGACTGAATGTATCACCTGCTTTCGTCCTTATCTTGGAGAGTATGGAGTCGCTGCTGATGGCCCTGTTATTTTCCGCCTTTACGGCGGTAACAATCCTGCCGTCATTACCGCCCTGCTGGGCCTGGATAAAACATGGAATGGAGATAGCGGCAACCGCGGAGACCGCTAGAAGGATCGTGATCTTTTTCAATGTCATACCTTCTCCATTTCCGCGTCCATAAACTCTTCTGTGCGCGAAACAAGGTTCTCAAATCTCATATATTCTCCCAAAAACGCCAGTTCAAAACTTCCTGTTGGGCCATTCCTCTGTTTAGCCACAATTATCTCCGCGCGGCCCTTATTCTCTTCTGTGGGATTATAGTACCACTCTCTCAGCAGGAGTATAACAACATCCGCGTCCTGTTCTATCGCGCCGGATTCCCTCAGGTCCGAGAGCTGCGGACGGTGGTCCGTCCTCTGCTCTACCGCCCTTGAAAGCTGGCTTATAGCGATTATCGGGACATTCAGTTCCCTTGCGAGCGCCTTAAGCGACCTTGATATCTCGGATATCTCCTGCTGCCTGGAATCCGCTCCGGAGGGCCCCTGCATAAGCTGAAGATAATCCAGGACTATAAGCTTCACGTCAAACTGCGCTTTCATGCGGCGCGCCTTGGCGCGCAATTCCAGCACCGATATGCCCGGCGTGTCGTCGATATAGATAGGCGCTTCGGACAATTTCCCAGCCGCGCTCACAAGTTTTGGCCAGTCCGCCTGCGAGAGGAAGCCTGTCCTTACCTTATGCGCGTCCACGCGCGCATGCGAGCATAGCATCCTCTGTACCAGCTGTTCTTTCGACATTTCAAGGCTGAAGAATGCCACCGGTACCTTATCAATAACGGCCGCATGTTCCGTGATACATGACGCAAGCGCGCTCTTTCCCATCGACGGACGGGCCGCCACCACTATCAGATCCGACTGCTGGAATCCCGCCGTCTTGATATCAAGCTCCCTGAATCCCGTGGATATGCCGGTTACATTCTCCTTGCGCTGATACAGGTTATCTATAGTTTCGATGGAATTTTTTATGATATCCTTGAGGGGCGTAAGCTTCCTGTCGACCTTCCTCGACGCTACTTCGAATATCATCTGCTCGGCTTTATCGACCAGGCTGTCGACGCCCTTTGAGGTGTCATAGCATTCCGTGACTATGGAGGTGGCCGTGCTGATTAGGTTACGCAGGATCATCTTCTCCCTCACGATCCTGGCATAGTGTATGAAATTTGCCGCGGTGGGCACGCTCGAAGCCAGGCCTGTAATATAATCCGGCCCCCCTGCCGCCTCGAGGGAGTTTGTGCTTTTAAGCTCCTCTATAACGGTTATGAGGTCAACGCCTCTGTTTTCGTCGAAAATCTTGATGATGGCCGAAAAAACTTTCCTGTTAGCCTCTTTATAAAAAGAATCCGCGATCAGCATCTCTATCGCTTGCGGTATCACCTCCCTGTCGAGAAGCATCGCGCCGAGCACAGCCATCTCCGCGTCAATACTCTGAGGCGGTATCTTTTCGATAATCTCTTGGTTAGCCATCTTGCCTTATTTCTTTACTATCCAGACCCTTAAAGTAGCTTTCACTTCCGGATGTACCTTAGCCGAGATCTGATAGACGCCCAGTTTTTTTATGGGCTCTTCCAACAATATATCTTTCTTGTCTATCTCTATCCCTTCTTCTTTCAGCCTCTCCGAAACCGCTTCGCTCGTAACCGATCCGAAGAGTTTCTCTTCTTCACCGGCCTGAACCGCTATGGTTATGGAAAGATTGCCGATCCTGTTAGCAAGGGCCCTGGCAGCTTCGACTTTCCTAGCCTCGTCGGAGGCTTCCTTCTTCCGCCTGGCTTCCAGCAGCTTCATATTACCGGCCGTCGCGGCCTTCGCCTTACTGTTAGGCAGTAGAAAATTACGCGCGTAACCTTCCGCCACATCAACAACGTCGCCGGCCTTTCCCAGCCTGTCTATATCCTGTGTCAATATAAGTTTCATCTCTTTACTCCGATACGAATGGTAATAGCGCCAGCACCCGCGCTTTTTTGACCGCTCTGGCGAGCAACCGTTGATGTTTCGCGCAATTTCCGGATATCCTGGACGGAACTATCTTGCCGCGCTCGGTCAGGAACCTGGAAAATTTCTGATACTCCAGATAGTCTATAGCCTTAACCTTGTCTATACAGAAACGGCAAGGCCTTTTTTTAAAGACCTTCTTCTTCCTTTCGCCGGTTTTTTTTATCGGTTTCTTTTTTTCAGGCTTGTTAAACGGTTTAAACATTCATTTCTCCTTATTATCCATGTTAAAACGGAACTTCCTCGTCGGCAACCCCGGCTCCCGCGCCGGCACTGTTATCTACCGGCGATGCGGCAGATTCCTCGTTCAGGTCTATTGTGCCTATCTCCTCCTGTTGGGAGGGCTGTTTTCCCGCGACGGCCGGGCTTTTCCTGTCGCCGCTTCTTAAAAATTGCACATTATCGGCTATTACTTCGACTGTATTGCGCTTCTGCCCGTCCTGGGTCTGCCAGTCGCGCGATTGCAGACGGCCTTCCACAAAGACCGGGCTTCCCTTAGATAGATATTCCCCACAGACCTCGGCCCTGCGCCCCCAGACAACGATACGTATGAAAGACACCTGCTCCTTCTTCTCGCCCGCAGGCGTCGTATAGACACGGTTAACGGCTATAGTAAAGGTAGCGACAGCCGAGCCGCTCGGTATATATCTGAGTTCCGGATCTCTGGTGAGATTTCCTATAAGCAATACTCTGTTAAGGCTTGCCATCCGCTTATCTCCTGGTTATCATTATCCTTGCTATATCGGCATTGAGCTTGCATGCGGCTTCGACTTTCGCCACAGCGGAAGAAGGCGCTTCAAAATCGAGCTTATAATAATACGCCTCTTTCAGCTTATTGACCGGATAGGAGAGCGGCCTTTTACCCCATGGCTCCTCTTTCTTAATATTGCCGCCGTTTTTAGACACCATATCATTTATGGTCTTGAAAATATTCTTTACGTCCTCTTCTTTGATCTCCGGCCTTATTATAAAAACCCCTTCGTAATTATTCATCCTCTTCTCTCTTCCTCCGCTTATTAATTATTTAGCACCTAGACTACCACACCACATTTAATAAATCAAAGGTTAAAACTATGTATTATGAGGTTCCCACTTTCCTTTTATTATACCTGTTCATCGCGGCATCCATGCCATCTGTCAAGAGCGTTATTACCGATTCTTTCGCTAACTCCACTGCGTGCGCGGCATTGCGCAGCTCTTTTCTCCTAAAGGGGCTAAGGACATATCCTGTAATGTCCCCTTTATGGACCTCGGTAGCTATCCCTACCTTAAGCCGCGGGAAAGAGCCGTCTTTCAACGTATGTATTATCGATTCGATCCCTTTATGCCCGCCGGATGAACCGCTCTTCCTCAGCCTGATGCGCCCCAGCTCGAGATTCACGTCATCATGTATGACCAGTATATCTTCGAGCTTCTTTGCCCCCCGGCGCATTATCTCTCCCACGGCATTGCCCGATAGGTTCATGAAAGTCTGCGGAAGCACCAGCGTCACTTCCTTGCCTTCAATCCTGCCGTGCCCTGCAAGGGAGAAATGGAACTTCTCCTTTATCTTTATGCCGTAATCCCCGGCGAGGGCATTCACTACAGCAAAGCCTATGTTATGTTTCGTACCCTTATATTCCGGCTCGGGATTGCCAAGGCCTATGATAAACTTCAACACTATCCCTTCTTGGCCTCTTTATCCTTAGGGGCTTCCTTTTCTTTTGGAGCTTCTTTTGGAGCCTCTTCGGCGCCTTCGGCGGCTTCCTCTTCCTTCTTCTTCCTTATGAGCTCAGGTTCGGCCGCGCCTTCGGCAGGAACCTCTTCTTTTGGAACCTCGACTTTAGGAGCCTTCACACTCATTATAATAAGCTCAGGATCGTTGATAATCTTAACGCCGGACGGCACGGCGATATCCTTGACATGCAACGACTCCCCGATCTTCAGGCCGGAGACATCGACCTCCAGTTTTTCGGGTATATCCGTAGGCAGACACTCGACTTCTATCTCCCACATGATATGCTCCAGTACCCCGCCATCCATCTTCACTCCGACAGGCTCTCCTTTGGATGAGAGCGGCACATTGACTTTTAGCATCTCAGTAAGGGATATCTCGTTAAAATCCACATGAAGTATACCATCCCTTATCGGCTCCCTCTGGATCTCCTTGATCAGCACGGTCTTATCCTTTATGACGGACTTTCCGCCGGATATCTTGAGTGTTATCAGTACGTTCTCTCCAGCCTTTGTTTCAAGCGCATTAATCAGCTCGCCGGAAGCCAGCTGAAGGCTCACCGCGCCTGAGCCGCCTTTATAGACATTAGCGGGAATCAATCCTTTCGCCCTCAGGTCCTTGGCAACCCTCTTGCCGGTTTCAGTGCGAACCTGGGCTTTAAGTACCACTTTTTCCATATCGCTACACTCTCCTTCTCTAATCGAACAGCACGCTGATGGATTTTTCTGTATGGATCCTCATTATCGCTTCTCCCAGCAGGGAAGCTACTGACAGGACCTTTATCCGGGGAATCATATTCTCCTTCGGAATCGGTATTGTATCCGTTACAACGAGTTCTTTTATATTGGCTTTCTTCAGCCGTTCTATAGCCGGGCCGCAGAGAACAGGATGGGTTATCGTCGCATATACTTCCAGCGCTCCCGCTTTCTTAAGCGCGGTAACGGCTTCGACAAGCGAACCGGCCGTGGCTACCATGTCATCCACTATGACAACATTCTTGCCCGCGACATCCCCCATTATATGCATGGCTTCAGCTTGCTTATCGTCTATTCGCCTCTTATCGACAATGGCCAGGTGGCAGTTCATCTTCTTTGCATAAGCCCTGGCGGTCTTTATGCCGCCGACATCCGGAGTAACGATAACCAGGTTCTTATCGATCCCCAGGTCTTTTATGTATTCGGCGAATATCGTAAAGGCGTAGAGGTGATCCAGTGGAATATCAAAAAATCCCTGTATCTGGCCCGCATGCAGGTCTACGGTGAGGACCCTGTCCGCTCCGGCGACAGATAGCACATTGGCGACAAGCTTCGCTGTTATTGGAACGCGCGGCTGGTCTTTCCTGTCCTGCCTGGCATATCCGAAATACGGCAGGACCGCCGTGATCCTCTGGGCAGAAGCGCGTTTTAAGGCGTCGATCATGATCAATAATTCCATTAAATTGTCATTGCAGGGCTGGGATGTGGACTGTACTACAAATACATCGTGACCGCGCACATTCTCGTTTATCTTTACCCGTATTTCATCGTCGGAAAATTTGTCGACCGACGCGTCGCCCAATTCAACCTTCAGGAACTTACAGATGTCTTCCGCAAGCCGTTTATTGGAATTACCGCTGAATATTAACAGGCCGTTTTTCATCCGTTCTCCTTCTCCCCTTACCCGTGCGTTTTTCAAGAATCCTCGCCGGTACTCCGACGACCGTTTTGCCCGAAGGCACATCATTGCCCCTCAATACCACACAGCCGGCTCCGACTGTAGCAGCCTTTCCGATCCTTATCGGAGCTATCAATACCGAGCCCACTCCTATAAAAGCGCCGTCTTCTATTACCGTCTTATTTTTGTTCTTGCCATCATAGTTTGCCGTTATAGTGCCGGCTCCTATATTGACTTTCCTGCCGAGCGTCGTGTCCCCGAGATATGTATGGTGCTTTACCCTGCATCCGTCGTCTATCACGGTCCTCACCAGCTCGACAAAGTTCCCTATTATGACTTCATTGCCTACGCGCACATTCCCCGTGATCCTGGCGAAAGGCCCGATACTGCAGGCCTTGCCTATCTCCACATCCGGGCCTATAAACGTGTTGGGACGGATCACCGTGTCACGGCCTATTCTGGCATCAGGGTATACCGTAGTAGTGGCAGGATCCTCTATCGTTACACCGCTCAACATCAGCTCATCAAGAATCCTATTCTTCAGGATGGAGGCCGCCCGGGCAAGATCCTTGCGGGAATTTATCCCTATCATTTCGTCAGCGTCCTTGATCGATATCGACTCCACCGACTTGCCTGCCCGGCGCAGTATTTCAACCGTATCGGTCAGGAAGGACTCTCCCTTTTTCGGGTCGCGCTTAACCTGGCCGAGCGCGTCAAATAAGTCTCTCGATTTAAAACAGTATGTCCCGACATTGACTTCATTTATCGCCTTCTCGTGCAGCTCAGCCTTTATCTCTTCGACGATCTTCGTGATCCTGCCGTCCTCGCTTCTCACGATCCTGCCGTATTCCATCGGATCCTTAAGCACCGCCGTTGTGAGCGTGGCGCTCGCCCCCGACGCCCTGTGTTTGGCGATCAATTCACGTATAGTATTAGCGCTGACGAGCGGAGTATCTCCGCAGATTACGACCACATCGCCTTCGTATTTCCCGAGGGCGCCTGTCGCCGAGGCGACCGCGTCTCCTGAACCGAGAAGTTTCTTCTGGATAACGATCCTGGTATCTACCGTTTCGCGCAGTTTATCACTGCCGAACCCCGCCACAGTTATGATATCGGCCACGCCCGATTCCCTCAAAGAGCCCAGCACATAGGAGATTATCGGCTTACCGAATATGCGGTGAAGGACCTTCGGAATATCCGAATTCATCCTCGTTCCGCGCCCCGCGGCCAGTACTATAGCAACTATATCTTTCAACTCAACCTCTCATTCCTACGAAGCTTCATACAGCCTGGCTACCGCGCATAGCGCTTTTCCTCGCTATTCGCTCGGCGCTCACAAGCTTCGAATCCCTGACTTCTCTTGCTCAAGCTACTGGCTGCCCGGCCAGGATTCGAACCTGAACACTCAGATCCAAAATCTGATGTGCTACCATTACACCACCGGGCAATATAGTTAATGGCTTACGGTTCGCCCGAACTACAGCTCTATGTCCTCGTCTTCCATTGTAATGGCGGGCTTTGCCTGTCCACGGGATGAATGCGTTCCGGAAGACGATGCCGATGACGGCGAGGATGGGACAGATGTATGTTTCTTCTCTTTATCATAGGCTTCCAGCACTTTCTTCTGTATATAGTCCCTGCACTCCGCCGTTATAGGGTGCGCTATGTCTTTATGTTCGGACTCTCTCGCCGCGCCTTCCGCGCCCGCGGGGGGAGCCTTATGCTCGGTCATCGGCAGCGCCGCGCCGCAGTTATTGCAGTATTTGGACCTCACCGAATTCCTGAAGTTGCATTTCGGACACGGCTCTTTAAGTTTTCTCGACGGCATTGCGACAAACAAACCTTTTGTGCCCTCGATAACTTTCACGTTCCTTACCACGAACATGTTATCGAAGGTGATGGTCGCATACGCCTTCAGCTTCTTGTCCTGCCCCTCTTTTAAAAAGATCTTTACTTCCGTAATATCCATTGCGCGCTCCTCCTAAACCGTCTCGACGATGAATACCTGCCAGTTTCGCCTTAACCGGGCGGGCACACTGCTAAATAACTTATCCCTGGCCCGTACCGCCTCCCTTCGTGTCCTGTAAAGACAAAATACGCTCGGTCCGCTTCCTGAAACCATAGCCTTCCTGCCGAGTGAAGAGACCAAGCATTGTATCACTTTGCCGATGACCGGCCTTTTAATTATAATTATATCCTCTAAGTCGTTGTGAACGATCCCTTCGAAGCCGCTCCAATCCTTAGGGAGTGTAATTTTATCACCGCCCCGCCTCATTGTCAAGCCTAAATCCAGCGCCTTATATACGTCTTTTGTAGCCACTTTAAAGCCCGGATATATGAGAAGATGATATAATTTTACCCTTAAATCCGCTTTTTTTAGCCTGTCCCCTATACCCCTACCCACCGCAAATGGTGTATCAAATATAAAGAAAGGGACATCAGCCCCCAATTTTGCGCCAAGGCGCATTAATCCGGCTTTGCCCATATTAATATTAAACAGCCTGTTAATGCCTATAAGGGTTGCCGCGGCATCGGAACTACCTCCGCCCAGCCCTGCGGCTACGGGAATTCGCTTTCTGATATCGATCCTGACTCCCGCGCCCACCCGGGCAGTTTTCAGGATAAGTTCGGCCGCTTTGTAAGCTATATTATCCTTCGCTCTTTTTACGACAGCCCTGTCGCAGGTGATCGATATTCCCGAAGGCGCCATGGAAACGGTTACGAGATCGGAGAGAGAGATGCGCTCGAAGAGGGTCAGGAGATTGTGATATCCGTCTTTACGCTTGTTAAATACCTTAAGGACGAGATTTACTTTGGCCGGCGCTGTCAATTCGATGGAACTCATAATACCAGATTCTTATTTAACCCTTCTTCATCTGCAGGGCTTCCCTGGCCGCAAGGACTATATTCTTTGGCTTAAGGCCGAAATATTCAAACAATTCATCTGGCTCGCCCGAGACTCCGAACCTGTTCCGTATGCCTACCATCTTTATCGGAACGGGCCTGTCTTGCGCCGCGATCTCCGCTATGGCCGAACCGAACCCACCCATGACAGTATGCTCCTCGACGGTAACGATCGCGCCGGTTTCATACGCGGCGCTTATGATGGCATCCCTGTCGATGGGCTTAATGGTATGGAGGTTGACGAGCCGGGCCTTTATGCCCTCTTTGGCGAGCTCATCGCAGGCCAGTATGGATTCATAGACCATCTGGCCGCAGGCAAATATCGCCAGGTCCTTGCCTTCCCTTAATATACTTGCCTTACCCTCCCTGAAACTATCCGACTCTTTTGTGATCAC
>JAFGRN010000079.1 GCA_016935115.1 Candidatus Omnitrophota bacterium | reverse complement strand
GTCGTAAGCGGCATGGCGCGCGGCATCGATACGGCCGCGCATAGTGGCGCATTGAAGGCAAAGGGAAGGACGATAGCGGTGATGGGAACAGGCCACGGCCATATATATCCGGCGGAGAATAAGAAGATTTACGGAGAGATCGCGGAGTCGGGCGCCGTCATCACCGAGTACGAGGACGACATGGGGCCCATGCCGTATAACTTTCCTCAGCGTAACCGCATAATAAGCGGGCTCTCTCTCGGCATAGTAGTAGTCGAGGCGGCAAAAGACTCCGGCGCGCTCATAACAGCATCTCTGGCGGCAGAGCAGGGGCGCGAGGTATTCGCGCTTCCGGGAAAGATCTCATCCTCGACCAGCGCGGGGACTAATTCGCTCATCAAGGATGGCGCAAAGCTCGTCATGTCGGTCGAGGATATAGTTGATGAGCTGCGGATACGCGAAATTAAAATTCCCGGAGAGCGCGGAGGGAAAGATGCGGACGATAAAATAAGCAGGATGACGAAGGCATACATATATAATTCGCTTACCGACGATGAGCGCGCGGCATATAAGGCGCTATCGGACGAGCCTCTTCATATAGACGATGTCATAACGAAGTCGGGCCTCGGCGCCGCCAAAGCGTCGAAGGCGCTGTTGAATCTGCAGTTAAAGAATCTTGCGCGGGAGATGCCGGGCAAGCAGTATGTCCGAAAGGAAAATTAATGCCAAAATCGCTCGTTATAGTGGAATCGCCGGCAAAGGCAAAGACGATCAATAAATTCCTCGGCGACAAGTTCGTCGTAACAGCCAGCATGGGCCATATCGTTGACCTGCCGAAATCGAAACTCGGCGTTGATGTCGAGAACGATTTCAAGCCCGAATATATCGTGATGAAAGACAGGAAGAAGAATCTCGCGGCGCTCAAGAAAGAGGCTAAGGGCAAGGCCGCGGTATATCTGGCGGCCGACCCGGACCGTGAGGGTGAGGCAATAAGCTGGCACCTGCGGAATGTGCTCGCTGAGAAGGAGAGGAAGTTCTACCGCGTCGAATTCGATGAGATCACGAAGGAGGCCGTGACCAGCGCTTTTAAGAATCCGCGAGACATAGATATGCATCTTGTCAATGCCCAGCAGGCGCGCCGCATCCTCGACAGGATCGTCGGATATACATTGAGCCCGCTCCTCTGGAAGAAGGTGTCGAGGGGTCTTAGCGCCGGACGCGTGCAATCTGTGGCGGTGCGGCTCATAGTGGAGCGCGAGGACGAGATAAAAAAATTCAATCCGAAAGAATACTGGGAAGTGCTTGCCGAGCTTAAACGTAAACCGGACGCTCCGGCTGAAAAGTTCACGGCAAAGCTGGCGAGCCACAAAGGCAACAAGGTCGATATAGTCCGTAAAGATGAGTCCGACAGGATAACGGCCGAATTGAGGAAGTCCATTTTTGTCGTCGAAGATATAAAAGAGTCGAAGAAAAAGAAGAACCCCTACCCGCCTTTTACCACATCCAAGCTGCAGCAGGAAGCGTTCAATAAGCTCAGGTTCTCCGGCGCCAGGACCATGAGCATAGCCCAGGGCCTTTACGAAGGCGTCGAGTTGGGCGGCGAAGGCAGTGTCGGCCTCATAACATATATGAGGACGGATTCGGTGAGAATATCAAAAGATGCCCAGGCTGACGCGAAGAAGTATATTTTGAGCAAGTTCGGAAAAAAGTTTTATCCCGAAAGCCCTAATATTTATAAAGCGAGAAAAGCGGCGCAGGAAGCGCATGAGGCGATACGGCCTACCTTGCCCCTGTGTGAGCCCGAAGCGGTTAAGGGATACCTTACTCCCGACCAGCTGAAGCTTTATACTTTAATATGGAACCGTTTTATAGCCAGCCAGATGTCGCCGGCTATATACGCGCAGACTTCCGTCGATATCAAGGCGGGGGATTATATCTTTAAGGCCGCTTCGACAAGAGTAGATTTCGAAGGGTATACCGCGGTCTACGAAGCGGAAAAAGAGAAAGATGAGGATGATGCCCAGGCCAGGGCCAAACTGCCGGAACTCTCCATAGACGAACCACTAGACCTTCTGGAGCTTCTGCCGAGCCAGCATTTTACGAAGCCGCCGCCAAGGTATTCCGATGCCTCTCTCGTTAAGGCTCTCGAAGAGCTCGGTATAGGGCGCCCGTCTACATACGCTCCCATTATACAGACGATAACGGCCCGTGATTATGTCGGGAGAGAAGCGGGATATTTCCGTCCGACGGAACTGGGTATGATAGTAACAAAGCTGCTCATGCAGCATTTTCCGAAGATACTGGATGTCGAATTTACGGCTAAGCTGGAGGACGAGCTGGATGGCATCGAAGAGGGGGAGGCGGACTGGGTGATAGTCCTTAAGAGTTTTTACTCCCCGTTCATACACGCTGTCGATAAGGCAAAGCTTGAGATGAAGGATGTCAAGAAAGAGGTCGTGGCCACCGATGAGGTGTGCTCGGTGTGCGGCAAGCCCATGGTCATAAAATGGGGCAGGCGCGGCAAATTCATGAGCTGCTCGGACTATCCGGCCTGCAAGAATGCCAAGTCGATCACGACCGGCGTGAAGTGCCCGACGGGTTGCGGCGGAGAGCTGGTGGCGCGGAAATCCAGGCGCGGCAGTTTCTTCGGATGTTCGCGCTACCCGAAATGCAACTTTATCTCTAAGAAGCTTCCGGACAGCGCATCCGCCAAAGATGAAGGCAAAGCCGCGTCAGAGAACCCCGAAGATACGGTCAAGGAATAGATGCAGCGTTACATCGATAAGTTCATCAATTATCTGAAGGTCGAGAAGAACGCCTCGGGCCATACCATCAAAAATTATTCGATAGACCTGGAGGTATTCAAGAACTTTCTCGGAGACAAGGAGATCGACAGCGTAGATCACCTGAGCCTGCGGCGTTTTTTGGCGGAGATGAGGGCAAAAAACTATTCGAAGAGGACGGTTGCGCGCAAGCTCGCGAGCCTGCGAAGTTTTTTCAGGTTCCTGTTCCGTGAAGGCCATATAAAGAAGAATCCGATAACCGCCATCTCCACGCCCAAGCTCGACAAGACCCTGCCCGTATTCCTCGATACGGTAAAGATAGACAGGCTTCTTTCCGCTCCGACGAACAAGGACGCTTCGGGATTGCGCGACAGGGCGCTCCTGGAGACTCTCTATTCATGCGGCATCCGGGTAAGCGAGCTCGTGGGCCTTGACCTGGGTGACGTGGATTTTATAAGCGGCGTTATTAAGGTGCTCGGCAAAGGATCGAAGGAACGTGTGGTACCGATAGGCGAGCCGGCGCTGAAAGCCATACGCCTGTACGTCGATAAGAGGCCGGAAAAGAAGGTGCGGGACAAAAAAGCGGTGTTTTTGAATACCAGAGGGACCCGGCTTACGGACAGGTCGGTGCGCCGCATACTGGACAGGTATGTAAAAGAGGTGGCTATTGCCGAGAAGATATCCCCGCATTCGCTCAGGCACAGTTTTGCGACGCATCTGCTTGACCGCGGAGCCGACTTGAGGAGCGTCCAGGAGCTCCTGGGCCATATGAACCTCTCGACTACACAGATATATACGCATGTTACGATGGACAGGCTGAAGACGATTTACGACAAGGCGCATCCGCGGGCCTGAGTACGCGTAGTAAACGGTTGACGGTTCACAGTTGACGGTTGTCAGGGTAATGACTGAAGTTTAGCGCGAGGCAGGAGCATGTTATACGATATAGCGTTTTTTATATTCTCGGTATTTTATGTGCCCGCATTGGTATTCAAAGGCAAGCTGCACAGGGACTTTGCGGAGCGTTTCGGAAATTACGGCGAGGCGAAGGAGCGCGCCCTGTGTTCCGCGAAAGACGTGATCTGGATACAGGCGGTGAGCGTCGGAGAGGTTGCGTTATGCAGAAGCCTCATTCCGCTCATAAAGAAGCAGTTCCCCGGACGGTCCATAGTCTTCTCTACTATAACCCGCACCGGTAATGACCTGGCAAAAAAGCTTTTTGGCGGAGAGGCCATAATCTTATACTTTCCGCTGGATTTTTCGGTTACGGCAAAGAAGGCTGTGGATAAGATCCGGCCGGCTCTTTACATAATGGTCGAGACCGAGATCTGGCCCAATGTATTAAAGGAGCTTTTGGCAAGAAGCGTGCCGGCGATCCTGATAAACGGCAGGATCTCGGACAGGTCTATAGATAAATACATGATGGCTAAACCGTTCATAAAGAAGGCGCTTGGGGCAATACGCGCGTTCTGCATGCAGTCGGATATAGATGCCGAACGCATAAAGGCTATCGGCGCCGAGGCCGGCCGCGTCAGAGTCACCGGTAATATGAAATTCGACTCGGATGCCCCGGCCGTAACCGCCGGACAGGCCGGACGGGGCCTCTTCGGTCTGAAGCGCGGCGACCTCGTTTTTGTGGCCGGATCGACGCACGGCGGCGAAGAAGAAGCGCTCATCCTGGTGTACAGGGAGCTTCTGAAAGAATTCCCGTGCCTTAAGCTGGTGATCGCTCCGAGGCATATCGAAAGAACGCATGAGGTGGAGAATATCATAAGGCGCCTCTCTTTTGAGCCTGTAAGGCTGTCGGTGCCGGATGGGGCTAAAGGCCCCGCGCGGAAGGTCTATCTTATAGACGAGATCGGGCACCTGAACGATGCCTATGCCATGGCGGAGATCGTCTTTATAGGAGGAAGCCTGATCCCGCACGGCGGGCAGAACCCAATCGAACCGGCGGCTCTGGGCAAGAGCGTTATCTTCGGGCCGTATATGTTCAATTTCAGGACGGTCATAGCGGCTCTGTTGAAGAATGGCGCGGCCATCCAGGTAAGAGGGCAGGAGGAACTGGCTAAGGCAGCTGTCCGCCTGCTGAAGGATGGGTCGGCGAGAAATACGCTTGGCGAAAACGCGAAGAAGGTGGTCGAAGCCAACCGCGGCGCGAGTATCCGTAATATCGAAGTGATCAAAGGGCTGATCGATGGTTAGCTTTATCTATTCGCTTATGACAGATAAGAGGAGAGGCGCTATTTGGGTGCCCTTCAAGATAGCCCTCTATATCATATCCCTTATCTACGGCGCGGCGATATTTTGCCGGGCTATCCTGTATAAGGCCAGGATACTTAATTCACATAAGGTCCCGATGGCGGTGGTCAGTGTAGGGAATATCACGCTTGGCGGGACGGGAAAGACGCCTTTTACGATAGCGCTTGCGAATATACTGGAAAACGAGCTTAAGAGATCGGCCGCGGTGCTTATACGCGGCTATGGTTGGGACGAGCAGGCTCTCCTTAAGAAGAGCCTGCCGGATATCCCGATACTCGTCGGGGAGGACCGCACGAAGTCAGCCCATAAGGCCATACGGTTGTACGGAAGCCAGTTTGCCCTGCTCGATGACGGATTTCAGCACTGGGAGCTTGCCAGGGACCTTAATATCGTCCTTGTCGATTCCAGGAATCCGTTCGGCAACAGGCAGCTATTCCCGCGCGGAATCTTGCGGGAGCCTTTGGACGCGTTTAAAAGGGCGCACATTGTAGTATTTACCAAGGTGAACAGGAAGAAGCCGTATTTAGACGCGGTAAGGCATGAGATCGCGAAAATAAACAGGGATATCATATTTCTCGAAGCGTCGCATAAGCCCTCGCACATATATGATCCGAAGGTCAGGAAGGATCGAGATCTGTCGTTTCTTTCCGGAAAGAGAGTGGCCCTGGTGTCGAGCATAGGGGATCCCGGTTATTTCGAAGAGACGGCCAGAGGCCTCGGGGCAATCGTGACAGACCATATAGCATTCGGTGACCATCATAATTACAGGGCTTGCGATATCGAACACATTATAAAATTGTGCGGCGCGAAGGCGCCCGATTTTCTTGTAACGACCGAAAAGGATGCGGTGAAATTCGCGCGGATGAGCTTTTCGTTCGGAAAGTTCACAATTATGACGCTCGTGATCCGTATGGATATAACGAACGGCAGGGAGCAATTAATTGATAGACTTCATAGCCTGCGTATTTATTAGGGGCCTGAACATCCTGTTCAGCGTAGTGCCTGTGGATTTTACGCTGTGGGTGGGCAGGAGGCTCGGTATAGTGGCATTCTGGTTCAATAAAAGCCGCCGGCCTGTGGCTTATGCGAACCTGAAGGCGGCGTTCGCGAACGAAAAGTCGCCGCGGGAGATACGCGCCATCACCAAGCGCGTATACCAGAATATGGCACAAACCTTCGTCGAGGTGCTGAACCTCACAAAGGTCAACAAAAAGTATTATGACAGGTACATAGAGATCATCAATGAAGACCGCCTTCGCGCCGCCTCCGTATCCGGACGGGGCACCATACTCCTTACGGCGCATTTCGGCGACTGGGAGCTGTCGAGCCTCGTGAGTTCCGTCATAGGGCTTCCCATATTGGTGCTTGTGCGCGAGCAGAAAATGAAGCGGCTCAATGAGCTGCTAAACCGCCTCAGGGAGTCCAATGGCTGTAAGGTCATCAGGAAGGGCATGGATGTCAAGAACCTCATCCGCGCGCTGAGGGATAAGAATATCGTGGGGATCCTCGCCGACCAGGATGCGGGGAAGGCCGGAATGTTTGTGGATTTCTTCGGCCGTCCGACCTCGAGCCATTCCGGGACGATGCAGATAGCCAAGCATACAGATTCCATAGTGCTCCCGAATTTTATCGTCAGGACGCATGGCCCGTACCATAAGCTCTATATAGAGGAAGCCATCGATTTCAGGCAGACTGATTCGCCCAACGACATACGGGAGAATCTGCAGAAATACATGAGCGTCCTCGAGAAATATGTCAGGCAGTATCCCGATCAGTGGCTCTGGCTCCACAAGAGATGGAAGTCGACTCCCTTAAGGACCGTGCTCGTATTGAGCGACGGGAAAGCGGGGCACCTTAACCAGTCTCTCTCGGTAGCCCGCCAGATACAGAAGGTGAGGTTTGAGCAGGGGTTCAAGGAGAGCGATACGAAGATAGTGGTTGTCGAGGTAAAATATAAGAGCAAGGCGGCCAGGACCGCGCTTGCAATAGCCGCGAAGTTCGCTACCTGGAGATGCCACGGCCTTATGGGCCCCCTGCGGGCATGCCTGCAGAAAGATTCATACGAAACTCTCATGAAGACCTACTCCGACTTCGTCGTCTCATGCGGCTCCCAGGCCGCGCCGGTCAATGTCTATATGGCGAAGGAGAACAACGCGAAGAACATCATAATAATGAAGCCGGATATCATAGGTTTAAGGCAGTTCAGCCTTGCCATAATCCCTAAACACGATAGGCCGCCCGACAGGGGGAATGTCGTCCCGACGGTGCTTGCGCCGAACCTTATAGACCGCGAAAATATGCGCAGCTATGGCGCCATGCTCGGCCAGAAGATCAGGATAGATAAAGATATAGTGCTCGGCGCGCTGATCGGCGGGGATAATCCTGATTTTGCCATGACCAGGGATATGGCAAATAAAGCCATATCAGGGCTCATTGAATTCTGCAAGACGTATGACGCGGATCTTCTTCTCACGACATCCCGCAGGACTCCGAAAGAGGTGGAGGCTCTTATCAAAGAGCGGCTCGGTAAATATAATTTCTGCAAATTGATGGTGATAGCCAATGAGAAGAATATCGAGGGGGCCGTGGCGGGAATACTCGGCCTGTCCAGCATAGTGGCGGTCTCCGGAGAATCGGTCTCGATGGTTTCGGAGGCCATAAACTCCGGCAAGAAAGTGGTCATATTTGACCTCGAGAAGAAGAATAAAGGTATTACAAAGTATGAGCGCGTCCTCGATTCGCTCGAGCGCGAAGGCTATGTGAATTGTGCCCATCCATCGGACCTCGGCACCAGGCTCAGTAAGGTATGGAAGACTGTCCGCGCGATAAAAGCAGTTGACGACAGGCATGATATCACAGAGGCGATAAAAAAATTATTGTAAGGAATTATGAACATACTGCAGGTATTACCTACTCTGGACATAGGCGGGGTCGAGACCGGCACGGTCGACCTTGCGCGGTACCTTGTGAAGAATGGCCACAGGGCTATAGTCGTATCCGGCGGCGGGAAGCTTGTTAAAGAACTGGAGAATATAGGTTCGCGCCACTATAAGCTTCCCATAGGCAAGAAGTCGGTATTCAATATCGTCAGGATGACCGGCGAATTGGCCGATATTATACGCAGGGAAGACATAGATATTGTCCACGCGCGGTCGCGTGTACCCGCGCTCATAGCCTACTTTGCCTGCAGGTCGACCGGCCGTGTGCTTATTACCACAGCCCATGGATATTACAGGAATCCTGTCATGAGCGCGCCGATGGGATGGGGCAAATACGTCATAGTCGCCTCAAACGCGGTCGCTAGGCATATGGCTGAATCATTCAATGTAACGCGCGGGAGGATACGATTGATCCCGCGCGGCGTCGACCTGGACATATTTACTCCGAGGAAAAACAAAGCAGGCAGGCCCGATGAATTTGTTATAGGGATAGTATCTAGGATAACCCCTCTCAAGGGCCATACGGACCTGATAAAAGCAGTGGCATTGATACGGGGCCGGATACCAAACCTGAAGGTGCTGATAATAGGGTCCGCTCCGAAAGGGAAGTACCTGGAGGACGTCGATATCGTGGTGTGGCGGTTCGGCCTGTCGAAGACAGTGGAGTTTACCGGCGCCAGCAGTGACGTGCCCAGGGCCATGGCCGGCCTCGACCTCTTGATTTCGGCTACAGTGACTCCAGAGGCATTCGGCCGTTCAGTGATCGAGGCGCAAGCGGTAGGAGTGCCGGTAGTGGCTACGAGGGTAGGCGGTGTGGTCGACATAATAGAGGATGGCAGGACCGGGCTTCTTTGTGAACCGCAGAATCCGCGCGATATGGCCGACAAGATACTTAAAATTTTCGGGGACCGAGAAATGGCCTCCGCTATGGCTTCGGAAGCGAGAAGGCGTGTAGAGGAGCGCTTTGGCGCTGAGAAGATGCTGCAGAGGACCCTAGCTGTTTATGAGGAGGCGCTGAAGAAACAGAATATCCTGGTTATAAAAATGAGTTCGATCGGCGACGTGATACTCAGCGTGCCGTCGCTGCGGGCCATCCGGGAAAAATATCCGGATGCCGTGATAAAAGTGCTCGTAGGCCTCGCGTCCAGGGAAGCGCTTGACGGGTGCCCTTATATAAATGACCGCATTGTATGTGATTTCAAAGGCAAGCATAAGGGCCCGGCTGGGTTATGGCGGCTTACGCGGGAGATACAGAAAGAGTGTTTTGAGATAGTCTTCGACCTCCAGAATAACAGGAAGAGCCATATTTTGGCGTTCCTGAGCGGAGCTTCATTAAGGTATGGTTACGATAATGGAAAGTTCTCATTTCTCCTTAACCGGCGCATAAGAGACGATGCGCCTTATCTCGATCCGATCGAGCATCAGTTCAGGACGCTCAGGATGGCGGGAGTGAAAGCCTCGGATAAGGCCCTGGCGCTCTGGCCTTCTCCGGCCGATGAGTCTTTTGCGGATAAATTCCTTCGGGACAATTGGCTTAAGCCCGGCCAGCTTATTATAGGGATAAATGTGAGCGCTTCACAAAGATGGGTAAGCAAGAATTGGCCTGCGGCCCACATAGCGGGCCTTTGTGACGCTATCGCAAAGGAAGAGGGCGCCCGAGTGGTCCTGACCGGCGCCAAAGAAGATGCAGGGCTTGCCGAAGCGATAGCCAGGGCCGCGAAGTCAAAGCCGATAGTCGCCTCCGGAAAGACCTCAATATCGGAACTGGCGGCTCTCATGAAACGTTTCAGGGTATTCCTGACCCCGGATTCCGCTCCGATGCACATAGCTTCCGCGGTCGGTACGCCGTTTGTGGCGCTCTTCGGGCCGACCGATCCCGCGCGCCATGTGGCCGTTTCTAAAAATTGTGTCATCCTGTCTAAGGCGAAAGAATTGAAGTGCGGCCCGTGCTATAAGCCGGAGTGCCGTAAAAAGGTCACCTGCATGCGCCGGATAACGGTCGATGAGGTAATGGATATGGTTAAGAGCATCCTCTGCCTGACTGCCGCGGCAATGGAAGGAGTAAAAGAGTGAAAGTGCTGCAGATAACGACACATTTTAACGTGGGGGGGATAACCAACTATATCCTGACACTTTCTCGGGCGCTCGCGGGCAAGGACATTCAGACGGTGGTTTTTTCTTCCGGCGGGGACATGGAAGCCGAGCTTTCGAAATCAGGGATACCGCACAGGAAGGTCGGCATAAAGACGAAATTCGAGCTTGCCCCAAAGGTAATAGCTGCAGGTTTTAAGGCGGCCGCCATTATAAAAAATGAAAATATAGATATTATCCATGCGCACACGCGTGTATCGCAGGTCGCCGCGGCTATAGCGTCCCGGTTTACGGGAGTGCCGTATGTCACGACCTGCCACGGGTATTTCAAAAAACGATTAAGGGGCATTCTCGATACATGGGGCATGAAAGTGATAGCCATAAGCGGCGCGGTACGGAAGCACCTGGAAGCTGACCTGGGCGTGGACGCCGGGCGCATAGCTCTTATCTACAGCGGGGTTGATGCCGCGAAATTCTCGCACGGCTATTCTCAGGATGAGATAATATCCGCCAAGAGGTCCCTAGGGCTTAAAGGCGGCCCTGTCATCGGGGCGATAGGCAGGCTTTCTCCGGTAAAGGGCCATGAATTTCTATTGAGGGCGATGAAGGATATTATCGCCGCGAAACCCGGCGCGCAATGCCTAATAATCGGCGATGGGGAAGAGAGGAGTCGCCTGGAATCCCTGGCGGGGTCTTCCGGCATAGACAGCTCTGTGAAGTTTGTCGAGTCATGCCCGGATACGCATAAGTACCTTTCTCTCATGGATGTATTTATATTTCCTTCGATAAAGGAAGGGCTGGGGATAGCCCTTCTGGAAGCGCTTGCCGCGGGAAGGGCATGCGTAGCCTCGCGTATAGGCGGGATAGAAAACATAATAGAAGATGGCAGGAACGGGCTTCTCGTCGGTGTCGCCGATCCCGCCGCCATAGCCGCCGCCGTTAAAACGCTTCTCGGGGACGAGGGGCTTCGTAAAAGAATGGGCGCGGAAGGCAGGGCGCTTGTGGCCGCTAAATTCACGCTCGATTCGATGGCCGTAAAAATCGCGGAATTATACAGGGAAACGGTGAAACGATGAAGAGAGCCCGGATAATCGCGGCCGTGACGATCATTGTGGCTATCGCCGCCGTATTTATATTTCTTAAGACGGCATATGTAGTGCCGGTCCTTATGTACCATTCGATCGATTATAATGACAATGTGTCGAAGTTATCGGTCAACCCGGAGAGCTTCGAGCGGCAGATGAAGTTCCTGCATGATAATAAATATAATGTCGTTACTCTCGCCGGGATAGCAGGGTACATCCGCGGAGGAGGGAAGATCCCCCGCAAGACGGTCGCGGTCACATTCGACGATGGTTTTTACAATAATTATGAATATGCCTTTCCGGTGCTTAAGAAATACAATATTCCGGCGACGATCTTTATTATCACCGGGAAGATCGGCGAGAAAGGGTTCGTCGGCTGGAAAGAGATAAGGCAGATGGCGGATTCCGGCGTAGTGACCATAGGAAGCCATACCGTTTCCCACAAATGGCTTCCCTCGATGGGTACGAGACAGCTCGAGTCGGAACTCAGGGATTCAAGGGCCCTTCTTGAAGAAAAGCTCGGCATTCCGGTAACGGAGCTCTGTTACCCCCTAGGCGCCCATGATGAAAGGGTGAAACGAGAGGCTGTTAAAACCGGTTATAAGTGCGCTGTGGCCACTAACCCGGGCAGATTTTCGCCATGGAACGACCTCTATGCGATAAAGAGAGTAAGGATATCCCGCACGTCGGACAATCTCTTTGTATTCTGGATGGAGATAAGCGGCTATTATACATGGATCAAGGAGCATAGGGATGACTAAGCGGATCCTGATAGTGAATGTCAACTGGGTCGGCGACGTACTATTCTCGACGCCCTTTATAAGGGCCGTCAGGGAGGCAAATCCCGGCGCTTATATAGCATGTCTCATCCATCCACGGTGCAGGGAGGTGCTTGAAGCCAATCCAAGGATCGATGAACTGATAATCTACGATGAAGAAGGCATTCATAAGAGCCTGATAGGGAAATGGCGCCTCATAAGGCAGCTGAGATCGAAAAATTTCAATACGGCATTCCTCCTGCACAGGTCTTTTACCAAAGCCCTTATCGCGTACCTGGCGGGTATCGGCGAGAGGATAGGCTATCCGACCAAAAGCAGGGGTGGTATCCTGACGAAAGCCGCGGAGGAGCCTTTCGAAGAACAGCACAAGGTCGAATATTTTCTCAATATCGCGAGATCGGCCGGAATAAAAGCGGAAGATATCTCTTATGAATTCTTCGTGCGGGATGCCGACAGGAAATTTATCAGGGAATTATTGGCGAAGGACGGTATAGGGGATAAGGACTTCGTAGCTGTTCTCTGCCCCGCCGGAAACTGGGCGCCCAAAAGATGGCCGAGGGAGAAGTTTGCCCGCCTGGCGGATGAGCTTGCGGACAGATACGGAGCGAAGATCGTCCTTTCCGCTTCCGGAAAGGACCTGCCGCTGGTTGAGGACATAAAGAAAGTCATGGCCGCCGCGCCGGTCATAACCGCCGGCAGGACCGACCTGCTCGGGCTCGGCGCGCTTCTCGAAAGGGCGGATCTCGTAGTAGCCAATGATACCGGCCCCATGCATATCGCAGTAGCGGTCGGAGCGAAGACGATAGCTCTCTTCGGCCCGACATCGCCGCGGATCACAGGCCCGTACGGAAAAGGCAGCTATGTCGTGATATCCGGAAATACGGCATGCGAAGTGCCATGCTACAATATTGCATGTGCCGATAATACCTGTATGGCGGCGATAAGGGTTGAGGATGTGCTTAAGGAAGCGGAAGGGATGCTGGCCAGGAGATGAATATAGACAGATCCGATGTCAGGCGCATACTGGTAATTACGCTGAGCAATCTCGGCGACGTGATACTGACGACGCCCGTCGTGGCGACATTGCGCCGAGAATTCCCGGGCTCAAGGATCGATATACTCGTCGGGCCCGCCGGGAAAGAGGTATTCGAGAAGGACTGGAATATCTTTAAGGTCATAGTTTACGATAAGCATATGTCGATAGCCGGCAAGAGGAGGCTGCAGCTTAAGCTGAAGAAGCTGAAGTATGACCTTGTCGTCGACCTCAGGAATACGGTGTTCGGCATACTTATAGGTCCGAAATACAGGACTTCCACCCTCCAGCAATTCCCGGAAGATATAGTCCACAGGATGGACAGGCACCTTTACCGGCTGAAATCACTGGGCATTGAAAATACCCTGAGGCGGCCGTATGTGCATATATCGCCCGAAGACGAATTGTACGCGGCAAACCTGCTTAAGGACAGGGATGTGCGCGATTCCTTTGTAGTAATAAATCCCGGTTCCAAGAGCCACCTGAAGCGCTGGACTGCGGAAGGCTTTGCGGCGGTCGCGGACAGGCTGATAACAGAATGCGGAATAGACATAATATTTACCGGCGTGAAGGAGGACGCGGAGGTAGTGGCGGATGTTGCCGCTAAGATGAAACACGGCGCGCATAACCTTACGGGAAAAACCAGCGTGAGGCAGCTTGGCGAGCTCATCAAACGTTCGAAACTCCTTATAACCAATGACAGCGCGCCGCTTCACCTCGGATGCGCCGTCGGCGCCAGAGTGCTGGCGATATTCGGCCCGACCGACCCGAAGAAGTACGGTCCGACCGGGGAATTTGACATGGTGGTGAATAAGAAACTCTTCTGTTCGCCCTGCGAAACTGCCATGTGCAAATATAATTACGAGTGCATGAAACTTATATCCGCCGAAGACGTTTTTGATGCCGCAAAGATGATGATAGAGGGTTATGAGTAAGAAGATACTGATAGTCAGGCTCGACAGGATAGGGGACGTGGTCCTCTCGACGCCTGTAATAAAATCTCTCCGCGATGCTTATCCCGACAGCCATATAACAATGATGGTGGCCCCTCACGCGCGCGAGATAGTCGAAGGCAATCCTTATCTTAATGAAGTCATAGTCTATGACAAATCCGGCCCCCATAAGGGTATTGCCGGAAATGCCGGTTTCATACAGGAGCTCAGAGATAAAAAATTCGATATCGCGATCGTCCTGCATCCGACTAACCGCGCGCATATGGTCGTAAGCCTTGCGGGAATACCCGAGCGCATCGGATACGACAGGAAGGCGGGTTTCCTTCTCACGAAGAGAATCCCGCATTCCAAGCAGTTCGGCATGAGGCATGAGATCGACTATACGCTCGATCTTCTGCGCCACATAGGGATAGAGCCCAAATCCAAGGAACTCTACATGCCGGTCAATATCGCTTCGGAACATAAGATCGACGGTATCCTGAAGGAGAGCGGTATTAAGGATTCCGATATCCTCGTAGTGGTAAATCCGGGGGCGAGTTGCGCGTCGAAGAGGTGGCGTGTGGAGAGATTCGCGGATGTTGCCAACGGGCTCGTAGAAAAATATAAAGCGAGGGTAGCCGTCATATCGGGGAACACCGATAAAAAGTTCGGGGATAGACTGGCGTCTTTTATAACGGGCAGATGCGTCAATCTTTCCGGCAGGACGACTATCGGGGATGTCGCGAGCCTTCTCCGCCGGGCAAGATTATTGATATCTAACGACTCGGGTCCGGTGCATATAAGTTGTGCCGTAGGCACTCCTGTGATAGTTATATTCGGAAGGAATGACCGTGGGCTGTCTCCCGAGAGGTGGGGGCCATGCGGGAAGAATGACATAGTATTACATAAGGACGTCGGGTGCGAGATCTGCTATGCGCATAATTGCAGGTCGGAATTCAAATGTCTCGATTCGATTACGTCCCGGGAAGTCCTGGAAGCGGCGGAAAAATTGCTGAAAACAAAAGAGACCTTCTGAATTCGAAGGTCCTTTTGTAGGTGATAGGCCTGGATCGCTTTCGCTATCGCATCCATCTCCTCCAGTATTTCTATATAAAGTATGCCATAGGATTCGGGTTTTGACAAGGTACGCGGAGAAATAAATATGAAAATAGGCATGATAGGGTTGCCGCAGGTGGGCAAGAAGACATTGTTCGAGCTTCTTACGCGCCATAAACCGACGGAAGCGGAAGTTGCTTCGGGGCGTCCCATCAAAGGCATAGCCGAGATACTAGATGCCCGGTTCGATAAGCTCTGCGATATTTATAATCCGAAAAAGAGGGTGCGCGCGAGGATCGACATAGAGCTTTTGCCGAAACTGGAGAAGGACTCCATCGCAAAGGGCGATATATTCAAGGATATCAACGATCTCGACGCCATCTGCCACGTGGTGCGTTCCTTCGAAGACGATTCGATCTACCACGTGGACGGTTCGGTCGACCCGAAACGCGACATAGATTTCGTAAACGCGGAACTCCTACTGCACGACCTCATATTCATCGAGAAGCGCCTCGAAAGGCTCGACAAGACGATAAAACAGACGAAACAGGATGAGGCCCTGAAAGAGCGGGAGCTCCTGGGGAAGCTGAAGGCGCATCTCGACGGAAACCAGCCGTTGCGGACGCTTGAGATAAATGCCGATGAGAGGAAATTCATAGCTAGCTACCCGTTTATTACGCGCAAAGAGATATTCGTGGTATTGAATGTCTCAGAGGCCGTTCTCAAGGATCCGAAACTCCAATTACAGCTCAAGGGCGAACTTAAAGCGATCAGGGCCGATGTCATGCAGGTCTCCGCCAAGGTGGAAGAGGAGATCATGGCGCTCGAGTCTGAGGCGGAACGCAAGGAGTTCATGCAGTCGGTCGGGATCACGGAACCCGCCCTAAATGTCATGGCCCGGCTGTGCCTGAGGACGCTCAATCTCATATCATTCTTTACTGTCGGGCCGGATGAGGTGCGGCAGTGGAATGTAAGGCACGGTTCCCTGGCCCCCGAAGCCGCCGGAGTCATCCATACGGATCTTATGAGGGGTTTCATCAGGGCGGAGGTAATGAAGTACTCGGATCTTATGGCTTCCGGCACCGAGGAGAAGGTCAAAGAATCCGGCAAATATTATCTGAAGGGCAAAGACTACATCGTCGAAGACGGCGACATCCTCACCATCAGATTCAACGTCTAGGGAATCGGGATTTTTCGGCTTCCTCAGTCTGGCATTTACTTTTGGCACTTGCTTTCGCTCGCCGCTCACTCGGGAAGTTAGGGACGTTTTCAAAATTAGCTTCAGACCTGTCCCCTAAGGGAAATTCTGCCTGTCCAGTAGTCAGCCATAATCCTCGTTATGTTCGCACTGAAAATATCTTCCCGCCAAGGCGGGACCGGTCTTTTGTTCAGGATAAAAAG
>JAFGRN010000078.1 GCA_016935115.1 Candidatus Omnitrophota bacterium | reverse complement strand
CTTTTCCGTGACCGCGAGAAGAAGATAATTATTCATTCCTTTATAGAACCTGCCTAACGGAAACCCGGCCGCGAAACCTTTATCTACCATACTGTGCACAATATCATCCGCGTTTTTCGGGAGGCATACGGTGAATTCGTTGAATGTGGGAGAGCTCCTTTTCACCGTCACGCCGGGTATCTTCTCCAGAACGCTCTTGGTAAATTCGGCCTTGTCATAATTCAATTCGGCCAGTTCTTTAAGGCCGGTCTTTCCGACAAGCGAAAGATATATTACGGCCCGAAGGGCGCAGAGCGCTTCATTAGAGCATATATTGGATGTGGCCTTCTCCCTTCTTATATGCTGCTCGCGTGTCTGCAAGGTCAATACGAAACCTCTTCTGGAATCCTTATCTACAGTGGCGCCGACTATCCTGCCGGGCATCTGGCGTATATGCTCCTTCCTTGCCGCCATGAATCCGAGATATGGCCCGCCGAAGGAAAGCGGCATGCCGAGGCTCTGCCCTTCTCCGGTGGCTATATCAAAACCCATCTCTCCGGGCGTTTTCAATATCCCCATGGCTATCGGATAGGTCGATTGTATCGCGAGCGCGCCCAGGCTATGGGCTTTCCTGACTATATCGGTATAATCGTCGATAGCTCCGAAGAAATTAGGATTCTGCAGGATAACTGCCGCCGTCTTGTCGTCAAGGTGCCTGAATACTTCTTCACGCGAGCTCTGGCCGTGCACAACGGAAGTCTCGACGAACTCTATCGACAGGTTCCTGGTATAGGTATAGAGCATCGTCCGGTATATGAGGTTTACGCCCTGGTCCACTATGACCTTATTGCGGCCTGTCAGCCGGAGCGCCATCATCGCCGCCTCATAGAGCGCGGTACCGCCGTCATAAAGCGACGCGTTAGCCGCGTCGAGTTCCACAAGCTCGCATACTGCCGTCTGGTATTCATATATTGACTGAAGCCAGCCCTGGGATGATTCCGGCTGGTAAGGAGTGTAAGCGGTATAAAATTCCGGCCTCGACGAAAGAGCATCGACCGCGGCCGGTATATAGTGATCGTAGAAACCCGCTCCCACGAAATTTATGAGATTCACCGCGTTTTTTGAGGCGAGTTTTTTAATATATCTGCAGACTTCAAACTCAGATTTTCCTTCGGGTATATCGAATGACGCGGGCCTTAATGCAGGGGCAATATCCTTGAAGAGATCCTCGACAGAGCGTACGCCTATAGTACGGAGCATTGCGGAACGGTCATTATCGGTATGCGGGACGTAATTCATCCTAATGCAGGCCCTCTACGTACTTTTTATAATCGGCCGGACTCATGAGGCCTGCCGCTTCCTTTCCATCCGCAAGATCGACTACCGCAAAATAACCTTTATCATACGGCGACTGGTTGATCAGCTCCGGATGCGCGGCAAGATCACTGTTCACATTCGCGACTTTGCCGGATACCGGCGCATACACATCGGAAGCGGCTTTCACCGATTCCACGGTCGCGTACTGCTTGAACTGCTCGAGCGCCATGCCCGGCTTCGGCAGGTCTACGAAGGTGATATCTCCGAGCGAACCCTGCGCGTAATCCGTTATGCCTATAGTGGCAGCCTTTCCTTTTATGCGCACCCACTCATGCTCTTTCGTATAAAGAAGATCTTCAGGTACCTGCATGCGAACCCTCCGGCATTTTAGCTGTTCCATTTTTATAAAAAGGCCCTTTGACCGCGCGGGCCTGGATTTCAATATCACCTTCCTTAAGCGTTATCTCCGTCCCGGCGGCGCATGGGATACTGACATACCCCATACCGATGCCGCATGAGAGGCTTGGCGAGAAAGATCCGCTCGTGACGATACCGGCATCTTTTCCGCCCGCAAAGATCCTGTAATTATGGCGCGGGGCGCGGCGGGAAGCGGCCGTGAAATTTATCAGCCTCCTGTAAGGTTTTTTATTATTTACCAGGGCGCTCCGGCCGATAAAATCTTTCTTCATATCAACAAATCTCCCCTTATCCGCTTCGACAGGAGTGGTCTCGGCCGTCAGGTCCTGGCCATAGAGAGGGTAGCACATCTCGAGACGGAGCGTATCCCTGGCGCCAAGGCCCGCGGGTTTTACACGCGGATCCTTAAGCAGCGCCTTCCAGAGCTCCGCGACTTTACCGGCCGATATATAGATCTCGTATCCGAGCTCCCCGGTGTAGCCGGTCCTGCTTATTATGACCTTCTCGCCCAGGAGCCTGAAATGTCCGAACGTGTAGTAAGCCAGGCTCGCCGCGGAAGAGCCCGTAAGCTTCTTCAGGATATCGAGCGACTTAGGCCCCTGAAGATCGAGCTTCGCCGTTACGGAAGATATGTTCTTGAAATCGGCCCCGGCAGCGAGATGTTTGCGGAAGTGCGCCTCATCGCCGTCGATGGTCGCGGCATTAACGACGATCATCCATTCCTCAGCGCCTATCCTGTATACTATTAGGTCATCGATTATCCCTCCCGCTTCATTCAGCATGAAACCGTAACGGCAGCCGGCTACGGGCAGATTCACGATATCGAAGGTGACGATACTGCTCAATCCGCTCTTCACGGCGTCGCCGCGCAGGGTAAACTCGCCCATGTGGCAGATATCGAAGACTGATACTTCCTTGCGCGTCCAATTGTGTTCGGCTATTATGCCCGAATACTGGATCGGCATGAGCCATCCGCCGAATGGCGCCAGTTTCGCGCCAAGGGATCTGTGCTCATCTATAAGGGGGGTCTCTTTGAGGTCCATAATGGTATATCATCATACCAAAACTTGCCAAAATATTCCACATTTTCTATGGGCGACAGCAAAAATATCCTTCAGCTCTGCCCTGTGGCCCGGGTATTTCGCGGGGACGTGGAAATTCCCCTGCGAGGAATTTCCACTCGGAAAGGTCGCTCGCTCTTTTTAGCATATAGTATGTATCCCGGGCT
>JAFGRN010000077.1 GCA_016935115.1 Candidatus Omnitrophota bacterium | reverse complement strand
GATTTGGGAAGCCTGCAAAAGCCCTCAATCATGAGCTGGTAAAATCGTATCCTGAAAGCAGAGTATCTGTGAGTAAAGGGCCCTCTACTTGCGAATGGTTCTGCACAGTATTCTATGAGCTATTGAAAGATAAGTTGAATATTAAGAAAATAGAATTCCGTTCTTCCTCGTTGAACTGTGCATCCAGAGAGTTTTAGTAAAAAAGGTCATATTGGCAAACATCCACCGGCTTAGTAGCCGGTGGATGTTATTTTAACCATAAATTTTTTATATAGCTCATTGTTTTCCTCGCTCATACACCACTCCCTAAATTCATCCAGAAAGTTGCGAAAATCGTCCGATTCGGGGAGCTAGTTGTGCCCATCCTGTGCGTAACTAGAGCGAAACTACAGCATAATAGGTGAAAACAGGGGATAACAGGTAGAATGCCTAATCTCTTGACATAATTAGAGTTAAGTTGTAACCTATTTACCTACGGAGAGTTACGAGTTTGTGCTTATTTGATTTCCTATCTCTCCGCCACAAC
Organism: Candidatus Omnitrophota bacterium; assembly: GCA_016935115.1. Taxonomy (GTDB): domain Bacteria; phylum Omnitrophota; class Gorgyraeia; order 2-01-FULL-45-10; family 2-01-FULL-45-10; genus CAIMPC01. The sequence goes on along the minus strand of JAFGRN010000077.1, from coordinate 20,809 downwards.
AAAAAGGCACATTTTCGCAAAATAGATAATCATCGTCCCTCTTTTCCAAACTATGAAAATAAAATGGATGATCGCGGGTAAGAAAGCAATTGCGGTGACAGCGATACTGTTGCCGTTATATTTGTTTTTTATTGCAGGATGTTCGGTGGAACCGGGTGATTCCCATATCCTGCAGGCGATAGGCGATACTCCGCTTCTCAAGATCGACGGTGTTTACGCGAAAGCCGAAATGCTGAATCCCGGCGGGAGTATTAAAGACCGAATGGCCAACTATGTAATCAAAAAAGCTGAAGAAAGGGGCGACCTGAAACCGGGGCAGGAGATAATCGAGCTTACCAGCGGAAATACCGGCGCCGCGCTGGCAATGGTCTCGGCGATAAAAGGGTACCGGCTGACTGTAGTCCTGCCGGAATATACATCTGTCGATAAGCAGCGGATGATCAGGATATTCGGAGCGAACGTGGTGACTACTCCCGCCGTTGAAGGATTCCTGGGAGCAAAGAAGAGATACGACGAGCTGTGCCTTGAAAAACCTGGCGCATGGCTGCCCAAGCAATTTGAAAATAAGGATAATATCGAGGCGCATCGGCTTGGGACCGGGCAGGAGATAATCAGGCAGATGAACGCTCGGGTGGACGCTTTTGTGGCGGGAGTCGGGACGGGCGGGACTTTGATCGGCGTTGCCAAAGCGTTGAAAAAGGTAGATCCCAAGGTAAGGATAATCGCGGTAGAGCCGGCGGAATCTCCTGTCTTGTCCGGAAGGAAACCGGGACGGCATCGTATTGAGGGCATAGGGGATGATTTTATCTCAAAGATAATATCCGACAACCGAGATCTGATAGATGAGATCGTCCTTATTAAAAGCGACGACGCTGTCAGGATGGCGAAGAAATTGGCCGAAGAGCACGGTATCTTAGCGGGCATATCTTCAGGAGCGAATATGCTGGCGGCTAAGCAGGTCATGCAGAAGTACGGATATGAGAAAGTGGTTACTGTGCTACCTGACGGTGGCGAACGGTATCTTCCTTCTTTCTTTGAAGAAAAGAGTGACACATCCCCAAAAGGTTAGGCGCTTATGAATAGAAAAAGATTTTTATTATCATTCAGCGTTTGGCTTGCGCTGGCAATCGTATGCGGTAACGCTCAATATTTGTATGGCGTTGATCCCAATCATCCCGGGAGCGCGCTCAAATCTCCGCCCGCCTCCTCTCCTGAAAACCCATCCGACAGATACGATCATTCGTTATCGGCTTTCGCGCGACTCAAACGGGCGGTCACGCTTGCCATCGAGCATTATTCCAATGTTCACAGGGGTGAGGGGCAGCATTCCATGGCGTCGACGGCGCTATTTGAACGCGCGAGGAGCATGGTCCGGGCTTATCTGGGACTTGGCGATGATTACGAGATTATCTTCGGAAGCGCAAGGGGCATAGATGCGCTGGTTAACTCTCTTAAGCCCGGCGCGAACTATAAAGTTTTGTACAGCGACCGGGAGACCGGATTGCGATTCTGCGTCGCGGCGCTTGCCGTCCAGAAAAAATTTCTGCCTGACACGCCGCCCGTTGTCGGCGGCGGCCAGGTCGACGACGTCGGCGACAATTCCGCAGCATGGTCGGAAGCGCCTGAAAAGTTCGAGCCGGGAACTCCAAATATAACAGGGGTCATTATGTTTGCCAGGGCGCTTGGGATGATGCAGAAATCAGGCGACAAGAATATGTTCAAGGAAAGAAGCGCGCCCGGCCAGGCGGAAAAGCCGCAAGCCGATCTTTTCCCGGGCTTAAAGGGCAGCCAATTACTGCGCAAGCTTAGGGAGACATTGGTCGGAAAGGACGGGCTTGTTCCTTCCGAAGAAGGCATGGTGAGGTATATCAATTTGGATAACGGGGCGAGCACTCCTACGTTCGGCCCTATAATGAAGTCGGCGTTTGACGCGATGCAGGTTACGGACGAAGAGGCGCGCAAGATAATATCTGACGCAAAGGCCGGGTGCCTGTCATATTTCCATGCGTCGAATGCAGAATACGAATGCGTCTTTACCTCCAATACTACGGAATCGGTAAATATCGCCGCGGAGATCGCCGCGACGTTCCATGAAGGCGGAGTTCAACCCGTGGTTATCGGGACAGATCTGGAGCACAATTCCAATGAATTGCCGTGGAGAAATAATACGCTGCTCCATGTGCCGGTGGATAACGAAGGTTTCATAGACCTGGTGGCGCTGGAGCGGTTCTTGAAAGAATACAATAAAGCCGGCGCGCACGGCAATAAAAAAATATACATCGTAACGGTAAGCGGAGCGTCCAATGTCCTGGGGACATTCAACAATATCTCCGCCATAAGCAAACTCACGCATGCCTACGGAGCCTACCTGCATATAGACGCGGCGCAGCTTGCCGCGCACAGAGAGGTTGACATGGGGGCTATCGGAATAGACCTCCTCTCCTGTTCGGGCCATAAGATGTACGCTCCTTTCGGCACGGGGTGCCTGGTCGCAAGAAAAGGCCTGTTACTGAGATTGGGGGAAGATAAATTGCGGCAGGCCATGGCATATGGGGAAAGGAATGTTGTCGGCATCGCATCGCTTGCGGCGTCTATGCGGATCCTGAAGGATATAGGCTTAGATACCTTAGAGAAAGAGGAGCGGATCTTGACGGCACGGGTGTTGCGCGGGTTTGCCGGGATCAATAAAAAATACGGGAGTGATACGATCTTCGTCTTTGGCATCCAGGATCCGGATAGACTGGGCGACAAAGGGCCCGTGGTCTGTTTTTATGTAGAGGGCATTCCGCATAATATTGTCGCAGGGAGGCTTGCGGAGATGCGCGGCATCGGTGTCAGGACCGGATGTTTTTGCGCGCATAGGCTGCTCAAGTTCCTTTTTGATTCGCGCGATACGGATGTGGCCTGGCTAGTTAGGGAAGGGAAAGCCCCTGGCCTTACCCGTGTAAGCATAGGACTTGAAAATACGCCGGAAGATATTGACGAATTCATACGGATATTGACCAGGATCGTCACCGACCCAGAAAACAAGAAGTTCATACCCGGCGCTTTAAATTGCAGATATTGTGCGGGAAAACCCGTATCGACGCATGAGATATCAAAAGAGATAGACGCGTTTGTACGGGATATTGTCAACAGGGTTTATGACGACGATATGAAAATATGACGGATTATACCGTGTGGGGCAAAACAGACGTCTGTTGATTCATACATAAGAGACTTCCCGAACAAGTGATGTTAATGCCAAGGAAAATAGCATGAGCCATCTGTTTTATGATATGACGCCCGATGCGGCGCTTGCTTCGTTGAAGACGTCTTTGAATGGCCTGTCCACCGATGAGGCCGCAGGCCGCCTGTCGAAATACGGCCGCAACGAGATCCCCAGGAAGAGAGAGGCGCCGTGGTGGAAGATCCTTTTTGACCAATTTAAGAATCCATTGATCCTGATCCTATTGGGAGCCGCTATTATAGAGTGCTTTTCCGCGGGCGTGCTGAACGAGATAGTCATCTTCGTTGTTGTATTGATGATGACGGGCCTTGGTTTCTTCGAGGAATTGCGCGCCCGGAACGCGATGAATTCGCTGGCAAGTCTCATTACGCCGAAGTCCAAGCTGTGCCGGAGCGGCCGGACGGCCGTTGTTTCGCACAGCGAGATTGTGCCAGGCGATATCCTGTTTCTGGACGCCGGCGACAAGATCCCTGCCGACGCCAGGCTCGTCGAAGCATCGCACCTGATGGTCTCCGAAGCCGCCCTGACCGGCGAATCGGTGAGCGTCGGAAAAGAGGTCCGTGAACTGCCCGCCGACACGGTCCTTGCCGACCGCGGCAACATGCTGTATATGGGCACCGTCATCACGGCGGGCCGCGCGGTGGCTGTCGTTACCGCGACAGGCGGCTCTACCGAGATCGGCAAGATAGCCGGGTCGATCGCCGCGCAAAGGCAGGAGAAGACGCCGCTGCAGAAGGGAATCGACCATTTAAGCGTTTTTACGACGAAGGCCGCGGGCATCGCGGTCCTATTCGTCTTCGGGGCAGGCCTTTTGCACCAGATGCCGCTAAAACAGCTCTTTATGTTTTCGGTCGCCGTTGCCGTCTCGATTATACCCGAAGGGTTGCCATTCGCCGTAACGGCGGTATTGTCTATCGGCATGCGGATAATGGCGCGCCATAATGCTATCGTGCGTAAGCTGTCGGCCGTGGAGACTCTCGGCGCGACCACGGTCATATGTTCCGACAAGACCGGCACGATGACGCTCAATAAGGTGACCGTAAAGAAGATTTATCTTCCCGGCAATATCTATAGCATGCCTTCCAGGGATCCGGCTCTCGGCGAGATATTGAGGATAGGCGTATTGTGTAATGACGCGCATTTAGTGCCCGGGAAAGATTCGGTAACGGCTGTCGGAGATCCGACGGAAGGCGCCCTTCTTTTAGCGGCCCGTGCCTCCGACATTGATAAGAACGCCGTTCAGGATGAGTATCCGCGCATAGGTGAGATACCGTTTCACAGCCAGAACAAATGGATGGCGACGCTGCATGATAATAAGGGCTCGCGCGTCATTTATATCAAAGGCGCGCTCGAAAAAATTATCGATATGTCGTCGCACGTGAAGACCACCGCCGGAGTGGCCCCCATAACGCCGAAGGACAAGGAAAATTTTATGCGCGTCCATGATGAGATGGCCGCGGATGCGATGAGGGTGATTGCCATAGGCTATGCCGATTACCCCTTTAGCGATGTAAAGCCCGAAGAAGCGCACTTTAACGGCAGACTTGTCCTGTGCGGCCTTTTTGGAATGATCGACCCGCCGCGCCAGGATGTCATCAAAGCGGTTGCTGATTGTAAAAAAGCCGGCATCAGGGTCGTTATGATAACGGGTGATAATGTCATTACCGCCAAAGCCATCGGCCGCGAGATCGGCCTGGAGACCGGCGAGGTGCTGACAAGCAAAGACCTCGCCTCGATGGACGCCGATACGCTGAAGCGTAAGGTGAAGGACGTTTCGATATTCGCGCGCATAGACCCGCTCGATAAGCTTAAAATAGTCACAGCGCTGCAGGCCAATGACCACGTCGTCGCGATGACCGGTGACGGCGTCAACGACGCCCCCGCGCTTGAAAAGGCTGATATAGGAGTTGCAATGGGCATGGCGAGCACCGATGTCGCGAAAGAGGCGTCAAACATGATATTATCCGACGACGATTTCTCGACGATCGTCTTCGCCGTCGAGGAAGGCCGCGCGATATTCAACCGCCTGCGGAACGTAACGGCATTCATGCTAACGATGTGCCTCGGCGAACTGATGTACTTGCTGCTGACGATATTCGCGCTCGGCCAGGCGCCCCTCGAGCCGATACAGATATTGTGGCTCAATATAGTAGCCGGTTCACTCATAGTCATTCCCTTAGGCTTTGAGCCGAAGACCGGGCGGGAACTTTCGTGGCCGCCGCGAAGAAAGAAGACCAACCTGCTTTATGAAGGCATGCTGATGCGCATATTCGTCGTAAGCTCCTTTTCCGCGGTCGTCATGTTCCTGATGTACGAATGGTGTATCAGGCACATGACACTCGATGAGGCCCGAACCGTGATATTCTCAGCCGACGCCGTATTTCAATGGTTCCTGGTATTTGTCTTCCGTTCGGACAGGGAAACAGTTACGAAGCTCGGGCTTTTCAGGAACAAGTGGCTCATAGCGGCGGTCGGACTCGGCTTCGTACTACATTTCTGCATCAATTATTTCCGCGAGGTCCACGAATGGTTCCACGTCGTTCCGATGCATCCTTACCAATGGGCGCTTGCGTTCACACCGGGACTGATACTCTTTGCCGCTACGATATTGCGCAAGTTCTTTTTTCCGAACGTCTTCAGCCGCGGAAAATGGTAGTTAATCGCAGATTTTCATATGCGGACAACGAGTTCAGACGCGGTTTGAATTGGTTGCACTCGCGTCCGCCAAATTGTTACAAAATATTTTTACCCCCGCCATTGCGCATATCGCGATATGCGATTTCAGGCAAAAGTGATATAATTACCCTATGCGGAATAAAATGGTGACAGCGCCCATTTTTCTTCAAGAAAGGTTATGACAAAGGCGGCTTTGTGATAATTGCCGCTCAAAAACAGTAACATGCTTAGGCAAATTTTTAAAGAATTACGGATCCATGTTCCTTTTACCATGTTCGGAGCTGCTACCGGCATTGTGATAATGCTTTTATCCCAAGGGTTGCCTCAAAAGACGGCATACGATATTTTTTATATTCTTCATCCGTTTCATGTGCTTTTAAGCGCGCTTGTGACGTCAGCAATTTATGAGATTCATACCTGTCCGCCGGGTAAGCACATAAGAGGGAAATGTAATCTTTGGATGTTATTTATAATTGGCTATGCAGGCTCTATAGGCATTGCCACGCTAAGTGATTCCGTAATCCCATATTTAGGAGAGATTTTGCTAAAAATGCCGCACAGAGAAATACATTTAGGCTTTATTGAGAAATGGTGGTTGGTCAATCCATTGGCAATATTAGGCATCACAATTGCGTATTTTTGGCCTCATACAAAGTTCTCTCACGCGGGGCATGTTTTGATAAGCACATGGGCATCCCTTTTTCACATAATCATGGCAATAGGCAAAGAGTTGACCATGTCTTCTTATGTCATCATCTTCGTATTTCTGTTTCTTGCAGTTTGGTTGCCGTGCTGCGTAAGCGATTTTGTTTTTCCTTTACTCTTTGTAAAAAATAATAAATAATATTTTAGCAGGTAGCAGGGACGTGTTAAAAAGAGAGACACCTCGATAGACGTGTCCCAAAGTGACACGTCCCCAAAAGGCACATGGAATTTCCGACTCAATCCTCTCCCGATTCGGAGGCAAGAAAGAAGTTCTGGGAAGGCCTGCGCAAAGCGGTTGAGCCAAATCTGTTTTAAACTTGGGGAAGAGAGCAATAAGAGATGCAGAAAGTCCGTTATGAAATCGATCCGTATAACAGGCTCATAGTTGACGGGCCCGGAGCGAAGAGCGATCTCCCGAAATTCCGGAAAGTCCTGGACGGCAAGTTCAGGACGGATAAAAATAATAACCTCTCCTACCACATAAAAGCGCCGCTCTCCGAAGGCTCCGCCATGCCAAATCAGGTCAAACTTTCCGGCCAATGGTCCCTTACAGATAACCATGAATTGTCTTTAAAGCTGGACAAATCATGCAGGGAGACTTTCGGCGACCGGATAACACTGCAGGGAGATATCCTGGATGTAAAACAAAATTCCCTCTTATTTGCCGTTACGACAGCCGCAAAAGAGAATACGCGATCGACATATGTGCTGAATATCGGGGGGAGATGGAAAGCGGATGAGAATAACAGGCTCTCTTTTCATGTAAAAAGAGAGGGCGGCAGGTATGATATATTGACCTTCAAGGGCGCGTGGGAGGTCAATAAACATCATCAGATAATATATGAATACGAAAAGGCCCGGCTCATAAGAAAGAAGAGGCAGTCCCATACGCTGACATTCAAAGGCTATTGGGATATAAAAGAGAGGGCCCGCATATCGTATGTATTGAGCGCGGATACGGATTCCGTATTTGATTTCAGTACGGGCGCCGGTATTTTTAAAGAAAAATACATCCAGTACGAAGTGGGAATAGGGCTCACTGACAGGGCCAAGAAGGCGAAGCGGACCATCAGGCTGTCCGGCAAATGGAACCTGAAAAAAGGCGCGGGCCTGATCTTTGAAGTTGAATATGAAAATAAGAGGGTAAAAGCGATAGTCTTCGGCGCGGAGGCCAAGCTTACGGATAAAGATACGGTATCTTTCAGGCTAAAAAATGATATTGAAAATAAGGATATAGGTGTTAGTATGGAACTGTCGCATAAGATTTTTAGAGGCGATGGCGAGGCTTTTTTGAGGGCTCTTGCCTCAAGGCGGGAATCGGCTGTTTATGCCGGCACCGCGTGGAGATGGTAGATGGCTTATTTTTATAAATGAAATTCCTGAAGGTAATTTTTAAACTCTTCGTATTAAGCTCGCTGCTGATGGCGGTGATCATCGGCTCGCTCGCCGTTTACATGAAGCTCTATGGCAATGCCCACCTGAAAAAGGCCTTCAGCGAACTGGCGGGCGCGCATGTGGATTTTAAAAGTGTAGCGCTGAACATGAATAAGATCGCGGCGAGCTTCCGCGGCTTCACTATTGCCGACCAGATAGGATTCGAAGGCAATGTCTTCAGCGCCGATACCCTCACCATAGCCATCAATAAAGAAAAACTCGAGAAGGAAAAGAAGCTGGTATTCGACAGTATTTATATAAAAGGAGCGAAACTTTACATAATACGCGGCGCGGACGGGGTATTGAACATATCCCTGCCCAATATAAAGACAGCCATGCTTGACGAGCCGTTCTTCGCCTCCGGCGGCCTTGCTTACGCGGCGGAAGCGGGATCAAAAAACCCGTTCTATGACCTGTTCAGGGCGGTAAAAAAGATCAGGATCGACGATTCTTCGGTAAATTTTGAAGACCGTTTTAAAATGGCCAGCCCGTACAAGCTATGGTGCGACAAGCTCACCGCGGAGATCGTTTCCAATGATACCGGAGCCGGATATGTCTCGACGACGATCCTGATGAACCTTACTGTTCCGCAGAGCCGGGGAGGCAATGGATGGCTCGGGATAAAAGGAAACATAGCGGTCTATCCGGAGACCGCGAACATGGAACTTAAGGCCGAGACAGGCAATATAGAGCTCGCGATATTCATGCCGTACTTCCAGAGGAACACTCCTTTCTATTTCAGGAGCGGACGTTTTAATTCGAAGACCGATTTCAGGATGCACGGAGGGATCGTAGATTCGCTTACGACGATGAATATAGCCAACATGAACCTTCGCATAAATCCGCACGATCCGAACGCGCAGTTCCTGAACGTCTCGATAAACCGCCTGGCGCCGTATCTTATGTCGGGCAACAGCATAGTCTTCGACTTTGTGATAAATGGGCCGGTTTCCAGGCCGCAGCTTGGCGTGGGCCCGAAGGTAAAACTTGCCATCGGCATGGTGGCTATGGAAGAAGTGGCCAAGGCCATCCAGACGATACGCAGCATGGAGTAGAAAATGGGACGGCCACTGAGACACACAGAAGAACGGAGGTTCTATATGATCAGAGCAGGGGCAGTGTCTCTGGGTATTCTGCTCTCATTGTTTATTTTTTCCGTCAACGGCATGTGCGGTGACGAAGCCATGTATGTCGATATATACAATCCGGATAAGGCCTATAACGGGACCACATTACTACCGGATCATTCTGATCCGGAGAATACGAGGGTGGTCGAGATCGACATGAACGGTAAAATAGTATGGGAATACGCGCTTCCTTCGCAGTTAAAGCGTTATAGCAATCCCGGATTTGACGCGGAGCTGCTTCCGAACGGCAATATACTTATAGTCCTGCCCAGAAAAGGCATATACGAGATTAACCGTAAAGGCGATGTTATATGGTCGCATTGGGACAGCAAGATCTCCCACGACGCGGACCGGCTCTCCAACGGCAATACCATCTACGTTTTCGGTGCCTCGGACAAAATGGGCGATGCCCAGGTCAAGGAAGTGACCCCGGGAGGAGAGGCCGTCTGGAGCTGGTATGCAGGAGATCATTTCAATACATCCGAATATAAAGATATTTATGATGACGGGTGGACCCATACCAACGCGGTGACGAGACTGGAGAACGGCAATACCCTTATCAGCCCGAGAAACTTTAACCGCTTGGTCGAGATAGACCCACAGGGTAAAGTTGTGGATATCATAGGAGAGGATTTTCTTGAAGCACAGCATGACCCGGAAGTCCTGGCAAACGGTAATATACTTGTCGCGAATCATGGCCGCCCCCAGGAGGTACTGGAGATTGACAGGGAATCCGGAGGGATAGCCTGGCGTTTTGTGATGCCGGAGAGGAGAACGTGGCCGGTCAGGGATGTGAACAGGCTGCCAAACGGCAATACGCTGATAACAGGTTCGACTGTTATTCTCGAGGTTACGCCGGAGAAAGAGATAGTATGGCGGGTCAGGATGGCGGACGGCATTGTTTCGAGTCCGCGCGAAGCCGCGGCAAGAGGGTTCTATAAGGCCCAGCGCATCGGGGGACAGGTCTGAAGCTAATTTTGAAAACGTCCCTAAAAATCCGCGTTGAACGAGATCAGGATATTGGAGAAATATGAAAAATAGATACGTGATTATTTTTGCGGCAGTTTTTGCGGCAGTTGCTACGGCGTTTACCGACGCGTGTTGCGCGGATATTATGCCCGGTACTCTAAAAAACGCGAGGATTGTCTTTGACTCCGACCGTGACCTGGCATCCGACGGAGTAAGGTCCGTCTATCTCTGGGAAGACGGCCGCGTGAGCAGGCTTTTCAAGGGAGCGGTCTGCCCCAGATGGTCGCCCGATGGCGAAAGCATAGCATGTGTGTTAAAAGGCCGGGAAAAAGACGGCGAGATCGCCATATTGAATTGTTCCGGTATAATGAAAACCGAGATAACTCCAATGGAGAAGGCCGAGGCGGTCGAATGGCTGGACGGGAATAATCTGGTGTATGTGGGCAGGAAGCAAAAAGATGCTGAGACTGGCAGGTCGCTTGTTATTCTTTACGAGCTTCCTTCAAATAATGAGAGAGTGCTCTATTCCACCCGGGATTCGGGGGAGATCTATCAAATCAACTGGAACCGTGGCCGCGATAATCTCATACTGGATTTGAAGGACGGGTTTTCGGAAGAGGCCGGATTTGAGCGCCGCGCGGTTCTTCTCGATATAAGGCCGGGAGGGGTCCCAAAAATAATCCATGGTTACAATGCATATAAACCGGCGATTTTTCACGACGATAATACACTTATTTTCCAGACGGACCTGGACATGGCCGGGAACCCGGTTAAGGATCCCGCCGCCGGCGCTCTCACCGCGTATGATATGGATTCCGGCGAATGGGCCGGTATTCGAGACGCTTTATCAGTCCAGAATACGCGTTTCTCGAATGACGGAAACTACTTTTATTCCGCGGAAGGGGAGAGCAATGATTCGGCAGTTATACGCCTGTTTTCGGTGGATGATCTTAATAGGGCCATTTTGCGGATTTCTCCAAAGGGGAATTGGCTGTCGAAGCCGTACAAGGATCTCAGGCCGGACCTGTTTTTACCGGATTCTGTTGTTACTGCCGCAGCCGCTCTGCCGGTTTCGATGTCCGGCGGAATTGCGTCGGCCGGAGGCACTACCGAAGGAGCTGCCGCCCAGGCCGCGGTTGCGGGCAGGGCACCCGTGGCAAGGGTGCCCGGAGCAGTAAGGCCATTAAGCCCGGAGAGGCTTGCCAGGCCGCGTCTTTCGGAGAGGCTCGACTGGCGGCCGGCTGCCGACAGGCCCGTTATTCGAAAGGAAGTGGTGCCTGATGCGACACCTCGTGAATTGTCCCAGATAGATTCCCGCCCCGGCGTATCGCTTGAGAAGACGCCGTCGGTTGATACCACCAAAACATACTATCCGCCGGCAACTTCCGGAAATACCGTACAGACAGGTTTGCCTGCGAGGCCTGAGAGCGGGGACGGCAGCGAAGTTTATATGAAGGAGTACTCTCCGGGCATGACCAAGACCACCGCAGGCATGAATGAGCCGCTCCAGAAGGGCCAGCAGATATATTCGGAGGCGGATGAACCGCTTCCCGCTCCCGGAGGCACGGTCCAGACTTCTGTGCCGGTAGTTCCTTCTGGTTTGCCGAAAGGTGTCCGCGTCCCGCCGGGTGCCAGGCCCATCCCTCGAGGATGGGTCATCGAGACGAGCATGGGGGATAAAATAACCGTCGAGTACGCGGCGGACGGAAAGAGCTATACCGTAACGGAATCGGGTCCGAATTTTAATTCCAAAACCACTTACCCCGTCCAGGGCGCTAAACAGAATTGAGATTAGGCGGATCGGTAACGAATAAAGAAAATAAGAGAGGTAATATGGCAAAGGAGATGTTTTCGTTCGATATAGTTTCGGAAGCGGACCTTCAGGAAGTGGACAATGCCGTCAACCAAGCCAAGAAAGAGATGGCGCAGAGGTTCGATTTCAAAGGCAGTAAATCATCCATAGAGTATAACCGCGCGGAGAAGAAGATAACGCTCGTTGGCGATGATGATTTCAAGTTGAGATCCGTAAGGGAGATGCTTTCCAATAAGCTTGCCAAGAGAAATGTTTCTATAAAGTTCCTTACATTTAAGGATCCGGAGAAGGTATTCGGCGGGTGCCTCCAGCAGGTAGCCGATCTGGCAAGCGGCATACCGCATGAGAGAGCCAAGGAGATAGTAAAGATAATAAAGGGCCTCGAGCTCAAGGTCCAGGCCCAGATAGAGGGCGCCAAGATACGCGTATCGTCGCCCAAAAAAGACGACCTGCAGGCGGTAATGGCGCACCTGCGCAGGACGGAATTACCCATCGCCATAACTTTCGGAAATTACAGGTAGGGCAGGGCATAACAGAGGGAGGCGCGGATGGAAAACTCGATAGTGATAGCAAAATTCATGGGACCGTATATTGTGCTGATAGGCCTGGGATTATTGTTCAATACGAAAGTTTATATGAATGTAATGGATGATTGCTTTAAGAACGCGGCCCTGGTATATGTGATGGGGCTTTTGACATTCGTCGCGGGGCTGGCCATAGTGATCTTCCACAATATATGGGTACGGGATTGGCGCGTCCTCATCACGCTCTTCGGATGGATCGCGCTCATAAAAGGCGTGTGGCTTGTGGTTTTACCGGATACGGCGGTGAAGATAACGAAGAGATTCAAAAAAGATATCAAACTCGCGGTGATCCCGTGGGTCATAATTACCGGCATAGGGGTCTTCCTGATATTCAAAGGGTTCGGCGCGTGAAGTTGGTAAAGATATTATTGCTTTTACAGGCAATACTTTTGTGCGGCTATGGAGGTGATTCTATGGCGAATGAGAAACTTACGGTGACGAGCGCGGCATTCGATGACGGCGGCATGATGCAGGACAGGCAGGGGTATAATTATGAGAATGTCTCTCCGCAGATCGCATGGTTGAAGACGCCGGCCGGAACAAAATCGATCGCCCTTATATGCGACGATCCCGACGCTCCGGGCGGCGACTGGGTGCACTGGGTAATATTCAATATACCCGCCACCGCCGGCGGCCTGCCGGAAGGCGTGCCGCACGGGGAGATGCTTCCGGACGGGTCTATACAGGGGGTCAATGATTTCGATCTCTTAGGCTACGACGGCCCGGCACCACCGAGCGGGGTGCACAGGTATATATTCAAAGTCTTCGCGCTCGATACCATCCTCGGCCTTAAGCCCGGCGCCTCAAAAGCTCAGCTCCTGAAGGCTATGGGCGGCCATGTCCTGGCCGAGGGCCGCATAGTGGGCAGGTTCGGGAAAGAATAAAATAGTTAAGTTAGGAAAACAAAAGTTATTATCTTTTTATTGACTTAACAAAATTTTTGCGTTAAAATCTCTGCATCATGAATTTTATGAGCAGAGAGAGACGGTTCTGCAAGAAGCTCATGGCTTTTGCGACCGTCTCTTTCTTCTTTATAAATATATTTATAGCCGATGTATCTGCCCTCGCTCCTGCTACAGGGATTAATAATCCCTCTTTACGCTGTGAATATCAAATAACCTCGCTTGTCAGTTCCGGCCGACTCAAATTCGCTGAAAGCCCCGAAGATATCAAGTTTCTCCTGGAAAGAAATTCCGCGAAAGCCCTGCTATTGTCTCATGGCAAGATACTTGCCAGCAAAGATCTGAAAAATCAGCCCGAAAGACTTTATAGAGTTATCATTCATGAGCAGATTGAAGCCATCATGCAGATAATGGCAAAAGAGGATCGAGAGAAATACAATTCTCTTATGAACATAGTGTTGTCGCGGCATGATGCATGCGAAGCGTATTATAATCTATTTTCTGTCGGCCAAAAGCCGAATCTGCCGGATGAGCTTCTTGTAAATGATATGCTTGCTAAGGCATTTGAGCTTCTGATACTCAGAATGAACGGTCTTATAGAAGAAGATAAGATTCTGCCGGCTGAATCAAAATTCCTGAAAGAGATAGAGCCCATAATAAATGCCAGGAAGCATAATTATTTTACGGGAGTCTTCTGGGATGATACGGTGCGGCAGGCTAAGATCCGTGTTGCCATGGCCAATAGCGTGAATTTTATACAGGCGGCGTCGCAGGCAGAACCGTTATCCGAGGAGGCTGTAGAGGATCTTATAAGGCAGCTTATGATTCCCAGAATTCCGGCCGATATGCGAACAAGGGCAGAATCACAACTACTCTATATAAAGCAGCAGAATACGGTATTATTCCAGCGTGGATTGGCTCGTTTGGGGACCTATGCCCTTATGCACGATCTTCCCAGAGTAAGATGCGCCGCTATAGAACCTGTCGATGCGCTTATGGCGAAACATTATGCTTACATGGATAACCAGCCTTTGAAATCCATAAATATACTCCAGATTGATAAAACTATAGATATATTTCCTAATGTGTTCAATCCTGTACTTACCAGTGTCACATCCATCTATCTGGACCATCTTAAGGTTAATAAAGGGGAGAGGGTTCTTGATGTGTGCTGCGGATCGGGGGTTATAGCCATCTATGCGGCTCTGCAGGGCGCCAGCCATGTACTTGCCACTGATATAAATAACGAAGCTGTGGATTGCACAAAACATAACGCTAAAAAATTATTGCTTGATAACATAATCGAGACAAAACAGGGTGATCTGTTTTCCGCAGTCCCCCCTGGTGAAAAATTCGACCTTATCTGCTGTAATCTTCCGTTGCTGGATGGGGAAGCTATAGGCCCATACCAGATGGCGGTGAATGACCTAGGTTTTAAGCTGCTTACCCGCTTTATGAATGCGGCCGGTTACTATCTAAGTCCAAAAGGCAGGATTGTAGTTACATGCTCGGATAAGCAGGGGCTGTCAGGCTCAAGTGGCAAAGATCGCATGTTAAGGATGGCTCAGCGTAAAAGATTCGGAATAAGGCAGATCTCGAGTACGCCGCGCCACGGTGAGACCTATTTTGTCTATGAATTCACGGCTAACGAAAAAACATACCAGGCCGCTTCGGTTACTTTAGGGGCGGAGGAAGACGCCCGGCTAAAATCGAGCATTGAAAGTATTTTTGCCGAAAAGGAAGGAGGATTTGAGTACGAAAAAGGCTTGCTGAAGAACCATTGGGCTTTTCTTAAAGGAATACTCTATGGGAAAACGATGCCTCCTATTTATGCCGAGATTGATCCTACTACCGATTGTAATCTGGACTGCGAGTATTGTTATTTCCGCGCCATGAAGCATGAAAATCCTCAGAATCTCGATCGTGAAATATTGTTAAAGTCGATAAATGAGCTGCATTTTTACGGCGTAAAAGAAATATGGTTCTCAGGGCTCGGTGAACCGCTTATGAATCCGGCTACGATTGAAGCGATGCGCAGAGCGATCAAATATGAAATGAAGGTCGGGCTCTATACGAACGGCATATTGCTTGATGATGAAGCGCGCCAGGTTATTGTAAACGGCGATTTTATCAAGATCTCCATTGATACTCTTTGGGAGAAGACCTTTGAAAAATTGAAAAAACGCCCCGGGAAGCTTTTAAATGAAAAAGTACTGCCAAACCTTGATGCCCTTATCGCGCTGAAGAAGGCAAGGGGGTCCTCTCTTACGATAAATGTGGGTTTCATGTTGCGCGCGGATAATTATGATGAGATGGAAACGTTTGCCGCTGAAATGAAAAAACGAGGAGTGGATGTTCTCCAATTTAAACTGCCTACAGGCGTAAAATCCGGGTTATCGCATGAGCAGATCTTAAAGGCATATGAACGCTACAAAGCGCTGAAAGAGAAACTTTCGACACGTGGTTTTAAAATAATAATGATGGAGACACCCGAACAGTTCAAACAGGGCATGCGGGTGCATGGTACATCATTTCAAGAATATGCTACAGCTATAATAAGAGCCGATGGAAGATTATATTCCCAGTGTTATTCCAGTCTCGATCCCAAGCGGTCATTCGGAGACATCCGGAGTACGGGATTGAAGGATATCTGGGAGAGCGAACTTCACAAAAAAGTATTGGCGTCTGTTCGCCCCAGGGAGAATCATTATAACAGGTATGATGTCAATATGGATAGGTTTCTCTCGTGGCTTAAGGCTGAATACAAAAAGAATGGAGATTTATTTTTAAGATGGATGGAAGAGAATTATGTCCTGCCTCTCTCAGATGCCGCCGCCGTGAGGAAGATCGAGAGGCGAAGGATCGAACATAAGCATCCGGAAACATTTCCTACGATCTTAGTTCCGATATCCCGGGAAAAATGGAGCAGAACCCGGAAGGAGCCTGTATGCGCATACCGGGTCAAGTATGATGACGTCAGTAAGACCTATGCCATAGCTGATCGTAAAATTAAGGAGTCTGCAGAGAAGCTCCCCTCAGAAATAATAAGGCAGAGAGAAGAACGTCTCATAGAATTGTTCAATCTCATCAAAAATTATTATCCGAATGCCCCGCCGGTTTTCAGATGGGTGATAACTCCCGAAGTGATAAAAGAGCTTATTCCGAATAACGAGTACCGTATTTCCAGATACGACAGCGATACCGGTGAGATATGCAGTGACCCTTATTTCTTTGAGTTGCCAAGGGAGCAGCAGTTATATCTCGTTTATCACGAGATAGTGTCTCACATGGCTAAAAATATTACAGATAAGAGAAATGAGCCCCTGGCGATAAAAAACACCATTCTCAGCCTGTATCCTGTGTTGCATCCGGAAGCCGGTGTAATTACTCCTTCCGCTAAAAGCCCGGTTCGCGTAATGATCATAGACGCGGGCTCTCCCAGGCCGGAAGAGATATGCGAGCCTCTGGGCGTTGAAGTATTGGCAGGAGCCTTAAAGCAGAGATTCACGACGCCGGGTGATGTATCGGTTGACCTGGTTGATATGCAGCTGGATATGAAGTCCGAAGATGTTATAAAGAAGATCGAGGACAGCGCCCCGGACCTGGTATGTATATCCATAAAAATAGGCACCTTTGAGAATGCGGAAAAACTGCTGGATTATCTATCTAAGATGCCGCCTGACAAAAGGCCTGTTGTTATGATAGGCAATACTATCGCTACTTTTGCGGGAGCTGAACTGCTTTCTCCGGCCCGTTATAGCGATGCTATCATCTGCCAGGGCGAAGGCGAAAACGCGTTGTGCGGAGTCGTAAAATGCATACTGGAAACAAAAGGTAACCCGGGCCCTAAACCGGATATGAATTCCTTTAAACTGACACTTATCAGTAATGACATACCGAATCTTCAATTCAATCTTGATGGCTTTATAGTTCCTACCTTGAGGGCCACGGCCAATTTGGATAATTACAGCCTGCCCGACAGGGTGACCCTCGAAGAGATACTGAAGCGAGGCGGCGCGGTTCGAATGGAAAGCAGCAGGGGCTGTCCATGGGGGAATTGTACTTTCTGTTCCGTAAGGAAGAGATTCGCGGTATGGAGACCTATTCCCGTAGAGACTATAATAGCGGATCTGACATATTTAGTGGAACGCAGCGTAAGCCATATTGGCTTTACCGATGAGGATTTTTTGGGCAGGGATCCGCGTCACGCGAGAACTATCGCCGAAGAGATAATCAAACGCGGGTTAAACAAAAATCTTACTTTCACCTTCGCCACAAGAGCAACCAATATTTATGATGTGGATGGAACACCGCTTAAGAATACGGAAGCCAGGGAGACTTTGAGGCTGTTGAAAGAGGCGGGTCTCAGGATGGTCTTTGTCGGAATAGAATCCGGTTCGAGAAGTCAGCTGGAGAGGTATCATAAAGGAGCAACCGTCGAAGATAACAGAAAGGCCATAGAGACGCTTAATAGCCTGGGAATAAAATGTGAGCCGGGATTTATTATGTTCGATCAGCTTATGAATATGAAAGAATTAAGGGAGAATATAAAATTTCTAGAAGAAACAGGCCTGATCAATACCACATCGAGGATTATGGGGGCGATGAGACCGCAGGAGGGAAGCGAGTACAAGGCGCGCCTGCATAGAGCAGGGCTTCTTTATGATGATTCCAGGGATATTGATACATTAACATACGCGTCGCGCTATAAAAAGTGGGAACCGAAAAGGATACAGAGGTTATTCTCGGAATGGGAGGCGCATGAGAAGTTGCTGTCAAATCACCTGCAGGGATTGACCCGTGGAACTATTACCGATCACGAAAGAGAGCTTGCTACCAAATACCTGGAGAAATTCCGTCTTTTGGATTTCAAGCTGGTCAGGGAGCTGTGCGAGAATAACGAATCAAGCAATAGTGAGGACATACATAAGATAGTGATGCAATTTGTAGGACAAAGAGCGGTTCTGCTGAAAGATGCTATAGGAGCATTTAAATTCAATGATATAAACGGCATAAAAAGGGCTCTACATGATTTGTTCGGGGCCGATATAGAGGGGCTGGGAATTTCAGGTACCGATGCTTCTAAAGAAAATAAGGAATCGCCTGATGATACCGGTCCCGCCGCCGACAATATTGCCGGAGATGCCGAATCGATGGCAAAGTCTGCCATTGACATTGTGCTGGCTCCTGCTCTGATAGACTCTTTAAAAAAATCATCCCATCCTTTTGAAGAGATCAAAAAAACTCTGGCGGCAAAAGTAGGCCTGATGCCGGATAGGAGTATCATATATGTCGCCGCACCGACCGCTGCGGGCAAGACAGACGTAGCGCAGGTTATATCCGAGATTCGAGGAGGAAGGGTAACCGAATTTCCGGTTGACGCATATTTAAAGCCGCTCACGGAAATGCCGAAGACCGCCAGCGGGGAGCATGATCTCGATCATCCTGACGGAATATATCTGGAAAAGGCCAGAGACGGCCTCAGGACACTTCTGGACAGCTGGCCCGTTACGCTTCCGCCGGAATACGTTTATAAATGGGAGCACCTGAGAAAATATCGCGGCCGCCCGCTTACTATGCAAGCCGGAGACGTGGCGGTTGTAGACTCGATCCATGCTTTTCATGATATTCTGCTTAGCGTTGGTGAAAAACGGCCGGTCCTTAAAATATTTTTGAATGTGCCTTCCATTGTGCGCCTGGCGCGCACTCTCAATAGGGATAAGGTGGATCGTCACATCCCTTATTCGGTACATATAGATCGATGGCCGACTGTTCTTGCCCAGGAAGGGCAAAGCATACTCCCTTCAGCAAAAAAAGCGGATATGATCCTGGACTACTATACTATAAGGGAGATAGAGGGGCTTCCGCGGAAGCTCACAGCTATGCTTACAGAGGAACTCAAGGAAAATCCCGCTCCGGAGAAGCGGGCGGAAATTGTGCGTTCATGGGTCGATGCCATTTCAAAAGCTATTCTCGCGGATCTTGCGAATAATAATGATATAGAAAAAGTTCTGCCGGCCGACGGCGAAACGGTTCCGGCCATGGCTCTTCAGAGAATTGAAATTTCGCCGCCGGCGGATGACTGTGCCGCTGAGGAAAAGGCTTTTACCGGGTCACTCAGGAATTTCGAGGCAGTTTCATGGCAGGAATTTAGTAGTACTGCCGCGGATGCAAGCAATCGTCTGGCATCCTGTGAGAAGAAAGAACAAAGCCTGATACTTTATGCCGATGATATTCTTGAAAACGCCATGGTGGTGGACCTTGAACATACGGTAAAGAATATTCTCTCGAAGAACAGCATCTTAAGCGGCGGGAAGATAGTTCTGTATGCCAAGGAACCAGCGAATGCTTTGATATTGGAAAAAATGATAAAACACTCAAATACAGCAATTGAAATTGTAAAAATGGATAGACACCAGCTGCAGGCTGAAGAAGGGGAGATAAGGGAGACCGATGCCATCGTGAGATTCGCGCGAGCCAAGGGTGCCAAAGAAATACTCGGAATTATAAGAGGCCCGGTCTTACAGCCCGAGGAGCTGGCTGCTTTTGCCAAAGATACACATCTTCCGATAGTTATTGTAGGGCCGGAAAAAGGCGTATATTCATTTGCGCAGGCGATAGCTATGGCTTTAGATGCGAAACTAAATAACGGCGTTACAAACGGCTGGCTCATTATGCTGCCGCCCATCAGGGCCCTTACCGACGACATAAAACGACAATACGAAGAATACAGAAATTCCCTCCAGGCTCTCGTAGCTACATAAATCCTTGCCTAATAAAATTTTATTTAAATGCCTTGACAAGAATCGTAAAATAGCGTATACTTGGTAATGGAAACCATTGCCATTAAGGAGTAACCCGATATGCCAAGAGGAAACGGGCAAGGCCCCATGTGGTGGCACGGAAGGTTCAGGGGCTGCGGTTACAGGATAACCGTAGGCCGGGAAGCCATCCTGGATGTCCTTACCAGGGCCGATAAACACTTAAGCGCCGAAGATATATATATTAAGGTACATACCGCGTATCCGGCAATAGGGCTTACTACTATATACAGGACCCTCGAGATCCTTGTCAACCTCGGTCTGGTATTCAAATTCGACTTCGGCGACGGCAGGGCGCGTTATGAGCTGGCCGAAGGATCGAAGAGGAGCGCCCATCACCATCACCTGATATGCACCGATTGCAAGAGGGTCATCGATTATACAGACTTTATAGATGACGAGATAGAGCTTCTTAAACAGACGGAAAAGGGGCTTTCTGAAAAATATAATTTCATGATCACGAACCATCTGATCCAATTTTACGGACTTTGCGATAAATGCAGGAAGAAAAAAGGAGGTGATTAATATGCCAGGTTATGACGGAACAGG
>JAFGRN010000076.1 GCA_016935115.1 Candidatus Omnitrophota bacterium | reverse complement strand
GTCCGGATAGAGGGTGCCCTGGGCGAGATACCTGACACTGCCTATAGATTTAGCTTTGCGGTCAAAGACCCTGATGAATGTGCGGCCTATTATTTTTCTCTTCTTTTCCGGATCTGCGACACCGCGAAGATTCCGCAAAAACTCCTCCGACGCGTTGACGCAGTGAAGGTTCATTTTATAGTGTTTCTGGAATACTTCTTTTACGATCTTTGCCTCATTTTTTCGCAGGAGGCCGTTATCGACGAATATGCAGACGAGCTTATGGCCGATGGCCTTATTTATCAGTACCGCCGCAACCGAGGAATCTACGCCTCCGGACAGCCCCAATATGACCTTGTCGCGCCCCGCCGCCTTGCGTATGTCGGAGACGGTTTCATTTATAAAAGACCGCATCGACCAGTCTCCGCGGCAGCGGCATATGCCTTTGACAAAGTTCTTTATTACGGTCTTGCCGTGCTGGCTGTGGGCAACTTCCGGATGGAACTGCACGCCGAATAGGTTTCGCTTAAAGTCCGCGAAAGCCGCGATCGATGTATTGCCCGACCGGGCGATTCGGACGAAACCTTTCGGCATTCTTCTTACCTTATCGCCGTGGCTCATCCATGAAATACTTGTACCCGGCACATCTTTAAATAAGAGTTTATGGTTTGTTATAGAAAGCGGCGCTCTTCCGTATTCCCTGTGGCGGGATCTCGCGACGTCACCGCCAAGTATCTTTGACATTAACTGCATCCCGTAGCATATGCCGAGTATGGGTATGCCGAGCGAGAATACCCTGCCGTCGCAATGCGGGGCGCCTTTAGAGTAGACGCTTGCCGGGCCGCCGGAAAATATTATGCCTTTTATCTCATCAGGATCGATCGAATCCGACGAAAAATCGGGAGGCACTATTTCGCAAAAGACATTCAGCTCTCTTACCTTCCGGGCGATGAGCTGGTTATATTGCGAACCGAAATCGACTATAAGTATCTTCTCTCTGGACATATTAATCTTTCTTTACTCCGGGACGCCGCGCCTTTTCAAGAGCCTTCTTAGACGGCGGTTTGCAAATGGTAGTCGGGTAGTTGCCGGTAAAGCATGCCGTGCAGAACTCTTCGCGCGGCAGAAGCATGGAATTGAGCATTCCATCCAAACTTATGAATTTCAGGCTGTCTACGCCTATAAACTCCCTCATCTTTTCTATGGTGTGGCTCGATGCTATCAGTTCTTTTTTTGTCGGGAAGTCTATTCCGTAGAAACATGGCGAGATGATCGGCGGACAACTTACCATCATGTGTATTTCCCTGGCACCAGCCTCTCTTAGCGCCCTCACCCTTCCCTTCGAGGTAGTCCCCCTTACTATGGAATCCTCAACAATGATTATTCTCTTGTCTTTTAACGCATCCCTTACCGGGTTTAGCTTGACCTTGACCTTAAAGTCCCTTATTAACTGGCTCGGCTGTATGAATGTCCTGCCTATGTAATGATTCCTGACAAACGCCATCTCGAGCGGGAGCTTTGATTCTTCGGCGTATCCCAATGCCGCGCATGTGCCGGAATCCGGTATGGGCATCACCATGTCAGCGGGGATCGGGTGCTCTTTTGCCAGCGTCCTGCCGAGGTTCTTCCTGGTGAGATAGACGCTTTGGCCGAATATGTTGGAATCCGGCCTTGAAAAATAAATATATTCAAATATACAGAATGCATGTTTCTTCTTCTCCGGCTGCTTCAAGGACCGCAGGCCGTTTTTATCAATAATTACTATCTCACCCGGTTCAACATCCCTCACATATGCGGCCTGGACCATATCGAGCGCGCATGTCTCGCTGGCAACTATGTAAGCATCGCCTGCTTTTCCTATGCAGAGAGGCCTGAAACCATGAGGATCGCGCATCGCGTATATGGCGTCATTTATCATTATTATGAATGAGAATGCGCCCTCGAGGCGGTTCATTATAGGCAGGAGCTTCCCGGAATAATTATTCTGGTGGTCTTTTACCAGGAGGTGCAATATGAGCTCAGAGTCCATGGTCGTCTGGAGAATTGATCCCGCGTCCTCAAGCTCATTTCTTAATTGGACGCTGTTTGTGAGATTGCCGTTATGGGCTACAGCTATGAAACCTTTTTTATGGTTGATAAGTAATGGCTGGACATTTTTCGGTGTGGATGAGCCGGTCGTAGAGTAGCGTACGTGGCCTATTGCCAGGGGGCCTTTTAATTTTTTAAGGCTATCTTCTTTGAAAATGTCAGCGACGAGGCCCTGCCCTTTATGCTGGTATATCTTTTTCCTGTCGAAACTTACGATACCGGTCGATTCTTCACCGCGATGCTGCAGGGCGTACAAGGCAAGGTAAGCAAGCTGGGAGGCATGCTTACTTCCATAAACCCCTACTACGCCGCAATAATCTTTCATTAGGACCTTTTATTCCTAAAAACAAAAAAAGCCAGCGGAGACGATCGTCCCTCTGGCCTGTAAACAGGAGCCGCAATAATACGTATTACTCGTTCTGTGCGAGCTCTCCTCGGTTAATAGCATTAACATTTATATCCATATTATTATATATCATATAATATCAAAATGCCCTATTTTCAGGACATTTCCTTTCTTTAATGGGTGAATTTTAACATGCATGGCGCATGGTGTCAAGAGATTTACGCGAATTCCTGGACTTTGTAGAGCGATCTGCGTTCGCTATCTATAGGGATGCGCTCCGGCTTGGGCGCAAATATGTAAATAGTTCGGGATTCGCCATAACGATAAATGGTTATATTTGGATTATTCATTATGTTGCCACTATCACTGAGTATATCGTTTATATTTAATCCCATCCATAGGGCGATCCTGATCATTTCCACGATGCGGATATAGCAATTTTTATCCAGTTTGCTTGAATCTACTGCTGCCAGGAAGGTGTTGGTATCGCTCCTAAGCTCTTCAAATGTCCGGGACAATATGGCCTCTTGCCCTGCCAGGACTACTACCCTTGCATTAGGATTGACCTTTCTGGCGTCATTTATCTTTTCCGGCAAGTCTTCATCACTACCATCGATAAATATCATGCCCCTTTTTCTGCATAGGTTTCGGATACTTGTCACTAGAGGATTGATGTCGCTGTATTGCGGCTCGCCGGGTTCGTAGCTTTTTATCCAATCCGTGCCGAGTGCCATGATTACGGGTTTATCCGATTTTGCGGATTCAATAAGTTTTGCGGTGTCAATTAGCCTGATAGCCTGTATCTTTTCAAATTCTCCAGATGGCAGGGGCGAGGAGGCCGGGTTTTGATAACCGGCCTCTATCTTTTGCGCCACATCATTCCATTTCTGTATATCCCTTACGGCCCAGGCGAAATTTGTTATATCATTGCCGTTATATCGATTTGCGGGTGCCATCTCTCTTTTAAATATCCGCGGCAATCCTCCGTCCTGCGGGTATGCATCGATAATATATCCGTCACTTGTCTCTAGCCATACATGATGCTTGCCGTTTCTTCTGCGGTATGTTGCTCTGGATGAAATGCCGTTTTCAGTAAGCCTTCTCATTGTCTCGTAAGTATGCCCTTCGCAGGTAGTTATTCTGAGACCCTTATCCCAGAATCTTTGCTTGTTTTTGGATATAAATCTCCTCGCCTGTTTGGCCGTATCAATGTATCTCTGTGGCTCGATCCACGTTCCGGATTCCGGCTCTAGCAGTTCATCGGCCGGCTGCGTTATGTGTGGAGTACCGGGACCCCATCCTTTTTCTGTCTGCGCTCTCATCTCGAGAGTATTTTTAAGCCCCTCGATTATGTCATCAATCGTGAGGTTGATCTCCTCAGGATTATTTGTCCTGATTAACCCCTTCATGAGAACCCTGATCTGGTATGGGATCCCGGAGTTATCTATAAGAGCATCTATGTCTTTCTGGAAGATATGTATATGCCGTAATACCAGTTTCTTTTCCTTAGGAGGAAGCTTGACCCGCAACTTTTTAAGATGTCCGTCATGTTTACGTATTACTATTTCCCGAAACTCCTTGTTTTTAGTGTTTAGAATTTCCGATCCTCCAAGCATGGCATGGGTATCAATATTATATATACAGGAAAGGATGGTTCCAAACCCGAATAGGTCCTTTCGTGGATTTCGCCATAATTTGTCTCTTCGTGAACGGGAATGCAGATAGGAATATCCCGGTGTGTAAATAGTAAACTGTTGGCATATGTCATAGTATTTCGGCAGGCCGGATTCTATCCTGCCATCGCGGGTATTCATCAGCAGTGAATATACAAAATCAAAAACTATTGGCGGATAAGTATCGATCATGTCCGGGTTATTCATAAGAGCATCTGGTATCCAGATGTTAGGCGGACATAAGTCCCTGTGAAGTACGCCTTTAGAATGCAGATATGACAGAATCCGGGCTATCTTAAGCGCCAGTGCGGCTTTCTGCCTATCGGTCCATCCCGATAGTTTCTCTTGAGCCTCTTCAAGTGTTTTACCTGGCGCGAAAAGCTCCTGAATATATATCGTCCTTCCATTATGGGTATATTTGCGCACGATATACGGCAGGTCTTTCCTCTCCCCCGTCGGATTTATCGCCTTATATATCAGGCTTTCATGGCTTGCGTACGTATGTTTATCGCCTTTCTTTTGATAATTTATAAGTAGGGCATATTGCTTTCCATTTATGGCATTATACCTGAAGGTGATGTGAGAAGAGCCCAGCGCTAGGAATTCCATCCTTTCAGTCTCGGTTACAGGTTTTTTATCTAATACCTGTTCGGAAAGTATGATAGCGTCATTAGCTATGTCCAGAAGCTCTTTTTCTCCAAATTCGTCCTGTTTTGCTTTTGTCTTTGCTTTATCCTGCTCGTTTTTAGCTATCAATAGTGTGGATAAGATAGCAACGTCAACCACCTTATTAAATAGGCCCTCTTCTGCGAAATTGTCCGGGATAGCGTAGTCGTTTACAGCCAGATCACGGATCCTGTTAACATCCAGGAAGGTGAGTGTCAGGCAATCTTCACTTGGTATTGGGTAAGTGCATATGGTGAAATCGCTGAATTGATCTCTGAAATAAGAGTTGGATTCCTTATTATCGCTGTCATTCTGAAAATATCGCGCCACCATAAGATTCAACGATTTATCATTTCCTTTCCATCCCATTTTGTTTATGAATTTTTTGGCTGCCCCGACAGATCTCTCTTCAGCCACGGCGCCTATTACAATTTTCATATGTGTTTTCCTGAGCAGCTCATTAATCGCCGCGATTTTGTCATGCTCAGCGATGCCAAATTCTGCCATCAGACTTTCCGCCAGTTCCTCGAGTATCTTTGAGGTTTTTGCGCTTATCGAATCGCAGCCGATTTTAAGTGCCTGGCTGCCTATCTTTCGCAGGGCCCATACCGCTTCTTTGCACAGCAGGGCTTGGATTTTAGGATCCCTGGATATCCGGGTTTTAGTTACGAGCACTTTCAGAATAGAGATTATCCTTTCCATTTCCTCAAATGATGTCTTGTCATCAAGGTTCCACGCCAAATCAATACCTGCAATCTCCATGGACTTAATAGCGGCTTTTCGCAATATTGGGCTTACCTTATCATCAAGAGCGACATCCGTCAGCTCTTTGAATTTTTCGGCTTCGCGCAGCCTGTTTATGGCATCGTTTTTGATCTCTATTAATGTATCAGGGTTTTTAATGATATTTACCGGGTCGTCTGATGCAAGGCCTGCTTCCATCCTTATTGATTTGGCTAATTCATCCGATTCTGGTATCGAATCGCCCGTGAATCGCGGGCCCTCGTCATTCTTTATGTGATCCACGAAATCATTTATGACATCAATCTCTCCCTCCGCTCCGAAATCGTGTGAGCGGGCGGTACCCTGCAGCCTGTCTGCGGTAAATGGAATCCATTCGCATTCCCGGCCCGAGCCTTTCATTATAAACACTATCAAGGGCTTCCCCATATGATATGCCAGATGCGCCATGCCCCCTTCAACTGTTATTACGCCGGAGCTGCGATCAACTATATGTTTATAGAGATGGGGTATCTTATTTGGCAATGGCAGGATGTGGATATTTTTTTCCGGTAGTCCGGCTATAATTTTTGCGGCCTCATCAGCGCTTCCCCATGGCTGGTCGTTCGTGGCAATAACAACGAAGCAGCCTCTGTCTATGAGCGTTTTTATTATTGCCCTGAAATGGCCTATTTCTGTGTCATTTAATGGACCCTTTGCGCTAAATTCTCCGCCGAAAGGATTGATAACCAGAATCGGGAGGCCATTTTTATTAGCCGTATTTATAACGTTAAAATAGGCTTCTACCTCCGGCATCTTCTCTGTAATAAAGAGGTCTCGACCTGGCCTGATTGTGCCGTGCCTGAACGGAAGGCCCAGCTCTGCCGCAATATGCGTGCCGACGGAGTATCTATTTCCATCAAAGTAGGTATAGATAAGCTTATCATTTTTAACTGCCATGGATGAGGCGCGGGAATTTGGATGTTTATTAAGCTCTATGTAAAAGGAATCCGGATGGGATTGAAGATAAGCTATTACATCCGATCCATGCTTTGCCTTAAGCATTTCGCCTTCCATTGAGGCGTGGATCACAACGTCGAATTTTTCTTGAGGGAGGATTATCTCGGTAATATGCTTGGCATAAACGCGAGGATGGCTATAGAGATATGGCCTTGGTGTATGTATGGATATTTCCAGTTCGGGGTTAAAATCAAGAAGTGCCTGCATGAGCATTGAACCTGTAATGAGTTCATCGCCCATACCGTCCATAAGATTGTATACAAAGAGGATTTTCTTTTTGCCGTGAGAAAGCCTGTTCTTTATCAGGGAATGTATTGGGAAATCTTTATCTATGTAAAGAGGCGGGCCTCTGCGCATAGACGCGTAAAATAGAAGATACTTTGCCTGAGGCGCTTCTTTCCTGTAGTGCGCTACTATTCTTCTCACTATGGTATCGTCAAAAAGTTCGGGCGCTTTGAAAAATAGAGGCTCTATGATCTTATTAAATGCATCTCTCTTTAAGGGCGCTTCTTTAATTTTTAGGCAATCCTCTATTATGGATATGGGCAGGCTGGCTGAAACACCAAAGCGTTTTATATGATTACCCAATACATCGCATAAATCGATCCTTGCATCCATACTGATAGTCTGGTCAGGCATAAGCGCGCTTACCGCGCCAAAGAGTGTACCATTTGCCGGAAATAGTTTTACGGCCATTTCAGCGAACTCTTTCGCCTTATTGATGTCACCTCTTTGGGCTTCGGCCTTTGCAAGCCGAGCATAGTTCATAGCCTTATCGCAGTCCTCACACGCTTTATGCCCGCCGGCTATAAGTTCTTTAGTCATGGAATTCGCCCCGTCTCCAGTATCTTCGCTGGGCCTGGCAGATATTGATAGCTTTCCGTCGGGATCCAGTTCGAAGATAATATGGCCCGATGAAGTATTGGTTGCCTTATAGCCGTACCTGTCTTTCAGGAGAGAAGCCACCCTCTCCCTGTATAATCTGGTTTCATCGATGCCCGTTTCGTTTAATTTACGGTATTCCTCCGGCGGAAATCCCGACGACATTTTGAAGTATGCAGAGATTATCTCAGCCTCTAATGCCTTCATCTTATATTTATAACCGGTATAGATGCTGTCCAGCTTGACGTGATATTCAATATTTGACAGCAAGTGTAAAATACCGGCGCATGGCTTTAAAAATGCGCTGTTACCTCTGCCACCGGAGGTTATGGTCTTGATCGTGGAGACAGCCCCCAGTTTGAGCCCCACAAAAGTGCCCAAATATTTCGGAACTAATTTGCCATTTGATTTTTTATAAATCAAAAATTCTTCCCGGCCGGAGGATGCATGTGTCGTTCCCGCGATCAGAAGGCCGCCCTCTTTCAGATGCGAGCCTATCGCCTGTAGGGCTCTTTCAACTTCTGCCGCATTGCCGTAATATTCCGGCACCAGCACATTAAATGTCCTTATGATGTCGAATTGCTTGTCGTACTTGAAATCAAATCCGCCGCGGATGAATGTGAGATTATCCCTTTGATATCGCGGCATGGGATCCCTCAATATCTTGTTTCCGTTCTTATCGGCCTCCGGAGCCTCCGGCTGCAGGAAGGCGTCCCTCGCTTCCAGCGCGCGTTGCTTCTGCTCTTCGTTAATTTTAGTGGTATTTTCTCCGAAGCCGCCCAGGTAATTGTCGTGCTCATCGAACATTGTATAATACGGCCCTGTCACAAGGTCATCGGCCATCTTTACCGCATATTTAGGTATGGTTATGTCCACACCTACAACATCGGCCCTGTTGCCCAATTTTTCAGCCAGCTCCACCGTGGTGACCGGAGGAAAGCCTACACCCAGGTCTCCTATTAAGGGCTTCTCGCCGGTATAGGGAATTTCCTTGTCCAGTAGGGTCATGATGAGATTGTCTATATTTATCAGCCGGCCGGGATGCGTGTACATGGAGGTAAATCTTCCGAAATCTTTATTTACATGGCGATCCGGAAGGTTATTTGGCACGGCAGGCAGTTTACCGATAACGCGGACACGAAGATCTTTTTGCGCTTCCTTTAATGTAAAAGTTTCTATCCCTCTCCTTGTTCTATAGCCTACTGATACACCGGGAACGCGCTGGCCTTCTTTGTTAAGTTCCGGTAATCCTATTATTGACCCTTTTTTCCCGATAAGATGAGAGCGTTCGGTGCCGACGTATTTTATGATCTGCCCTTTATAAAATCTGTCCGCTTTTTTCCAGCGGCCTTTTTCTGTTTTTTCCTTCTCAGCCAAAGCGGCCGCTATTTTTCCTTCATAAGCGCGGGCGGCCTCTTTCTCTTTTTCCAGGTCAAACCCGATCCTATGAGCCCAGTTAGTCCAGAATGTTCTTTGAAAATTTTTTGCGGTTCCGAACCTTCCGAGTATGGCGTCGCGAATGGTCGGCGCCGTGATGCGCTTGAGCCTTGCAAGAGGCAGTGAAAGCAGATAGTCGCGGACCTTCCTGAGAAGCCTTTGGTCGCCCGGTGTAGTGAGTGCTTCATTATCAATAGATTCAGTATGTATATTTAAGCAGGAGCCCAACAGGGGTAGTAGTATTGCCGTGTAGTTCGGATTGAACTCGGCCATTGATGCGATAGCATAACCTAATGCGGTAAAGCCGAGAACAGACAATTTTTGAAGTAGCTCTCTGTTTTGCGCCGCGCGTATTTCGAGATGCCCATTTTTTTTGGTTATAAGGAGCCTTCTATTGCCATTTCCGGCGCCGATTGCCCCCAGCATTTCCGGCGACATGACAAATCTGCCGCCTTTTTCCAGTTTATTGACGAGCTCGGACCGGCTGCCGATGGCCCTCAACACGGCCCTGTTAGCGCTGTCCGAAATAATAGCACTCAGAAATGGTTTTATTTTATTCATCAGCCACTCGAACGCGCAGACCGCTATGCGCCTCTCTTCGGCTACTGGTATCAGGAAAAAGGGCACGCTCATTGCGCTGGCGAACGCCCTGGGGACGGTGATCCTGTTTTTACTGTCCAGGGCTGCTTCATGCGTTTCTTCGAGAGGCCCTATTATCGGCTCAATTTCATTGCGGTAGACATCTTCAAGTATATCCGGCGAAGGCCTCAGCTCCTCTCTTCTGAACCGGGTTAATACAGGCAGTATCTCGGAGCTCTTATTTCTGACGTTCTCCGGAACATAATATCGCGCATATTCGCCCCTGCCTTCTTTCACAACGAGATGCAGGTGGCGATAAAGGGCTCTTAAGTCGTATTTCAGAGTGTTATATTTGCGGCCTATAGCAGCAACAAGATCCTGTCGGCTCACGGCTTTTTCCCCGGAGGTAATTCCGTTGTCGCAGAGATATTTAAGTACGCTGTATATCGAGCCGGGCGGCATGTGCTTGTCCGAAGATGCTATAAGGGAATAATCGACGCCGGTGAGGCGCGTGCGCACTTCCACAGCCCTATTTTTAGCGGCGGAATCTTCAGTGATCGCAATGAATTGGGTAAGTGTTTTCATCGATTCAGGGCTACCCGTATCTAGCAGGGCCTGAAGTATCGCGAGCCTGGCCTTTGATTCGAGCGAGCTATTATGCAGAAGCTCCGCCTCAAGGGCCTTACGCGCTTTATCATCACCTATCAATGTCGGGCTGCTGAGCAGCTCGAGCCGTCTCGGGCCGGTAATGTCGGCTTTAAACAGTTCATTTATGATGTTGTCATTCGCCGGATTATGGTATTCCGGCAGTTGGCTTAAAGTGCGGGACAGTACTTCCTTTAATTTCAGGACCGAAACTGTGCCAAATCTTTCGGAACCCCTGCCGGATGATATTATCTTATTGAGCATGCCGATAGCTTTACCGATAGCCGGTGCTATGAGCTCCCTCTTTATGGTTGCATCATCAACATTATGATCCCTGTGGCGTTGAGAGAATACCCTGAACATGGCCGCCATGGACCCAATATCAAAGTCCACCGTTGTAGAATCGTAATCATATCCCATTCCACGGGATGACGGCATTATTACATCGTCGACCAGAAGTGAAAGGGTCGGGCCGGTATGTTCCTCCAGCATCATGGCGAAAGGCATGAGGTAGCGGTATGCTTCTTCCTTAGTAACCGCATTATGTTCTACCAGGCCGCAGATAGCGCCGAGTATGGTGCAGGTATTTCTCCCGCATGTTTCTATTACGGGCAGAACAAAACGGACGAACTCATCAGGGGTCCACTTGCGCTCCAAAGTCAGCATGCGGTGCAGGTTCGCGATAAGGAGCCTGGTATTATCGGCATTTCTTTTGACAATTCTTATAAATGGAATGAACAGTTCAGCGACATCTTCCTTATTTATAGCGCGCGATTTCAGCAGGTCCCCAATGGTTATTATGAACAAGCCGGATTCTTCGGAGCCCACTTCCGCTACGGGCATGAGTATCCGTCGTATTTCATCTTTGGATAAGCCGGCCTCGAAGCAATGGAATATTCCATAGATCGCATATCGGCGGGTGGACACGGTCCTCTCGCATATAGGTCGCAGAAAACTCCCGATATCGTTTCTTTCTATGTAGCGCCTCTTAAACATCCTCCATATGATTAAGATCGTCTCATCGATGGCAGGATCGTATGATGTGTTTGCGGACAGCAGGTATACCAGATTAGGAACATCTTTTACGCTTATAATATCATCTTCAAGCATGCTCTCCAATCTCGCGAATAGAACGGCGGACTTTTCATATCCTGCGCCAATCGTCATCCGGATCAGGTTGTGTATACTTGCTGTATCATCCGGGTAATCAGGGCATAGATCCAGAAACAAGTCCACGTGAGCGCGGCAAAGATCGTAACTTATGGCGAGGTCGGTCATGGCATATTTATAAGGTTTCGATAAATTATTTGTGAGCCTAAGATAGCCCAGCTCTACCAATTTCGCAAAATCCCGTTTCTTTGTAGAAGAAGCGACTCTTTGATCTACGCTTAAATATTGGGGAATGGTAAGATTGCCTTTTTTAGCGCTTGAGTAGAGATAAGAATCATCGAGTATGATATCGATCGTATCTTTAAAACTGCCGCCTGGCTTGCGTTTAAATGTCCCGTCCGGCTTATGCCCCTGGATGGATACGGCAGGTTCAGACTGTGTCCGTCCGCGCTCCATGATTTCGCTGTCGATATCCCTCTGCATCTTTAATTGCAGGTTATTCAATATGGACCTGGCCTTTTCATCGCTTAGCATTGATAGAGTTTTATATACCGGCCTATCCTCAAATTTTAATATCTTGTCTTTTACGTTTAATAGCGAAGCATTAATGGTTGATTTTATATATTTAAAACTTGGTTTTATTTTTTTAGGAAGAGACGAAAATCCCGAAGATTCGCGGCCTGGCATCCAATGGCGGCCTGCCCATTCGAGTATTATGGCCATCTTAGCTATATAGCATACCAGATAACGCTCGATCTCGTCTTCTGAGGAAAGTATGTCAAACAAGGTATAGTATTGCGGATGAAAATACTGCACGGTATCATTGACGCATTCTCTTACGGAGATCGTATATAGGGGCAAATTTACATATTCTATCAGGGCACCCACTCTCTCCCATTCGGCCTGCAGTTGCCTGGCTGACATTTTTGATAATATTTCAGCGTAATCACGTTCCCATTGCCCGGCAAAATTCCTTTTTTTTGGGTTTTTGCATATGCGGAAGAAATTTTTTAAGAGTTCTTGCCTTTTTGGATCAAGATTATCGTACCCATATTTAAAATATTCAGCGATAGCAAATGCGGTGGTTCTATTATCCGGCAGGATGACATCCTGTAAACTTCTCAGTTTTTCTTCGACTTCTTCTTTAATCTTTCTGAATAGAGCGGCTTTTTTATGATTAGCAGTGGCGGTATTACCCTTAAGAAGATCGAGTATGTTCCAGTAGGTATTTCCGCTTCCATAAAGCGATAGGCACAATATCGCGAGTTTTTCACGATCATTTGCGCCGGTTTCCAGCAGCTTAGGGTGGCGTTCCTTTATATAGGCAAAGAGATCTTTCAGGTTTATCTTCTCTTCAGGATAATCTTTTGAGGTTATGATTCCTATGATTGCATCTTGATATTTTGCGCAGCTTATAGGCGCAGTTAAAGATGGTTTAGAGGCCTTCTTTGTGCGGGATTTATGTTTTACCGCGGCTGTATGGCGCTCGATTTCAGGAATGAGCGTATAATCGGAAACCCCGATCTTGCGGTACTTTTCAGTGAGCTCTTTAGCGTATTGCGCGGCAATTGCTTCTTCAAAACCAGAACTTCTATCGTCTCTTGTCGTAGGTTTGAACATACTTTCTACGGCAAGATGTTTTGCTATGTCAGGCGCGGCATAACAGATATCATTGCATATCATTGCGCATATTATTGCACAAGATATTATTCGAAATATAGTTTTTCTGGGATTGTTTTGGCTTAACATAATAGAGTTTTATTATAGCATAAAGTGTTATTAAGTCAACAAAAAGATAGTATTTTTTTAAAACAATACGGGAGGTCTCATGTGGGAATAATCTTTAGATTGCTTCGTCGCCCTGAACTTATTAAAGGGCTCCTCGCAATGACGATGAGGTTAGATTGCTTCGGGCTTCGCCCTCGCAATGACGCGGGACGTCCCCTATTTTACCGGAATGATTCTACGTTACGAAGAGATTATGGGAGGAGAATTTACCGTCGGTGGTGATATTGACGCCTATCATCTTAAGCCCTACATCATCACCCGGGGTGGGAATGTGTGTCATATGCATTTCGCAGCCACGCAGGTCTATAAGCTTCTTCATGGCTATCTCTGCTGTATGATTTGTGGTTGCGCTTATGGATAATGCTATCAGGGCTTCTTCCAGATCGAGGCTCTCCGGTTCGCCTTGCAGTATCTTTTCTTTGAGATTATTGATCTGGTTCAATATCTGCGGTGATATAAGCAGTATCTCGTCGGGTATATTCGCGAGCTGTTTGAGCGAGTTTATTACCAGGCTCGCAGCCGCATGCATGATCTGTGAATTTTTCCCGGTTATTACGCGCCCGTCTTTTAACTGCAGGGCTGCTCCGCAATAGATACCGGCGAATCCCTTGCCTTTCTTTTCCGCTTCTTCGCCGGTTTTACGCGCTATTGCTACAACCGGCCTGTCAATTACCTTTACGCCCATCTCTTCCATGAGCATAGCCACTCTATCTACAGTCTCCTTCTTCTCTATGCCAAGGACATATTCCTGATTATAGCGGAAGTACCTGCGTATGAGTTCCTGCCTGGATGCTTCCCTGACAGCCTTATCATCGATTATGCCGAATCCGGCTCGGTTTACACCCATATCGGTAGGAGAGTTATAGACGATACGGGACGCCGCCTTGTCCACGATCCTTGTGAGCATGAGCTTTAGTATTGGAAAACTTTCAACGTCGCGGTTATAATTGACCGCCGTTTCATTATATTTTGCCAGATGGAAAGGATCTACAAGATTGAAATCCAGGATGTCCGCGGTTGCCGCTTCGTAAGCTACATTAACGGGATGCTTTAACGGCAGGTTCCATATCGGGAACGTCTCAAACTTGGCATAACCGGCATTTATTCCGCGCTTATTCTCATGGTATAATTGCGAAAGGCAAACAGAGAGCTTGCCGCTATTCGGTCCCGGAGCGGTAACCACTACGATAGGCTTCTTGGTCACGATAAAATCATTCTTGCCGAAGCCCTCTTCGCTTACGACATGATCTATGTTTGTGGCATATCCCTCGATGGGATAGTGCAGACAGACTTTTACGCCGCGGCGCTCCAGCTTATTCTTAAATATGACCGCGGAAGGCTGGTTAGCAAACCGCGTTATGACGACTGATGATATATCCAATTTCCATTTTCTTAGGTCGTCTATCAGTTTGAAGGTTGCCGCGTCATAAGTGATCCCGAAATCCCCCCTAACCCTCCCCTTTTCTATATCTCCCGCGAAGATGGCGAGCACTATCTCGATCTTGTCTTTCAACTGCTGCAAAAGGCGTATCTTGACGTTGGGATCGTATCCGGGAAGGACGCGCGCGGCATGGTAGTCGGCGCAGAGCTTGCCGCCGAACTCAAGGTATAATTTATTGTCGAACTTCTTGACGCGGTCGGTTATGGCCGCGGTCTGTTCCCGAAGATATTTGTCATTATCGAAACCTATCCCGGATGCGGACATTTTATTTTATCACCTCTACGCTGGACGGCATCTTTCTCTTATATTCCTCGCTTGCTTTTCGGAAAATCTCCGGATCGGATTCCCAGCCTTTATATTGCGGCTGGGTTCGGGCCCATTCCTCGAAGAGCGCCCATCTGAATTGCGCGGCTGTGACATCTTTCGAATCCAGGCCTATCTTATCCGCTTTCATATCCACGATAATCTTTTTCGGGGCACTGCCTTTATAGTCTATTATCGGCCTGGCTTTGCCGGTAATGACATTATACTTGGCCGGTATGTTTATTCCACCGATGCTATAGCTCACAGTTTTTATGAAGAGCAGGTTATAAATTATAAAAAGGCCTGCGAGAACGGCTATGATTATAAGGATCTTTCTGATATTTATCTTCACGGACATAACCTCCTTGGGGTTAATCTACGATCTTCCCTTCCACATCTATGACTTTATCGTCTCTTACATGCCTGTGCCCTTGCCGCGGGCCGGCCGCATGGCGCGATACCCTGAAATGAAAGGCAGTCTGGGGCGTGAATACCGTATTAAGTATAAAACTTAATATGCTGAATATGATGGCCGCCCAGAACGCGGTCCAGAAGTTTACCACGCTGAAACCTATGACGAACTTTGACGCGAGATAGAACATTAATCCGTTTATGATCAGTGTGAATAACCCGAGCGTAACCACAGTGAAAGGCAGCGTCAGCAGTATGAGTATTGGCCGCAGGAACGCGTTGAGCAGGCCTATGATGAGGGCGGCGACCACTACCGTCTGGGCATTGCTTGCGCTCACGCCGGCCACGGTATGTATCACCACGAAAAGAGCGATTATGTTTATGGCCCACTTTATCAGAAACGACATCATCTCCTACTCCCCTATTATCTTTATCAGGACGCGCTTGCGGCGCTGCCCGTCAAACTCGCCGTAAAAGATCTGCTCCCACGGCCCGAAGTCAAGCTTTCCTCCCGTTACCGCCACCACGACTTCCCTGCCCATGATCGTCCGCTTCAGGTGCGCGTCGCCGTTGTCTTCACCCGTTAGGTTATGCTGGTACTTGTCTATGCCGTACGGAGCCAGTTTTTCTACCCATGCCATGAAATCTTTATGCAGTCCCGGCTCATTATCATTTATGAATACGCTGGAGGTTATATGCATGGCATTGACGAGGCAAAGGCCCTCTTTGATACCGCTCTTTCTTACCGAGTCTGCGACGCCGGCGGTGATATTGACTATTTCGCGCCTGGCCTTTGTGTTCATCTGGAGGTATTCGGTATGCGCTCTCATTTTAATTGAATGAATCGATCAATTTTATCATCTTTTCGTAGGTCTTTACAAGAGATATCTCCCCGCGCATCTTCTTTGAATTCGGCAGGGATCTCAGGTACCACAGGGCAACTTTGCGCATGACCCCGACTTTTGCCGGGTCGCCGCATTCCATATGTTTATACATGTATGAAAGGTGCCTCTTAAGGACATCTTTTGTTTCCTTAATCCCCCTCCGGGGCATCATACCGCCGCTCTTCAGGTAGTTGTCGATATCACTGAATATCCAGGGGTTGCCCAGGGACCCGCGCGCTACTAGTATGGCGTCGCAGCCGGTCCGGCTTAGCATCATTTCCGCAAGCTCCGGCGAAAGTACGTCGCCGCTTCCTACGACAGGTATTCCGACAGCATCCTTAACTGCCCGGATAGCTTCATAATTGACGGCTCCCGAATATCCCTGAGAGCGCGTCCTGCCGTGTATGAATATCGCGGCCGCGCCGGAGGATTCACAGCGCCTGGCCAGCGCGGTAATATCCGAAACTGACTCGCCGCCATAGCCGGTTCTCATCTTGACCGTTACTGGCAGGGACAGCGATGTTGCCAGTAACCTTATCGTTTCACAGAGCGTATTGCCGTTCTTCAGAAGGTATGCCCCCGCCCTCTTCTTTATCACTTTCTTCGCGGGGCAGGCCGCATTTATATCTATGAAAGCGGCATTTACTCTCGAGATTATTTCTCTGGCCGCGTTCAACATTATCTGCGGGTCGTTTCCGAGGATCTGCACCGCTATGGGATCGTCGCCTTCGCATGATTTAAGCATCGCGAATGTCTTCCGGCGGTGGTATGTCACCGAATGGGCATCGACCATCTCAAAAAAACAGAACCTTGCCCCGTGCTCGCGCGCGATCATCCTGAACGACAGGTCCGTACAGCCTGACATCGGCGCAAGCAGTACTTTTGAGGGCAGTGTGTATGGGCCGATCCTGGTCATATCCTTGCGCCGGTGAGGGTGATCACTTTTTCGATCTCAAAATTGTTTTCGAAATCGGGATCTACGGTAAGCTGGGGGGCCTTGAACTGCCCTTCCTGCGCGCCGTCCGCTATCCTCCTGGAACGGTATTTTTCGAAAGAGCCTTTCCTCAGTATCTTCATTACAGGGTCGTTTAACAGCTGTGAATTCCTGACGAAGTCATATTCCCTGTCCTGTACGCGTAATTCTTTCTCCAGCAGGCCCAAAAGCCTGGCCGCCTCGGCATCCGAAGGGTTGTCGTTCGAGAATTCCACCAGAAGCGAGTATCGCGGCCCATCGATGGGCCTTGCCACCGCGCAGAAGAACTCCAGGAGTATCTTCTCCTTCTCGATGACTCTGCTGACGGCTTCGTTAACATGAGATTCATAGAGCTTCTCTCCTGCCAGCGATGACGCGCCAAGCCCCTTCTGGACGAACTCGATGACAGGCGTCTTGTTGAAGAAACCAGTGACTTTGATTATATCGTCTATATTGTATCTGTATAATCCTCCGGCGGTTGTAACGATTATGAAATATTCCCTCCCCTTTTCGAGTTCATTGCAGAGAAGAGCCTTAGGATCCGGTTTATTGATATCCTCTTTAAGTATGAATTCATAGAAGTTTGTGCGTATGGCCAGGACCCCGCCGGGCGTATCATCGCTTATAGGGATAGAGTTTCTCGACTCGGTCGATACGCAGCCTATGTCACGCCTGTGTACCGGCCCGAAATAATCCTGTAGTTCATTAAGATAGAGCTTCATCATTCCGCCCTGCCAGCATTCGATCAGCTTCATATTTGGCCAGAAATGTTTTGGCAGCAGCTTGCCGTTTCCCTTTAAGATGGCCTTAAGCTCAGCCGCCCGCCGCGGATCGGGCTTAAGGGCCCTGGTTATTACGGAACGGATGGCGGGGGATATATTCATGTCGGCCGATATGGTCCCGCGCTCTATATCGTCTATTATACGGTCCTGCCATCTTTCTACCTTGTGGCATAGCAGGACTATCGTGTTTGGGTTCAGGGTCGCTATTGTGGTGATATCCTGCCCCATGCTTATTCTCAGTATCGCGTAGTGGCGCGCTTCATAGTCCTCTATCTCGAATACTTTGTAGGGAAGCGAGTAGAGTGACCTGATAAGCCATGGCAGGGTCCTGTAACTGTAGCCGCTTTCCGCCCCGAACGGGATTCCCGACGGCGTGGCGCCCTCTATCACCGGACTCACTATCGCCAGTATCTTTCCGTTAAGCACATCGGGATGGTCCCTGGAGATATAGTAGCTCCAGAGGTCCATGAGTTCGTCCTTTTTGGATTCCGAATAGCGGGTGGTGGGTATTAGCTTGGGCTTATTGGTGGTTCCGCTAGTGGCCCCGAAGAAGACTACTTCATCCCCGGTGAGGATATTCTTCTCGCCGCCGGCTATCCTTTCCACATAAGGCCGGAGTGTTTCGTAGCTGTTCAGCGGTACGGCATCCCTGAAGCCTTCAATTGTGCGTATCGAGGAGAAATTGTATTTACGGCCGTATTCCGTATATTTATTCCGGCGGAGGTACTCCAGAAGGACCGCCTTCTGGGATTTGAT
>JAFGRN010000075.1 GCA_016935115.1 Candidatus Omnitrophota bacterium | reverse complement strand
CGGCCGGCGGAGATGCCGAGCGAATCCGCCACAATCCCCAGGGAATATCTGCCGATAGAGGGAAAGAGTTTTCTGGCCAGCCGGAGAGCATCTATGACATAATAGCCGCGTAGGATCGCCGCATCGGCGCCGAGCGCGGCATCGAGAAAACCGAGGTCAAAACCCGCATTATAGGCGACAAGGACGCTGCCCTCGATGAACTTCAAAAAATCCGGCAGGACCTCATCGATCACAGGCTTGCCCTTTACCATGCCTTCCGTTATGCCATTCACGCGGAAAGCGCCGGGAGATATCGGCCTTTCGGGGTCTATGAGCGAGTGGAATGTGGCGGGCTTTCCGGAGCGGATACCCGTCCTGACTGCGCCTATTTCGCATATCCTGTCGCCGGTATACGGATACAGGCCCGTCGTCTCAAAATCGAAGACTGTGAAAATAGCTTCTTCGAGTATCATCCGGCTTTCCTTTAAGGCGCGTCACTTCATCGAAGCTATAAGGCGCCTTATAGAGTCCTCTATTGACGCGAAATCCCTCTTATCGATCCATTCTTTCCTGAAGACACTGTTCCCGAACGCCACCGCGGCGGCGCCGCTCTCAAAATAGTCCCTGATGTTCCCGGGAGTTATTCCTCCGCACGCGAGAAGGTCGATATTTTTAAAGGGAGCCCTCACTTCTTTTATATAAGACGGCCCGAACATCGCCGCGGGGAAGACCTTCACCATAGTAGCGCCGGCATTCCACGCGTTATAGATCTCCTGCGGCGTGAATGCCCCCGGGAATACCGGAACCGAATTCTTTACGCAATATTCCACGACTCCGGCTACGAGGGTCGGCATCACGACGAACGTAGCTCCCGCGTCGAGCGCCGCCTTAAGTATATCCATGTCGAGTACCGTGCCGGCGCCTATCGTAAGGCGCCCTTTCGCGGCTTTAACCGCGCGGCCGACCAGCGCCGCGGCATCGTCGGAATTCATCGCTATCTCCATCGTTTCCAAACCCGAAGCGATGACGGAATCCGTGAGGTCCTCTATCGGCACACCGGCGCCGGAGGTCCTCAATATCCCCATTATCGGCAGTTTCCTGAAGCGCCCGGCATCCATCTCAATCGAGGCCCTTTCCCTTTACGCCCTCGTAGAACTCCCTGTAGTTCTCTTTCTTATGCCCCGAACGCAATTCCATGGCCGCCTTAGGATGCTCGTCGAGCATTCCCGTTATCGCATAAGGTATTATATAGCCCCATTCCATCTTCTCCCTTAATGGGATGAATTCCTTTGATATCAGGTCGAGAATCGGCCGGATATCATACTTGGGGTTCTTAAGGAATCCTATCAAAAGCTCCAGCGGGCAATTTCCTGCCGCCCTGCCAAGTCCGTAGACGGTCCCGTCAACAAAATTGGCCCCGTGTATTATCGCCTCGATCGTATTCCCGAACGCGAGCTGCTGGTTATTATGGGTATGTATGCCTATCTCCTTCGTCTTTATTATGCTCTTCGCTTTTTTTACCAGGAACTCCGTGGACTCCTGGTACAAGGAACCGAAGCTGTCTACCAGGTAGATCGCCTGCGCTGCGCATTCCTTCTCAAGCTGTTCAAAAGCCTCGGTTATTTCATTGTCGAGGGCGCGCGATATCGCCATTATGTTGACGGTCGTCTCGTATCCCTTACCGTCGAACTGGTTTATCAGGTATATGGCCTTGTCGATATCCTTTACATAGGATGCCACCCTGACCATGTCTACAGGGCTGTCCTTTTTGGGCTTCACATCATTGATATCGACCCTTCCCACGTCCACCATTACCGAAAGCTTCGTTTTCGAGGATATACCGTCTATGGCTCTTTTAATATCCTCGTCTTCGCAGAACTTCCATTTTCCGTATTTCCCTCCAGGGAATAGTTTTCTCGAGTTTTTATAACCTATCTCCATATAATCGACGCCGGCTTCCGAAACCGCGCGGTAGACCTCCCTCACCAGATGGTCCGTAAAATTATGGTCATTTATCAATCCGCCGTCGCGGATCGTGCAGTCGAGCACTTTGATCTTCTCCCTGAACATTAAATATCTCCTTTTCTTTTTACAGCCACGGCAATTATCTCCCTGCCCCACCAGCGCCCGGTCAAGAGGCTCAATATATTTCTCGAAGGGTCCTCGCACCAGACTTTCGCGTCATATTCGGACAGGTAGCGCCTGATATTCCCGGGCGTGGTGACATTGACATGCATCTTCCTGTTTAATTCTCCGCGGTCCACTCTTACCTTAAAGATCCTGCCCATCAGTTCCCCGAAAGACTTCGGGGAATACTTGCCGCGGATTATCCTGAGCGGCCATTTTATCAGATTGAGAGGTATGTTTACTATCCTTTTTATCGGCAACAGTATCTTTTCATACAGGTAATTTGGGGTCATTACAATAAGCGTGCCTCCCGGCTTCAGCATATCGAGTATCTTTTCAAAAGCCTCTTTCAACTGCCAGCCGTACATATGTTCGGCTATCTCCACCATGAAAACGACGTCATAGTTCTCATTGGTTTCGAATGTGCCTATCTCGCCGACGGTCGCTTTTGCCATCATAGCCAATTCCTGCGGAAGGCGGCTTATGGTCTCCTTCGCCAGTTCGATGGCGGCGGCGCTGTAGTCTATGCCGTGAGCCCTCGCTCCTCTTTTTACGCAATAGTATATGAGCTCGGCCCGGCCGCATCCTATATCGAGCACGCTCTTGCCGTGGAGGGGCGCGGCAAGCTCGAGGGCCCTTTGGAATTTAGGATGCATATTCCCGTCGAGGCCCGAATGCCACTCTTTCCAGCCCTCATTGTCCCCGAGAAAATACTCTCTGTTGTAAATAGACGGATCTACTATCTTTCCTGGCATTTTCTCCCCCTGTTATCCGGAACCTTTGCAATAAGGGCAATCGGGATAATACGCCCCGCTCTTTATAACGTCCCTTATATTTACGCACGCGAACATCTTCCCGCTGACGGAACTCTGCGGGCCGTGCCTCGTCTCGTAAACTTTGCAGCTATAGGTGCCGTCGTTTAATTTCACCAGGTTCGCGCACGGATCGCTCGTTTGCGAGCCGCAGCAGACGCCGCACCTTTTGCAGAGGGCTTCATAGGCCTCATCCTGGTATTCCATTTTTTTAAAATACGATGCTTTATCCATGGCCGGCTATTGCTTATGATGCATCAGCATCCTTAAGCCCTTTAAAGTAAGGTCTTCATCCACTATCCGGATCGATTTCGCGTACCGGCTTATGAGGCCGGCATTGCCGCCGGTAGCTATGATCCTGGTCTTCCTGCCGAGCAGCTTCCTGTACCGCGCGGCAAGGCCGTCGCAGACAGCGCCCAGGCCGAAGAGGATACCGCCGCGTATGCTGTTTACCGTATCCCGGCCGATGACAGAGGATGTGTGTTTCAGCTCCACCCTGGGGAGCATGGCCGTCATCCTGTGGAGGCCTGAGAGCGACATCTCTATGCCGGGAAGGATCAGTCCTCCGAGATACTCTCCTCTGCCAGAGACTACATCGAATGTCACGGCAGTACCAAAGTCGACCACGACACAGGGTGAGCCGTAGAGCCTGCCCGCCGCGAAAGCATTGACAAGCCTGTCCTGGCCTACCTCGGATTTATTTTTATACAGATTCTTTATTGGCACGGCCTTGTCGCGGCCCACTATCTTTATATCGCATTTCATCGTCCTGTTTATCTCCACGATGAGCCTTGCCAGCGCCAGGGGCACTACGCTCGAGATGATGACTCTCATGCTTTCACCGCTCTCCCGGCTGGAAGCGCGGACCATCTTCCGCAGGTGCCTGCCGTAAAGAAAATACGAACCCGTCGGGGTCTTGCTTTTCTTCACAAGGCGCCCACCGGCAAAGAGCCCGGCGGTTATATTCGTATTGCCTATATCTATTGCCAGCAAATTCTCCGTCATCGTATCATCTCCACATCACCGGCGGCTACTTTCTGCAGCATGCCCGAATCGAGCCTTACCACGAGCGACCCGTCCTGGTCTATATCATGCGCCTGCGCCTCAAATGACCTGTTGGGCAGAGCCACCCTGATCCGCGCGCCGAGCATAGCCGAAAGCTCTTTCCATTCTTCTATTATAGGGCCCGATCCTTTTTTTTTCAAAAGATTATAATGCCTGTCAACGGCTTCCAGGATCTTTTTCACAAGCTCTACTCTCGACAGGTCATTATCTCCGCCGTGGCGGCGCAGCTCTTCCTTAAGAGACGATGCCGTCTTCGGCAGGTCTTTATGCCTGGTATTGACGTTGACACCTATGCCGAGCACGATAAAGCCGATCCTGTCCTGTTCCGCTTTCATCTCCGTCAGTATTCCGCAGACCTTCCTGCGGTTTACCAGTATGTCATTGGGCCACTTTATTATTGCGGGCAGGCCGGTAAACTGCCTTACCGCTTTTGCCACGGCCACAGCCGCTACAAGGGTTATCTTCGGTATCTCATTGGGCGCCATGCCGGGCCTGAGTATGATCGACATGTATATGCCGGATCCGGGCGGAGAATTCCATACCCGCCCCTGCCTGCCCCGCCCGCCTGTCTGCTCATCGGCTATGATTACCGCGCCCTCCTCAAGGCCTTTCTCAGCCAATCCGTAGGCAATAGTATTGGTCGAATCGACCTTCCTGTAGGACAATATCTTCCTGCCGACTATGGCGGTCTTTAATTTCCACTTTATCTCACCGGGTATGAGGCTGTCCGGTATTCCGATGAGCCTGTATCCCAGGTGCGGAGATGCCTCTATGTCGTATCCCTCGTCCCTGAGTTTCTCGATATGCTTCCATATTGCCGCCCTGGAGACGCCCGCTGTTTTGCAGAGCTCTTCTCCGGAAATATGAGTTCCGCCGTTTTCCCTCAGCACATCCAGGATATCATCGTCCAGCCCCATATCCTATTCCTTTACCCCTGGCTTATCTTCGCGCCCTATATGATATTTCGCTTTTAATTCTTTTATCTGGTCCCGGAGGATCGCCGCTTTTTCGAACTGCAGGTTTCTCGCCGCCGTCTC
The DNA here is from genome assembly GCA_016935115.1 of Candidatus Omnitrophota bacterium. GTDB lineage: Bacteria > Omnitrophota > Gorgyraeia > 2-01-FULL-45-10 > 2-01-FULL-45-10 > CAIMPC01. The sequence continues at coordinate 571 of JAFGRN010000075.1, read as the reverse complement.
CATGTCGCGCTGGAGGTCTGATATTAGCATAGTGACATCATACTGTTCGTCCGTCTCCTCCACGACATCGGCAATGACCTCTCTCGCTTTTTTGTAGGACTCGATGCCTTCCCGGACGGCCTTCTCTATCGAGCGGGGTGTTATACGGTTCTCTTTATTATAATCCGCCTGTATCTTGCGCCGCCTCTCGCACTCGCTTATAGCCCTATTCATCGATCCTGTAATATTATCGGCATACATTATTACCCGGCCGTTGATATGCCGCGCCGCGCGCCCTGCCACCTGGATGAGGCTCGTCTCGCTGCGCAGGAACCCTTCCTTGTCCGCGTCGAGTATAGCGACGAGGGACACTTCGGGCAGGTCGAGCCCTTCCCTTAAGAGATTTACGCCTATCAGGCAATCGAATTTATTGAGTCTCAGGTCCCTCAATATCTCAACGCGCTCTATGGCGTCTATGTCCGAGTGGAGATATTTGACCCTCAGCCCGAAATCCGCGAGATACCGCGCCAGGTCTTCGGCGAGGCGCTTGGTGAGGGTCGTGACGAGCACCCTCTCCTTCTTTGCCGCGCGG
>JAFGRN010000013.1 GCA_016935115.1 Candidatus Omnitrophota bacterium | reverse complement strand
CTCGCCGCGGATGTATCGTACGGCAGGGACCCGAACAATACCGCCAGCTTCATACAGATAACCGATCCCACTCCGGGCTCGGTCAATACCTACGCTGCAGTACCGGTCAATAACCAGGCCTCCAATGGTTATGGCATTCATGTACTCGAAGTAACGCCGGCCGTAGTAGATAATTCATATAATTCGACCGGAGCCGCGGCCAGCAAGATACTGCTGGATTATATGATCGACGGCGCAATACAAGATGGGGCAGCTCTAACGGATGTTTCAAAACCAACGCAAAATGTCATCTATCAATCCGGTAAAGTGAGTTCCAAGCAAGCCGGTATCGGGATAGACCTTACTCCCGATGAAATAGCTTATTGTTTAAATACAAACGACCCATACGATGATAATACGTTCAATCCAACCAGTTACAATAACAGGACCGGAAGTGCCGGAGGAAATCCTTATAAAGGCTATAACTTCAGCACGGAAACATTCCGATCCGACCCCGATGAAGATACCGGCATTTACACTGGCACAGCTAAAATGGCCATTGATACCATGTGCCACTGGATCGGGACTCAAGTTACCAAAGATGTGTGGTGGGATCGCGGTGAATTGGTTGCGCACTCCTTTACGCCATCGCTTGTTCCTTTAGGCGGCTCATATGATCGATGGGTGTTAGTGGCCGGATTTACGGCAAACAAAAATCCTGTCAGTTCAAATATCGGGGATCCATGGTCTGTAGCAGAAGGCTTCCAGGCATTGAGCATCGATTTTTATGATCCTTCGCAGGGGATCGGCAAGATTTCATTATCTGTAAACGACTTTGCCGAACTTTATCTTCCGATAAACGTTAAGGGAGACAAATATTCCGGTATGTATGTACAGGTAAATGAGCCGCCATCCGATCAGTCCGACAGCCAGACTACAGAGCCTCAGGCGACGACCACCGGCGCAGTGAGCGGAGCAGGCGCGCAGGTGATCCCGATGGACGTACTGAACGAGATCCTGGCCCGTCAGGCGGCATTGGAGAAACAGAATGCGCAGGTCACCATGAGCGGCGGATCATACCACCCGCGCATGGCTGATAAAGAGTCAGACTTGATGAGAGGACTACCGCTTCAGAGAAAGCATTAACAGCAAGATAATTAAGACATATCTTAGAAACCTGCCTATTATAGCGGTTATAATCAATATCTATTATCTCTCAGATTTCAATGATAGATTTCACAAAGATTTTACATTACTTTAAGATACTCGTAACATGTAATTGCTATATTAATTTACGGTAGCTATATATCAATTTCATAAAAGATATGGTTGCAAAAACAGCAGAGGTTTTATGAAAAAAAATGTTTTAGCGGTATTATTTATTGCGATATGTCTGGTATCCCTGCGTGTTGAGGCTCATGCGGATACCGAGACGGAGCTTCTTGTAAAAATGCTCGTTGAAAATGGTACCTTGACTAAGGAGCAGGCCAATTTGCTAGCCTCAACGGCGGCTGAGAGAGTAGCGAAAGAATCTAAAGAGAGGTCAGATAGAGAATTAAGAGAAAGGGCGGTAAAAAAGGCGGAAGAGGCCGCTCCGGCCCAAACGGAAATAAGAACCGGCAAGGATATTTCGGCAGAAGCTGCGAAAAAATGGGAAATTACCGCGCGTCCGGTAGAAACATCATGGGACAATGCCCTCACGTTCAAGACTTCTGACAGTAATTTCGAGATCAAGCTGATCGGACGGACCTATGCCGACATGCTGTATGTCGATGGCCAGAGTACACTGACAGAGCTACTCCGTAATCAGGGCGACTTTTTGCGGCGGAATGACCAGGCTTTCATCAGGAGCGCGCGGCTTGGCCTGGAAGGGAAGATATACGAAGACTTCCTCTTCAAATTCGAATACGATTTTTACGGAGATATAAACACCAAGACGGAGGTTGATGGGCTCAAGAGCGCCTATGTGGGCATGGAGCATATACCGTTCGTAGGCGAGCTGAAGATCGGCCACATGAAAGAGCCGTTTAGCCTCGAAGAGCTCGATAGTTTTAACGACATAACATTCCTCGAAAGGTCCCTGCCCAATGTATTTGCTCCCGGATATGACTGGGGTATCTGCATGAATAATGCCTGGTTTGACGAGAGGATAACATTTGCTGCCGGAGCCTTCCGCAATTCCGTGCACTCCGGGACTATGGTTTCGGGTAATGAATGGTCCGCTACAACGAGGCTCACGGGACTTCCCTGGTATGAAGGGCAGGGGAGATTGATGCATCTCGGAGCGGCCTATAGCTATAGGGTCCCAGAATCCGGCGGGTGGAACAATACCAATGAGAATATCAGGTTCAGGTCACAACCGGAGTTATGGACCAGGGACTATGTATTGGATACCGGTAATTTCGAAATAAATTCGGAAAACCTTCTCGGAGCGGAGGCGGCAGTCGTATATGGGCCGTTATCTATACAGGGGGAGGTCATCGATGCGTGGATCAATTCGCCGAGAGACCAGCTATCGACGAGAGGTAATCTCTACGGCGCGTACGCGTACATCAGCTATATCCTTACAGGAGAGAGCCGTGAGTACAGCACCTCGCGCGGCGAGTTCAGGAGCGTTACGCCGAAGCATGTCTTCTCGTTCAGGGACCGGACTTGGGGCGCATGGGAAGTCGCGGCGCGCTGCTCCTACCTTAACCTTGACGATAAAAACTTGGGGATATCGGGTGGAAGCCTTGTTGATGCCACTATCGGCTTGAACTGGTATCTTAACCCTAATATGAGACTAATGGTGAACTGGGTCCACGCTGACCGCGCAGGATACGGCGCCCTCGATGGCATACAGACCAGGGCGCAATGGGATTTTGAATGATCCCGATCAAAGCAGGGTTAGAATGAGATGAAGAACACAGCGGCAGTATTTATATCGGCGATGTATCTTGGCTTTATGGTGTCGCAGGCGAATGCGGCGGGGACCTTGATGATAACCGAAATAATGGGGTCGAATTCCGCGGTAATCGACAAGAACGGCCATTCTCCGGACTGGATAGAGGTATATAACGGAACAGGAAAGAAGATAAACCTTAAAGGATACAGATTGTCGGACAAGCCCGACAGTCCTGCCAGATGGATATTCCCGGAGCGGGAGATAGCGCCGGGCGAATATCTGCTTGTATATGCTTCGGGAAAAGAGAAATCCCTTGCCGATGGAGAGCTTCACGCGAATTTCAGGCTTTCGAAAAAAGATAAAGGAGTTTATCTTTCGGACAGAGGAGGCAGTCTCATCAGCGGTGTGGAAATAGACAGGCTTCCGAGGAATATTTCCTACGGATTACATCCTGCCACGAGCGCGTGGGAATATTTTTCATCACCGACGCCCGGCGCGGCGAATACGACCGCGGCGTTTTCACCCGTTGTAAGATATTCTCGCCGCGGCGGATTTTATTCTTCCCCATTCAATGTAAGCCTGAGCGCGGAGGGAGGGCGCGCCGCTATATATTATACGACGGACGGATCCACCCCTACCTTGGCTTCAAAGGAATACTCGGATCCGATAAAGATAGACCGCAATACGACGATACGCGCCGTCTCGCTTGAAAAGGGGCATCTTGTTAGTCCCGTATCCGGGCAGGCCTACTTCATGAACTTTGATAATAAAGGCATGCCTGTAGTATCGATAGCCACCGAGGAGGGGAAACTCTGGGATGCCAAGAGCGGGCTGTTCAGGGACGTTCTTTATAGCGATCATATGCTGAGAGATAAAGTCGATGTTCACGTCTCATATTTTGACGAACGCGGAAATCCCGGCTTTTCCCGGGAAGCGTATATGTCCGTATGCGGCGCGGGTTCGAGAGAGGTAATGATGAGGCCGCTGAAGTTGAGCGCAAATAATGATATCGATCCGTTGAGCGGAACGTTCAAGTGCGAGTTTTTCGGCCAGGGCCGGGCACAGGAATGCCGCCACTTCCAGCTCAGGAATAATAACCAGGACGGTATGAGGTATGTGTCTGATCCGGAATGCTACCCTACGATGGGAATACGCAACCCTCTATTCTGTGAACTCGTCAGAGGCCGGGAGGATATAGAGATAAGGCATGACAATGGGCCGGTCCTCCTCTTCATCAACGGTAAAAACTACGGCATGATGAATATCGGGGAGAAGAGGGATAATACCGGGATCGCTGAAAATTATCCGTCTGTAAATAGCTCGGATGTCGACCTTTTGGTGATGCGCGACGACATGGGGATGAGGGTCGGCCGTGACAAGCTGGCGGAAGGAGCCGCCTCCATAAGGAATGACGGTAAGGTTCTCTTCAGAGGTTATTTCATGGATGGGGCGGTAGAGTACGAGGAGGTGTCTGAGGCCGCGAGGCGCAGCGGGTGCACCGCGGCCATTGACGATTTTCTTTCAGCGGACCCGGCCGACGAGACGAAGTTCGATCCCAAGAGCCTGATAGCCTCCATGGCCGCCGCCACGATAGTCTGCAATACGGATTTCGGGATGAACAACCTGGCTTTCTGGCGAGTGTCCCCCGTGGGAAAGGATCCCGGCCCGTTCCATGCTTATATCTTCGATTTTGATTCTACGTTCGGTTACGCGGGCGGATATGAGGACTATAATGTAATGCTCGATTATTCGGAGAAGACGAAGATATTTAATAAATTTTTAAAGAAGGACGAGTACAGGATCGCATTCATAAGAAAGATCGACGAGTTCCTTAACGGCCCTTTCAGCCCCGAGTACGTCATGCCCGTGGTAGACTTACTTGAAAAAAAGATGGAGCCGTGGATAGGATATCACCTGGATATGTGGGCGAAGGGGCAGATGGATAAAGAGCGGTGGAAAAAGAATGTCGACCGCTTAAGGCATTTTATAACCGTCCGCCCGAAATACGTGAGGATGCATATTAAGGATCATTTCGGGGTCAAGGGATACAGCGATATGGTGTTCTCGGTAACGCCCCAAGAAGCGGGATCTGTATATATGGATACGGGCGTATTTGAGACCCAGCTTGCCGGCCGCGGCACATATGCCGAGATCCCGATGAAGATAAGCGCCAGGGCGGCCGCGGGATACAGATTTTCGCATTTCAACGTGAACGGTTCCCCGGTAAAAGAAGAGACCTGTTTGCTTGAACCCGAGAACGGCATGCTCGTAGAGGCCGTATTTATCAAAGATTCGACAGTGCCGGTGGCCGACTTAGTCATTAATGAAGTTGTGAGATCGGGGGAATGTAAGTTGCGGGACGAGGACGGAAAAAGGCAGGATTGGATAGAGATATATAATACTACGAAACGCAGCATCAGTCTTTCCGGCATGTATCTGAGCGACGACGAAAAAGCGCCTGCTAAATGGCCCTTCCCGGAGATTTCGATAGGTCCGGGCGTCTTCATGGTGATCTTCGCTTCCGGCAAGAATAGGACCGATCCTTCGGGCAGGCTGCATACCAATTTCAAGCTCTCGGGTGAGCCGGTTTTATTGGTAGGTAAAGACGGCAAGACCGTGATAGATAAGATCCCGTCGCGGGAAGTAGAGGGTATACCGAAGGATGGCTCCGGTATAAGATATCCGGATGGGGCGGGTTTATTTAAATATTCCGCCAGGGCCACCCCGGGCGCGGCAAATAAGTAAAAACGGTAAAATAGGAGCATGGATAAAAGATGGCGATGCGTTTTAAGATAATTGCAATAATGGTTCTTTCGGCTTTCATGGCGCTCCCCGCAGCCGGAGAGGAGAAGATACTGCAGGTCAGGGGTTCTGATACTATCGTTAACCTCGCGCAGAGACTCGCGGAAGTCTATTCGGAAAAGAATCCCGATAGGCCAGTGAGCGTTACCGGAGGGGGATCCGGAACCGGTATGGCCGGTTTAAGGAACAGAACAATAGATATAGCAAATTCTTCAAGGCCGGCAAGACAAAGAGAGATGATAGACATGAGATCGAAAGGGGTCAATCCTGTCAGCGTTATCATAGCTATAGACTGCATCGTCCTGGTGGTCAATCAAGAGAACAGAGTGGATAAGCTAACGATAGAACAGCTTGGATCCATCTTCAGGGGGGAGCTGACCAATTGGAAAGAGTTAGGCGGAGACGATATGCCTATAACACTGTACGGCAGGCAGTCGAATTCCGGAACTTATGAAGTATTTAAGGAAAACGTCGTAAACAGCGAATACTCGGATAAGGTCAGACAGATGAGCGGCAATAGCCAGATAGTCGAAAGTATTAGAGGCGACGTATCCGGAATTGGTTATATCGGCATCGGCTTTTTGCAGCATGGGGCCGGCTTGAAAACTATCAAGGTATCAAAAAATACGGAAGAAGGTTATATCGACCCGGAAAACAGGGCCGATGTAGAATCCGGTAAGTATCCACTGACCAGGCCGCTTTACCAGTATACCGATGGCATACCGTCAGGCGCTATTATGGATTTTATTAGATTTGAGCTCAGCGCTGAAGGCCAGAAGATAGTCGATGAGATGGGATTCATTCCAATAACGAGACGTTACATTGAGGAGAATAGAAAGTCTATAGGAATATGAGAGGGGATTGAAATGGCAAAAGAAACTATACTTATAATAGAGGATGAAAAGAGCATATTGAAGCTCATCAAATACAACCTGGAGAAGTCGGGCTTTAATGCCATAGCCGCAAAAAGCGGTGAGGATGCGTTAAAGATCCTGTCCGGGCAACAAATCGATCTTGCCGTTATCGACATTATGCTGCCGGGAATGGACGGTCTTGACGTATGCAAACATATAAGACAAGACAGCGAGACCAAAAACATGCCGGTCATAATACTGACTGCCAAAGGCGAATCGATTGACAGAGTAGTGGGATTCGAGGTCGGGGCCGACGACTATATCGTGAAACCTTTCAGCCCGAGGGAGTTGGTGTTAAGGATAAAAGCGATATTGAAACGCGGCAAGGCGGAGGATCCGGCGCAAAAGGAGATAGTTTCCGCCTTCGATATCAGTGTAAATATACCTAAACATGAAGTGACGGTAAAAGGCAAAGTTGTCGACCTGACAAATATGGAATTCAAGCTTCTGTGTACCCTTATACAAAGACGCGGCCGTGTCCAGACGCGCGAGAAGCTTCTCGACGATGTCTGGGGTATCGACACGATGATAGAAACCAGGACCATAGACACGCATGTAAAGTCCCTCAGGACCAAGCTGGGGAAAGCGGGCAAGGCGGTAGAGACGGTTCATGGGATGGGATATAGATTCAGCGACCGTGACTAAGGCGTGACGACATGGCCGCATTTAACCGGTTAATGGCGGCAAAGGCGTTAAGATAGGGATTCATTCGATAGGCTAGAACCCCTCGGTTTTTAGAGGGGTTTTTCCTTTTGTAAAAGGTATTTTTTTGAGGTATACTCTTACAAAAGCATAGAAACAGGTGTCCTGAAAGATATGAATGGAGGGCCGTGTGCGATATTTGAAAAAAAGGTCATTATACATTGTTTTTACCGTGTGCCTCCTAATCATTGTGACCCCTGCCGCCATTGCGCATGCCGCCGCTGAAGATTCAGCGGATACACAGGGTGAAGAGGGCGATAAAGTTGAAGAACGAAAGCTCCCTGACCTGAAGCCGGGGGAATGGGAGCCGCTGTTTGAAATGGGTGAGAGCATTTATCCGTCTGTTGTTATCAGCACAGCTACACTGAAAGCAGGGCTGTGGGACGATACAGACAGACAGCACATGGGGGATCCATGGGGCCTTATCGGCGCGGCGGTCCGCGGCACTGAAAATAATTGCCCAATCAAGGTGGAAATATCCGGCAGCGGTTTCATAAAGCCAAGCGTATTTACCGGTACGCTGGCGGAAAAGAATACGGTATACTGCGTCTATCCCGCCCTGAAGTACGATTACGAAAAACTGCTCGGAGTCAAACAGACCGTACCCGAGACCATCAGCTTTGAGGTTACGGTCGGGAGGAAGCCGGCCGAAGAACGGTCCGCGCGGGTGCAGGTCAGGCCCGTGAACGAAAATGTCTTCAGTTTTATGGATTCCTCGGGGAGCGCGAACGACGTTTCATATTTCTTCGCCGCCTATGTCAATGAGAACCACCCGTTTATAAAGAAAATAATGAAAGAAGCCATCGACGCGGGAAGAGTGGACGGGTTCTCCGGTTATCAGGGTGACGGGGACGACGTCAAAGCGGAGATAGAGGCCATATGGGATACCCTCAGGAAGAGGGGTATGCATTATAGCGCCATGCCTGCCAGCGCGGACGACGATGACCCGTATATAGACAGCCAGTATGTAAGGCTGCTGGGAGAGAGCATCAATTACGGCCAGGCCAATTGCGTCGACGGCTCGGTCCTGATGGCATCTATATTCCGGAAGATCGGGCTTGACGTAAGCCTGGTCGAGCTGCCTGATCATATGTTCATCGCGGTTGATCTTGACGAAGATGGCAAGGAGACCATATATATCGAGACGACCGCGCTGGGTGATTCCACGCTCGACGAGGCGATCGAAATGGGGAATGAAGAGTATTCCGAAGTTAAGGATAAATTTGATTCAGAAAAAGAGGAAGACCAGGAGTATAATATAATCAATGTCCAGAGCGCCCGCTCGATGGGCATAATGCCTATCAGGGATTCTTCGGCCGATTGATTATTTTTTAAAATTGAAAAATAGGGAGGATGAAATGGCGAAGTTTATTAAATTAATGGTCATGGTATGTATGGTCGTATTGTCGGTATATGGCATCCCTTATGCGCAGGATGACGATGGCGGCGGAGACTCCGGAGGGGATGTTTCCGATGTAAGCGATTCAGCGGATGTATCAGAAACGGTAAGCGAAGAGACGGAAACCGTCGACGAGCCAGATGATTCGGAGCCGGAAGACATGCAGGAGGATGCGGAGACCGGTGATACAGGGGACGGGGAAGACGCGGGGTACGAAATAACGGAGACCGATGAAAGCTACGAAGAACATCCCGTCGGCATCATTTCACAGACAGATACTTTGGCTACTACAGGAGTAAGATACAGGAGGCCTGTTGCGGTGGGAGCGGTAGTTATGGGGACAGCTGCAGGTTCCGGAACGAGCGCTGTTGTGAGGGGCGCTTCCACCACCTTATCCGGGAATACCAGGATCTCCGACGCTCTGGCCGGCGGTAAGTTAAAGGCCGGCATGACGAAAGGGGAGCTTATAAATCAGATAGGGTACCCGCCGGACGGTACGATAGGGCAGGGCGCGTTATTTCACGGCTTTACCCGGTCCAAAGTTACAGCTGCGGGTAAAGAGGAATCCTGGACTTACAGGATAAGCTCGACGGCCGCGGGAGTGAAAAAAGTTACCTTTACGATTATGGATGGAAAGGTATCTTCGTGGAACGAATGGGTAGATAAAAAGTAAACGGTAAAAGCTGTAAGAAAAATATCATGATAGGGAGGATAAGATGGCAAAATCCATTAAAGGCACAAAGACGGAACAGAACCTTCTGAAGTCGTTTGCCGGAGAGTCGCAGGCCAGGAACAGGTACACCTACTTCGCGAGCGCCGCGAAGAAGGGGGGATTTGAGCAGATATCCCATATTTTTCTCGAAACCGCGGAGAATGAAAAAGAGCATGCCAAGGTTTTTTTCAAATACCTTGAGGGCGGCGACGTGGAGATAACCGCCGTTTACCCGGCAGGAATGATAAAAGATACGAAGGCCAATCTCGAGGAAGCGGCCGCCGGGGAGAACCTTGAGTGGACCACTCTTTACCAGGATTTTGCCAGGACCGCCAAGGACGAGGGATTTCCCGAGATCGCGCGTTCGTTCAATGAGATAGCGAAGGTGGAAAAATTTCATGAATCCCGCTACCGGAAATTGATAAATAACATCGCTAACCAGGAGGTCTTCAAGAAGAAGGCAACGGCAAGATGGCATTGTACCAACTGCGGTTATGTCATCGAAGGCAAGGACGCGCCGAACGAATGCCCCGCCTGCAAACATCCGCAGGCATATTACGAGATCCTGGCGGAAAATTACTGATCCGGCGCGGCAGAAATAATCTATTGACAGATAGTATTGCGGGAGTGATAATAATCGCGTACAGGTTTAGGGAAATCCGTCCCTCGGTTTGCCGGGGAAATAATCGGATGCGGTCCCGCCGCTGTAATCCCGCCCTCTCTTATTAAGGAGAGGGAACCCTTTCAACAGTAGTTTGCCACTGCTCGATATTAAGAGCGGGAAGGCGGTTGGAAGGGCGGGAGAGCCAGAAGACCTGCCTGTACCGAAGGTATTTGTTGCCTCGAGGTAAGGGCCAAGCAAATCAGGGTGCAACCCCGACCATAGTGCGATTCACTATAGCCGGGGATTTTTGTTTTCAAGGGGATTTAATGACAAAATTAATTTTAATACGCCACGGAGTGACGCAGTGGAACAAAGAGGGGCGGTACTGCGGCCGTAAGGATGTAGCCTTAAGCGGTAAAGGCAAATCACAGGCCAGGCTTTTGTCTTCCGCTATCGAAACAATGAACTTCGATGTCATATATTGCAGTGACCGCAAACGCGCCATGCAGACGGCGCGCATACTGTTCGGGCGAAAGAAAATGGTCCGGCATAAGGGATTACGCGAGATCGATTTCGGCGTTCTCGAGGGGCTAAGGCACGGGGAGATCATGGAGAAGTACGCTGACATATACGGAAGATGGCTTAAAGATTCCTTCAGGAATAACATTCCCGGGGCGGAGCCGATGGATCTCTTCAGGAGGCGCGTTGAGTCCGCCATGCGCGATATAGTCGGCCCCAATTCCGGGAAGACGGTCGCCGTCGTCTGCCACGGCGGGGTGATAGGCATATTTTTAAACGCCATACTGAAGAGAAAAAATTTCTGGCGCTATGTGCCGTCGCCCACCGGTGTTACGACGGTAGAGCACAGAAGGGGAAGGTACAGATTGAAAAAATTCAATGATACTGCCCACCTTAAAGGAACTAAGGATGAGTAAGTTGATATTTGTGCTGGGTGGCGCAAGGAGCGGTAAGAGCAAATATGCTTCGGAGATAGCGATAAAGCGCGGGAAGAAGGCCGTATTCATCGCCACAGCGGCGGCGCTCGACGACGAGATGAGAAAGAGGATACGCCTGCACAGGATTTCGAGGCCTAAAGATTGGGGGCTTATAGAGGAGCCGATGAATTTAAAAGAAGCTGTTTTAGGCCTGAAGAGCGCCTATGGTACGGCGATAATAGACTGCCTGGGGCTATGGGTATCGAATATGCTGATGGCCGGTATGAAAGACGCTCTTATCGAGAAGAGATCGAAGGAGCTGGCCGCTGCCATGGCGAAATCGAAAGCCGGGCTTATCATAGTGGTGTCGAATGAAGTCGGAGAGGGTATAGTCCCGGGTGACGCGTTATCGAGAAGGTTCCGCGACCTGCTGGGACTGACGAATCAGGTAATGGCCTCCAAAGCGGATGAGGTTATTATGATGCACGCGGGAATACCGGTGAAAATAAAATACGGAAAGGCGGATGTATGAAATTATTGAAAGACACAGTCTCCGGGATCCGCGGGATAGAGTGGGCCCTATCCGCTGATACGCAGAAGAGGCTTGATAGCCTGACCAAGCCTTTAGGAAGCCTCGGCAGGCTCGAGGACCTGGCCAAACAGGTTGTGGAGATAACTAAGAATAAAAATCCGAAACTGAAAGACAAAGTCATATTTACGATGGCGGGCGACCATGGTGTAGCTGTCGACGGTGTTAGCGCGTTTCCGCAGGAGGTAACCCCGCAGATGGTATACAATTTCTTAAAAGGCGGGGCGGGGATAAACGTGCTTGCCAGGCACGCGGGCGCGAGGGTCGTGGTCGTCGATATGGGGGTAGCGTGCGATCTTAAGGCCGCTTCCGGGCTTGTGGTGAAGAAAGTAGGGTTTGGCACGAAGAATATAGCAAAGGGCCCGGCGATGTCTAAAGAGGATGCCGTTAAATCCATTGAAAACGGCATAGAGGTATTTGAGGATGAGTTTAAGAAAGGCATAGATATAGCCGGGACCGGAGATATGGGGATCGGTAATACCACACCATCGAGCGCCATAGTTGCCGCGGTAACCGGACGAAAGGTAGAGGATGTGACCGGCAGGGGCACGGGCATAGATGATGAGGCCCTGGCCGGAAAGATCTCGGCCGTAAAAAAGGCGCTGGCAGTGAACAGGGCCGACCCGAAAGACGGAATAGATGTCCTCTCCAAGCTGGGAGGTTTTGAGATAGGCGGCCTTGCCGGAGTGATCCTGGCAGCCGCATCTCACAGGGTGCCGGTCGTGATAGACGGATTTATTTCAGGAGCTGCCGCGCTTGTAGCTTACATATTGGAGCCGAAGACAAAAGACTACATGATAGCGGCGCACTGCTCGGTCGAACAGGGCCATAAAGCGGCGCTTTCGTTTATGGGGCTGAAGCCTCTGCTCGACCTTAGCTTAAGGCTGGGAGAGGGCACGGGCGCGGCGCTCGCCATGCATATAGTGGAAGCCGGCACCAGGATATTGAACGAGATGGCGACATTCGGCAGCGCCGGAGTTTCGGAACGTCATAGTGATTGAGGTTAGATTGCCGCGGCGACATGACTCAAGTAAAATCGCCTCGCAATGACAGACGGTGATGACAGCTTATTTTTGAAGGGTATATGATATATGAATAGGTTTTTGCTGGCGCTGCAGTTCTTGACAATTCTTCCCTTTAAGATCAGGGGAAAGATAAAAGATGAGGATCTCGGCAGGTCGCTTCTCTATTTTCCGGTCGTCGGCCTCTTACTTGGGCTGTTTCTCTCCTGCGTAGCGTATATCTCAGCATCTCTTCCGCCGCT
>JAFGRN010000012.1 GCA_016935115.1 Candidatus Omnitrophota bacterium | reverse complement strand
TAGATTAGAGCTGATAATTAGAACTGATATAGTTTGACATATTATATTACTATATGTATATTTAATACTAAGAAATCAAAGGCGTGAATATATTAAGGATAAAAGCATGCGCAAGATGAAACTCAGGACCAGTATGATATTGTGGATATGGGCCGTTGCCGCGGCCATATTTCTGGCAATATTATGGGTCGATTTCATAACCACAAAAGAATCCGTAGAGGATGAGATAGAAAAAGACGCTATTGATCTTGCCAGATACTACAGTAAGCGTGTGGATGAGATCCTCGCGGAGATCGTGTCCGCCACCCGTGTAATGGCCAAACAAATGGAAATCCAGTATAAAACAGGCGATATCGACCGGCCTGAGACACTCGAGTTGTACATAAAAAATATCGTGGATACGAACCCATTTATCGACTGTACCGTGATCGGGTTTGAGCCTTATGCGTACGACGCAAATACCATGAAATACGCACCGTACTACTATAAAAATAATTACCGCTTTAACGAGGAGGATTATAATTATTTTGAACGGGAGTGGTACAAAGGCCCGAAAAAAAGTGGTACGCCGGTTTGGACCGAACCTTATTACGCTTACGATACAAATATCATGATGGTGACGTATTCCGAGCCGTTTTTTAAAGACGGTGATTTCATGGGCGCGGTGGGTTTGGACCTGACACTGGAGCGGCTGAGAAATGAAATAGCGGATCTTAAACTCCTGGAAACGGGTTACGGTTTTGTCCTGAGTAAGGACGGATTTTTGATCTCCTATCCCGATAAAACAAAAGGGTTTGGAAACAATATAAGCGAGCTTTCAGCCGATCTCGCCAAGGAGATCGATAAGCTGGTAACCCTGAAACCGGAAGAATGGATTCTTTTGAAGATGAAAGATCCGCTTAGAAAAGAGAAATCATGGATAGTCCTCCGGCCGCTTAGGACTCATAGCAACAGGCTATTAGAAGTAAAGACGATTATGGGCTCGGTTGGATTCGTATATCCCGAGAAAGAGATATTGTCGCTCATATACACGCTTCAGCGCAAGGCCATCTATACGGCCATCATCGGCCTTATCGTTCTTCTCATCATAATAATAACTATATCGAATGCCATCGCCGGGCCGATAACCAGGCTGGCCGAAGGGGTTATGAAAGTATCGAAGGGGGATCTGGATCATAAGTTATCGGCAAAGGCGAAGTTTTTAGAGGTCGAGGAGCTGCAAATCGCGTTCAATAAGATGTCCGAAGACCTGAAGACCTATATAAAAAATTTAAAGGAAGCTATCGGAACGAGGGAACGCATCGAAAGCGAACTCAGGATCGCTCACAATATCCAAATGGGAATACTGCCAAAGATATTCCCCCCATTCCCCGATAGCCCTGAATTCGACATATATGCCGTCCTAAAATCGGCCAAAGAGGTCGGAGGCGATTTTTATGACTTTTTCTTCGTGGATGACGACCGGCTCTGTTTCTTAATAGCCGACGTCTCGGATAAGGGCGTGCCCGCATCTCTTCTGATGGCTGTGACAAAAACAATGATCAAGATGATGTCAAAAGACTCCAAGGGCCCCGACGAGATACTTGGAAAGGTCAACAAGGAGATATCCCGCGACAACGATTCGTGTATGTTCATAACGATCTTCTGTGGCATACTGAATATAAAGACAGGCGAGGTGCTTTATTCGAACGGAGGTCACCCTCCACCGGCGGTTATCCGTTCAAATGGAGAGGTAAAATTCCTTGAGGGTGGCGCCGGGGCCGCTATAGGAATCTCCGAAGAAACCGTATATAAGAGCGCCTCCATGCGGCTCGAGCCCGGGGACGCGCTGTGCATGTATACCGACGGCGTTACCGAGGCATCCAATAAAAAACAGCAATTTTTCGGGCAGGAGCGCCTTAAACAGGGGATATCGGCAACGGTACACAAACCGATCCGGGGAATAGTCGCCGAGATATGCTCCAGGGTAGACGAGTTCTCCAAAGACATGCCACAATCAGACGATATAGCCGTGTTGGCCATTAAATACTTCGGGGAGCATAACATCTCTACGGAGAAGACGGTAACGCTCAAGAATGACGTCTCCGAGATCCGCCGGCTGAAGGAGAGCGTGCGGATCTTCGCGGAAAGCGGAAAGTGGCCGGAAGAGATCATCTCCAAGATAATACTGGCACTTGAGGAGATATTGGCAAATATCCAGAAGTACGCCTATGCGGATAAGGCGGAACACCGGATAACTGTCATTTTAGCGTACGGCGACAGTAACTTTACCGCAAAAGTAATAGACGACGGCAGGCCCTTCAATCCGCTGGAGATCGGACAACCGGATACATCCGCGCCGATAGAGACCAGAAATGAAGGAGGGCTGGGTATATTCCTGGCGCGAAATATCATGGATAGCATGGAATACCACAGGGAAAACGATAAAAACATACTTTCTTTAAAGAAAATAATAAGGGGATCCTAAAGATGGACAGCTACAAGCCGGTTTCCAATATGAGCATGCGCCGAAAGAATGAGGCGAAACAATGTACTATATTTCTTGAAGGCCAGTTCGATACGGTCGCCGCAGCGCAAAACGGCGAGAACCTGCTGGCGATGCTCGATTCGCCTTTAAACGCGTTCGTAATAGATATGGGAGCTCTGACATATCTGGCTTCTGCCGGAATCCGCATACTGTTATTGATGCTTAAAAAAGCTAAGACATCGGGGAAGGAACTGCAGTTAAGGGCGCTGCAGCCCATGGTGCGTGACGTGCTGGAAATGACCGGAATGCTGCAGCTTTTCAAAATCACTTAGATATAAGGAAAAAACGCTATATGGGAGCTCGCTGCTTCAGCTGCCATGCGGAAATCAATTCACACGGCCACTATACCGTAAAATTAGACCACATCAATTTCGATGATGAAAAAGTCCTCAAAAAAGGACTGGAGCAGAACTACGGAATATGCGGCGTACGGTTCGATTATTTCAATGGCGATCTCTTCATAGATTACAATCCTAAACACATCAAGCCGGAGGAAATCGAAAAAGCGCTTATCTCTCCTGGATACGTCCTGGAGTCCAATGCCAGGCGTTGGGTAGGAAGAATCGTCGAAAGGCATGGATCCATGATGCGCGCGGTTGTTTCAAGCGTGCTTGTAACTATCTCCTGGGCCCTCTTCCTCATGCTGGGTAGTGATTACTACCGCTTCCCATCCACTCTTTTTATTCTGGTCAATGCCATGGCTATTATCGCGTCCGGATATCCGGTATTGCGGGGATCCCTGGAAGCATTGCGTGAAAGAAAAGCGAACGTCTACGCGTTAATCGCCGTTACCGCGTGTGGCGCGATCGCACTTTCGAATTGGCTGGCAGCTTCTACAATACTTTTTGTCACGGTGCTTAGCGAGGCTATTGAAAGCGCCGCTCTGGAACATACCCGCAAGGAAATGATCAGGGCCTTCGTTGCCGGAGCAAGATACGCGCTGGTGAAAGACGGTGAAATTCAGGCAGAGATCCCGGTGCATAAGGTTTTTCGCGGACAGCATCTTGTAGTGCAGCAGGGCATGGGAATTCCGGTTGACGGTATAGTACTATCCGGCAGCGGCCAACTCAGCGAAGCCATTCTCACCGGAGAGTCTGCCTTGCGCAGCGTAAAAACCGGGGATAGGATACTCGCGGGCACAATCCTGGAGAGCGGATCTCTGGAAATAGAGGCTATGAGCGTGGGAGAAGATACCGTTATCGCCGGTATCGCACGGTTGGTGGAAAAGGGCCGGCGGCAAAAAACGGTTTCGGGAAATATCGTCGGCCATTTAGTGCAATTCATGATTCCGACGGCGTTCTTCCTTGGATTCGTGGCATCCCTTTCCAATTTCTTGCTATGCGGCACCGGTATCATTAAATCCCTGGAACTGGGCATAACAATCCTGGTGGTAGCCTGCCCTTACGCGTTAATTATGGCAACGCCGATGGCCTTCGCTGCCGGGACAGGAAGAAGCGCGGAATTAGGCGTGCTCTTCAAGAATGGAAACGCAATGGAGCGCCTTGGCAGAGCCGCTACATTATTGATAGACAAGACCGGGACATTAACCTACGCCCAACCGCACGTGGAAGAAGCCAGGACCTTCGGCAATGTGCCGATGGAAGTAATGCTTTCCGACGCTGCAGGAGTGGAACAGGGCTCCGGCCATCCAATCGCGCGGGCCATCTGCAGTTACGCGCAAGAGCACGGTGTCCTTCCAGGTAAAATCGACCGGTTCATGGAATTTGAAGGAGGCGGCGCGGTAGCAAAGACTGGAAAACGCCTTATAAAAATCGGGGCGCAATGGCTCATGGAGGACGGGCGGCAATTTCCGGAAGATGTGAATGTATGGATGAAGAATGCCGAGAGCAACGGTTACTCCGCCATACTTGTGGCAGACGAGGAAAAGATAATCGGCGGCTTCCTTATCGCCGACCAGGTTCGGGAAGATGCCAAGGCGACGCTCGCGCGCCTCAAGTCTAACGGCATCAGGCGAATCGCTATGGTAACCGGCGACAGCGTCTCCGTTACACGCAGGGTGGCCGAGGCGCTCGGCCTGGACGAATATTTCGCGGAATGCATGCCCGATGCCAAACTTAAAAAGGTAGAGGAATTTAAGGAAAGCGGATCCGTAGTCGCAATGGCAGGCGACGGGATCAATGACGCTCCCGCCCTGGCCGCGGCGGATGTCGGTATAGCGATGGGCGCGATGGGATCTGACGCGGCAATGGCCGCATCCGACGTAGCCGTGATGACAAAGGACCTGCGCGGTTTGGTCAATGCCTTCATCTTAGCTAAACGCGCCGCAAGCGTAATACGCCGCAATGTATTTTTTACCCTTACGGCCGGCGTTATTATGGTAATCCTGGCCGGCATGGGGGGCATGAGCATGTTGACGGGCGCGGTACTTTATCTGGCAATCGTTCTCGCGGTCATCCTTAATTCATACTCGCTTTTTTTCGCATCCTACCATGTACGGTCATTATAAAAAAATTCCGGATCATTCAAAATCGGCTTATATCCGGGCGGGAACGGTAACGGGAACGTGATTATCTCATATGCGCCCACAACGATCCTGATACACCCGCTAAATATACCCTGAAAGAACCCTAAACTGCCGGCGGCGATCGGACCGGACTCTTCGTTTACCTTACCCATCTGGGCCGGCACTTCAAGATAAAAAGTTCCCAGGTTACAGACTCCGCGGAATAATTTCCTCAAAGCGTTGTTTTTACTGCCGGAATCCGAATCGCCTTCCGTTGCGATACTGCATTCGTCATCGGCATGAGCGCAAATACAATCAAAAGTAAAAGTGATATTCAAAACTATCGCCAAACACACCATCGTAATAAAAATCTTTCTCATATTCATATTTCCTTTTCGGGTTTGTCTTTCTCGAGCTCCTGAACTCTTTTTGTAGTCTCTTCCAACTTATCCTCAAGCGCCTTAAAACGATCTTTCAGCAGTGTTATTTCTGCTTCAGCCGACTTAAATCGATTATCCGTTTCGATAAATCCGCGCGCAACATATTCATCCGGAGGCTCTTGATATATCCTGCCCTGGTTGTCCTGATAAGGCGTCTCCCCTTCCGCCACTATGACGTTCGCGTCACCCGCTTTTATGACCTTCATGCCGGGCCCGACCCTGACATCGCTCTTTGTATCCCATTCACCGGCATGAGCATATACGCAAAATATGGCCGTCAGCACCGCCGCGGGGAAAATGAATGCATTGGCACGCATCACTTTGGTAGCATCTCCGACCTTTTCCGCTGTTCCTGCCCTTCGGCCTCCTCCTCCGGTTCCCGGTCGATCGATTGCCCGATAAAGGGGTACCATTTCTTATCCTTCACGAACGGATACCATCCCTTCGATCTTTTATCTTCCTTCTCAGCCGGCATATCGGCTTTATCGGTACCAAAAATAGATGGCTTAGTCTCAGCTTTGGCAGAGGATTTATCCTGGGCATAACTAAACGGCAAAACGGATAAAACCACAATAACTGGCAGAATAATTATATTCCACAACATCGAATTTTTCCTATCTCGAAACATCTCTATCCGGCGCATGAAGCTAAATACCACGAATTCATTTGGGCTCGGGTTTTTCGGTGCTTACTTCTACCAATTTTCTGGTTATGTGCGCGATATTTTTAAAGGTTTCCGGAGAGTTAAATTCCTCATCCCACATAAAACCCGCTTCGGGAGTCATGTTATCCAGTTCATCGATCGCCGCCTGTACCGCTTCGTCTATATATCTTCCGTCGTCTTTCTTGCCGGTTCTTCCTTGCGCGTAAAACCCGGCCAGTTTCTCAAGCGCATCCTTCAGATCTTCCTTAGATATGGGTTCGGCGTAATAATCCCCGCGATCATGGCTTTCATTTAAAACGGTGACGATCCATCCTATCTGCCAAAAATAGTGCCCGCCCCACCAGACAGCGTCAATAGTAGGGTTGTCGCTTTTTAAGGGATATTCGAGCCTGGTCTCCAACATCGGAATATCTTCGACTTTCGCGCTTGGCCCAAAAGCGTCGGATATGTTCTGGTTCGCCAGCCTTACCTGCGTGATCCTGAAAACGTCGCCTTCTTTACTGGTAAAATAGTAATTCGCGAAACAGAACATCCCGCGATTATAAAAATACCCGATGACCTGGCCGAGTCCGACGCCAGGATATAACTTACCTTCTCCGGGAGCGGCTTTGCCTATAATAGTAAAAGGGTATTGTGTCGGTGAATCCGAGTACTTATTATTATACATTACCGCCCATTTCGCCAGGTTAAAATCCTTATAGGGCTTATATTGAGGGGGCTGGATGGGTTCGTCTTTGTCGTCCTTTGTATACTCCACAAATTTCCTCAAATTGCCGTAACATGACGAAGCGTCAAAATATCCTTTTTCAACCGAGGACCATATAAAACTCACATCGTCGCATTTTGTCAAGGCCGCATCAGTTTTAACTTCAGCGCCGCCGGGCAGATTAACCAGAAACTTATAATGATCCGCTTTATCCCACGGCGCGTCAGCAGCAATTACTTTCGGCGAGGCGTCTATTTGATAAAAACCTGATTGCCCCGCGAACATAAATTTTGATTCCTGCCAGGCCGACGCTATCCAGAAATTAATACTTACACCGTCAAGGATATCCCTGACGCACTCCGCGTCCGCGCCTTCATCGGCCAGTCTCTGCGCGAGCCCGGTTATCTCCAAAAATGTGCAATACCCTATAGCCATTGACAAAGCCTCGTTCTTCAGCAACTTATCTTTATCCTCTTCGGTTGATGGTATGCTTTTTAAAGCGGCGGGAGTTTCCAGGGTCATACCATCATTTGAAATCGCCACGCTTACCGGCTTGGTGCCCATCTTAAACTTCTTATAAAGCTCTCCCGGATCGGCTCCCATACACTCTCTTACCGGCAATAAGACCACGCTTAAAACGATCATCCAGCTGAAAAATACCGCGCCTAAAGATAGGGTCTTTTTTTCCATAACTCACCTCCCATTTTAACAGCCAATATTTTTTAATTCATATCTTATATGATCTACTCAGAACAGATGCGTCTCAAAATATCTTTTAATAAGGAGAAATCCGCGTCATCACCTGTAAAGAAAGCGATATTCTTGAAAGATACGCCTTTTAAGTCTTCCCAGGTCCTTTCTGCCTGATCGCCGGCCATCTCGGGTACAACAGGGTGGGTTTCGTTCTCGTCTTGTAACAATGCGCATGTTTCGTTAAGCTTAAAGATTTCTTTTTTACTGTTAGGGTTAAAATTCGGATCTGTCCAGTAGTCGAGCACCGGTATAACACAACCCTTCTCCAGCATATTCTCAAGCCCTAACTCTCTCACGCTATACTTGAACAAATAAGAATAAACATAAGCATCCCCGGGTCTGTCGGCCATACACATGAGAAAAACCATGTCAAAGGGATTATCCTCCCTGCTTAAAAGCTGAGATCTAACTAATCCTTCATAACCCTTACTCGTTTCCCAGTGATATTTGGAAGCCACGGATACGGTTAAAGTGAAGCGCAGCCCCGGGACGCTTTTTTTCACTTCCATAAGAAGGCCGAAGTATTTCTCCCACTCTTTGGCGCTGTAACCCGGGCCTTTAATTCCACCCGGATGCCACATCATAGGATAATCTTCAAGATCAAAATCCAACCTGTCCACAGCGGTTTTACCCGTTTTGGGGTCAGTCAATTTAGTGATTACGCTATTCACTAATGCCATAGCGTCATCGACGCTTTCATCAGCCCCGATAGGCACCTTCCCCCATCCTCCACCGTTGCCTCCTATAGTAAAACCTATCTTCTCGAGACTCTGCACGCTCTCGCAGGCGCTGGGAATACTCAACCAATAATTCCCATCCTTCGCCTGGCATAGCTTGTCACCCGAAGTTGGGTACAGGCCTTCTCCATACTCTGTAAACCAGGCAAAAAACATGCCCCAATTAACGTTGCCCCCCTTATTCAGGAAATCGACAATCACAGGATCGATCTTATCATATGGGTATTTCTCTTTGTTTTCGAATATATAGTTTCCCTGCACATAAATATAAACATCTTCATACCTATACGGATCCACGGCGTAAGATGGGGCAGGCAGCAATAATACCGCGGCTAAGATAAGTATTCCGGCAAAAAATACCGTTGCTGAACAAAAAAAACCTTTTTTTATAACAAACCTCGCCTTTTTTTTGATCACATTACTCCTTCTGGTTCAATACGATGGTACCTAGCGACACGCCTTGTTTTTTGATGATCTCTCTGGCCTTAATGTCCATCTCCTCTTTTGTCTTCATGAGATTATCAAGATAGAACTTAAGCTGCTGGTGTTCGTAATTCAACTTTTCGAGATCGCTGACAAGCTTATCGCGCTCGATTCTTAACTCCCCGAGATTCGAGGTAAGCTGTGATATCTTCACATCTTTCTCTTTCAGCGCGGCAGATTTTTCGGCGCTCAAAGTCTTTTCTTCTTCAATGCGCCCGGACATAACACCCAACTCATCCTCCTTGGCTTTGAGGTTCGCTTTTACGGCCGACGCCTCTATCTCTAAATCGTGAAGTCTCAACTCTACCCTTTCCTTTGCCGCAAGCGTTTCATCGAGGCGCGCCTGAACATTTACCCTGGCATCTTTTTCCTTCTCTTTGGCGCCGTAAAGAACAAGGGAAAATATTAAAAATATAACGGCCGCGGCAGACGAAAGAATAAGGGGCATGTTGCCGGGATTTGCGCTTATACGCATATCATAACGATCTTTGATACGATTCATAACAGTGTTCATAAAAATGGGCTTCCTTTCAGCGTATTATTAGTTCAGCGTAATGGTTATGACAAAACGCTTGTCGTGTGGATCCATCTTCGGCGAAAACACCGGAAACGGGGCGGCGCTCTTCACTATCTTCACCGCCGCAACACCCACGGCCTTACTGGTAGATTCGATCACTTGGGGCTCGCCCGAGAACTTGCCAAGGCGTGATACGGAAAATGATACTGTGGCGCTTCCCTTAAGGGGAGTTTTTGCCTTGAAGGAAGCCAGCTTTTCCGATATCCCGGCCTTAACGACATAATTGTACTCATCTACGGCCGCGGTCATCTCTTCGTCCGATACCGGCTGAATTTTATCCGTATATTTCTCGTAGAGCTTTATCTTATCGCGGTTTTCTTTGCTGACACGTTCCGCATCGCTTTTCATGAACATCGTTGGATCCATCGGTGTCTCGGGCCGCCTTTCGAACGCCATCTTTTCGCCGGAAGTGAAAAGTCCCTTATAACCTATGGGTGGTGTTTTAGGCTGTTCTATCATGTCTTCGCCGCCGGATATTATATGAGGCGTAAGGAACACGACCAATTCCCTTTTCTCCACCTTGTCGTCCGTATTGCTGAATAATCCTCCCACGTAAGGAAGGCTGCCGAAGAAAGGTATCTTATTGACGGTCTTTGTGCGCTCGTCCACTATGAGGCCGCCTATGATTATAGTAACACCGTCTTTCACTGTAACGCTCGTTTCGGCGCTGGCGGTCTCCACTATCGGAACCTCCGTCGCCGGGGTGCCGTAGGTATAGTTTGTGCTCGAAGAACTCACCTCCGGCCTTATCTTCATCGATATGAAACCGTCCTTATTTATAGTCGGGGTAACGTAGAGCTTGACTCCTATATCCATAAATGTCAAATTGGTGCCGGTAACCGATGAGCCCGTGGTCTGCGAAATAGTATTTGTGGCATAAGGCTGTGACTTGCCTACCATCATCTTCGCCTCTTGGTTATTTATGGCCGTTATCCTCGGGCTTGAAAGGACGTTCACATCGCCTACGGTCTTCAGCGCCTGCACTATAGCCGCCAATTTCTCGTTGTCATTCAGCTGTCCGTATGTCAATTTCAGGCCGGGAGGGAATGTGCCCGTTGCCGTGATCGTGAAATCGGATGACATATCCAATTTCTTATTCAAAAGCTCGAGGACGGATTGCCAGTTGACACCAAGACGAAGCTGGTCGGTCACCTTAACCGATATCATCTTCGCCTCTATCAACACCTGCGGCGTCTTCTCATCGAAGGCCGTTATCATCTCCGATATGCGGCCCATCTTTGTTTCCAGATCGGTCACTACTATCTTATTGGTCCTGTCGTCTATCCTGATTTTTCCTATGTTCTCCGTAAGCTCTTCGGTTATATTGTCCCTCAGGTCCTCGGCCGTGGCATATTTCAGGTCGAATACTTTCGTCACTGTGGGAGCATCGAGGCTCTTTACCACCTCCAGGATGCGCGGCAAGAGCGCGGAACCGTCAACGATTATCACGGAATTGGATGACTCATCGGCCACGACCTTACCTATCTTGGTCTTTATCTGGTTTAGCGCCTGGGCGACTTCGGGGGCTCTAGCGTACTTAAGCCGGTATACCCTGGTCTCCTTCTTATCGGCAAACTTTTCGCCGTATATATCCTCGTAATTACGCTGGGTCATGACATTAATGATACCGCCGGACCTGTTGTAAGCGAGCCCGTTGGTAAGAAGCACCATCTCGAGCGCATCCATCGTATCGATGTCTTTGAGGAACATCGTCACACGGCCCGAGATGTTTGATCCCATGACGACACTTATCTTATTCTTTTCAGCCAGAAGCTTTATGGCCTCCGCGATTTCTATATCTTTAAAATTGACCGTTATCTTGTGGGTATCCAAATCGTCGGCGCTGATGACATTCTGTGCGCCCGGCGCCGCGGTATGGGCCATGGCCTCTTCAGAAACACCGCGTTCAGGAGAGATAACGGATCCTGCTATGAAAAATATGGCGAATATTATGTAAGCGCGCTTCATATTACCTTCTTATAACTTCAGCTCTATCTTTTTGCCTTCGCAAGATATTACCGCTTTGTAGTCGGATACTTCCTCCACGGTACAATTTTCAAACCTGTCGCCTTTACGCACATGGTAAACCATCCGAGTATTTTTGTCTTCGATTATCGCCTGCGGCCTGGATCCCACTATTACGCCTACAAGGGCTATGTCAAGCGCTCTTTCCGTGGCAATGCCGATTTCGGTAGAGGCTCTTTTACCGAATGTTTCTTTTTCGGAAAAAACGGAATTATAGTATGAATAGTCGGTCTCCCCGCCCCGTGTCGAACCGAGGAGGGACCTGGTATCGGTTTTTTCGTTAGAAAGGCCGAAAATTATCTTGTTTACGGCCGCGGACGGCCTGAAAATTGCGATATTTACCAGGAGATAAATAAGAAGAAGGGACAAAATTACAACCAAAAATTTATTGGTATTATTCAAAAAGGCGGGCCTGAAGAAAGGCGCTTTAAAAAAGCCGGCCTTTAGTATCTCATCGATCAAGCCGGACATTTTTGCAGTGCTTTCTAAAACGGTGTTTCCGATTTTCGTATGCATAATATTATGTATAGATTAAAGTATATATTGTTTTTTGCCCTTTGTCAATCCCTCGCCGCGGCAAGCATCCTATCCATAGAAAGCGCGCATTTAACCGTTCCTCTGGAGTCCATCGTAGAATTTATGGTGAACTTGTCTATTTTAAGCGCCATTACCGGCGTAGTCTCTATGTCATAAAAAAACTTGGCCAGCGATTCGATCGGCGCTTCGATATCCATATCTATCATCATCTCTTTGATCCGGCCTGAAGTTTTAGCGCTGCCGGGCCTTATACTTACTATTTTACAGGAGTTCTCTCTACATACCGATTCTATCAACGTAAGCGCGTCCGACACATCCTCCTCTTCCTTCTTTTTGGCCCCGGCGTAAGCCGAGAATTTGGCATAATCCGATTCGCTGACTTTACGGGAAAGAAGTTTTGTGTCTTTCATGAGATCAAAGGCTTTCTTTTTGATCTGGTTGTCAAGACTATGCCAGCGCTGGGCCAGCGGCTCTACGATCATGCTGTAGGTTACGGCCGCTACGATGACGAGCGCCACTACGCAAGTTATGATACCTTCCCTTTTTGATAATTTCCTTATAGTGAACATTCTTATTTTTCCCTTGAGATATTGCCGATTATCTCGAAGTCTACCAGAGCTTCATTCTCAGCCGCGCGTTTGTCGACGTATTTGGTCCTCACGTTTTCAAAGTAGGAGGATTTATCCAGCGCCTTGGCATAATCAAAAGCTTCATTCATGGACGGCGACGTCCCGCGAATAGTAAAGGTTTTACCGGACTCGTAATTCAGCATCCCGACAAATACTCCCCTCGGCGCGGCGGCTACGGACTCGCTTAAGACATCTATGGCGCGAGGACGCATCGAACGGGCCGCATTTATCGACTCTATACTATCCAACAACACCCTCGCCTTACGGATATTCGGGTCTACCTTCTTAAGTTGGGCGTCCAAATACGCCGCCATCCTGATCTTATCGTTAAGTTTCTTCATGGTTAATCCCGTCGCGGCCAGGCACACTGCCAGCGCCAGACAGACCGTTACGAAAAGGCTTTTTTTCAATGCCCCGGCGGCATAAAAAGATCTCGCATCGGGCGGCATTAGATTGATCTTCATACTGTCTTCGTCAAGCGCGATTCCGAGAAGGCCGGTATAGGAAGCATTGGAGAGGGCGATCTTCTGTTCGACGCCGAGATCCGGGTCCTGGGCCTGATCGACAAAGCTGACCGGCACCGCAAGGACGGAAGAGAGCGCATCCACGAGCCGCGAGGCTTTCTCGACCGATCCCGTCACGAATACCGTTTCGATGAATTTCGGCGAATCATTCCTGTAGGCATCGGCCGACATCTTTACCTGTTCGGTCATTTCATCTACCGTCATCGAATTGTGGCACGATACGCCGCGCGTGAAAGTAAGTTTATCACCTTCCATAACAGCCATATCGATATAATTCGGGTCGACACTCACGACCAGAGCCGCCTCTTTCTGCGCGCCCCGGCGCATCCGAAGATACCATTCAAGCAGTGTTTCAAAACCGGCTCTTACCGATTTGACGGCCAATCCCGCATTCTCGGCGGTGGCCGCGAGGTCTTTTATCGCCTTCGCTTCCGCTATCGCCAACTGAACATGCGAATAACCGTCGGGCATCTTTTCGATGACCCTGTAGCCGCACATGATGTCCTCCGCGCTGTATGGGACATGCTTTAACGCCTCTATCGGAACAATCTCCTCGAGTTCATTGTCGTCAACTGAAGGCAGTTTCAGATACCTTGTCGTAAGATTATGGCAAGGTATGTTCAATTCTATGACGCGGTTTTCGGAGGGGCTTGAGCCAAACAATCTTTTCATCGCATCGCGCAACGGTTCGGCACCCTGCCCCGACAGCGTAACTTCATCGATGCGCATGAGCTTTCGCATACCGTCAGCTTTGATCGATTCCACGAGCTTTACGATATCGCCGTCGATTTCAACGGCAACGGTCCGCTTCTCCGGCCCAAAAAACTTCCTGAAGAGCCCGACTATTCCCGATATTGTATCAATTTTCCACCGCATTTATCGTCCCTTTGCAGGGTCGCTGTAACGACCCTGGCGACCTTTGAATTCGTGACCATGCCTTTAGACTCAAGTTTAAAATAATTCGACTTCACTGTAAAAGAATTTTTCAGATTTCCTATGGAGGCGGCATCCTTGGGCTCAATATCACGCAAGCGGCTTTCTATATTGACGTCGGTAAAGACACAGTCGTCATATGTGCCGGCCAGGCCGTCCGGACCATTTCTGTAACTTACTATCGCCTCCGCCGCTTGCGCCGTAACGCCCATGGCCAGCAGTACTTTTTTCGAAGCCGTATTGATATTGACCTTACCGTCCCCAAAAACGGTAACGTATCTCTTCACGGAATTGAAGACTTCCGGGGTCATGCCTTTTACGAGAAGAAGTTCTTCCGGAACCGTAAAATCGCCGTTCTTGCGCTTATACGGATTTTCCAGGTGAATATAATATGCGTCCTTATTCCTGGCAGCTTTGGTATCTTGGGATGCGCCGCGCCAATCCATCACCGCGTCCGCGATATCACCGTCTTTAAAGATATTTGCGAGCGTTTTATGGTCTGCCCTGTTGATATTGATTTTACGCTCCTCATCCGCCATGCCAAAAATAGCGGCACCGTTCTCATTCTTATAAGCTATTGTAAAAGCCCCGTCACGAAAACCGGTATCCTTGAATACGCTTTGCGGAATAAACCGAGGCCCGTCTTCTTTGGGCGGCATTATGCCGCAATAATAAAGCGAGTCATAATCGTTCTTGTCTTTCGAAAGAACCTCCTGGCACTTAGCTATGCCGGCTGTCGCCAGGTAAAGAGCCTTCATAGTATCCCTGTTATATTTGCTGAGACGCAGTTCCATCGACACGCGCGAACCTACGCCCAGGGACAGAAGCGACAAGGTCGCTATGATCCATAAGGTTGATATTAGTATAATACCTTTGCGGTTCAAAGGCTGTACCTCTTTAGCCGGGCTCACCGGTAGGTATAAATATATATCTGGTAAGGCCGTTGACCCTTATCCTTACCCCGATCGGTATTTTCCCGGTATCCTGCCATTTATTCTTCCATTCATATCCCGTTTTACCGAACTTGGATTTATAGCAATATTCGAAAGCAAGAGCCTTATCCTCCACCTCGCCAAAGACAACCGCCGGGCTTGCCTTATAAATGTCGAAACCTCTCGCTTTTCCGGCGACGATGCGTTTCACTGTCTTTGTCCGGGCATCGAGATAATAAGCGACTTTCGCCAGTTCCGGCCCCCGGGTACGTTCTCTTCCTCCGCCCGTGACTATAGACATAAATGCCATTCCGGACCCCGATCCCTCGAAATTTACGCCTTCCGGATTATAAATAACCGCGTTCCTGAGGTCGGATGACGCTAATGAAAAAAATACGCGCGCGGACTGCAACTCTCCTATCATCGTGTTCGAGCGCCTCCACATCCTAAGGCCCGCGCTTAAAGATGAATATATTGCAGCGGCTATTATCGTGAAAGTCGTGATCGCTATCAGGATCTCTATCAGCGTAAAACCCGCCCTCCCCGGAATACGCTTTAATCTCACCTGGATTCCTCCGGTATATTTTTCATGAGATATGTCTCAAGCCAGTAGGTATCCGTGGATGTTTTTCCCGATGGCAAAAATACGTTGAGGGTGATCTTGAGAAAACCCGGCGCTTTTCTGTCAAAGGCGGTAGATCTGACTTCCCAGTAACAGCCTTTATTATTCTGAAATTTAACCCGGCCCGTATCGTATACAGCATCGGAGATCTGGAGATCGAACATCTTCTGCTCTAATAAAAACGATGAATGAAATAAGGTCCGGGATCTCTCCATGGCGCTCTTGGCTGACGAGTAGACGCGGCCGACAAACAATAGCCCAGAGGTAACCATAACCGTAGCCAGCACGACCTCAAGCAGGAGAAATCCCTTGCTATTTCTCAATCCCGACCTCCCGCATATCGAAACTTGTCCCGAAACCTTTTATCCTGACCAGATAAGCGCTTCCATAGCGGTCAGCTACTGTGAACGAAAATTCATCGCATGTTCCATCGGGATAGAGCGTGATCTCATCCTCCGAGCGCTTTATCGACAGGCCTTGCGGCAGTGAAAAGACTTTGCCGAATTTCCCCGGAACATCCCTGTATACTAACTTATCGCCGGATTCATCGGATGCGGATAACCGGTATTGTCCGGCGGCGGGATCGAATCTCACCTTGTAATAACGGCGCTCGATTATCGCTCTCTCCTGAGCGTAACTGATAAGCTTTGAAATATCAAGCGCTGCATTATTTGTCACGAAACCGGAAAGAGTCCTTTTAATTGACGGCGCGGCAATACCGACTATCACGAGCATCAGTACCGCGACGAGCGCGAGCTCTATCAGTGTAAACCCTTTCCGAAAATTATTTTTCTTACTTCGTACCGGCAGACTCCTTATCCCAATTGGTAATATCATCTCCTCCGCCTTCTGTATTGCCTTTTCCATGTGACATCAGGTCATAATCGTTACCGTGCGTTCCCGGAAACCTGTATACGTAAGGATTGCCCCATGGGTCTATGGGCTTTTTCTTAAGATACGGCCCTTTCCAATGAGAGGCGTTTTCCACGTTCTGAAAAAGCGCGTCGAGCGTATCCGGATATCTGCCGTTATCAATCTCGTACATATCGAGAGCTGTCGCTATGTTGCCGTCTATATCGGCTTTCGCCGCGGCCATTCTGGCCTGGTCCGTTCTGCCGGCCAACCTGGGCATTGCCATAGCCACCAGGATGCCTATTATTATCACGACAAGCATCAGCTCTACCAGGGTAAATCCCTTCCTGAAACGTATAAACATAGCTCGAGCCTCCTAGTTAATTCTGCCATCTTGTTAAGTAAGTGCCGAAATCTCTGATTTCGCCCTATCTTACCAAAAAGTTCACTTCAAATATCGGTAGCAGCATCGATATCACTATAAATCCTACTATGCCTCCCAGCACGAGTATCATCGCCGGCTCCATAAGCGACATCATCATCTTAACAGTGCGATCCATTTCACGCTCATAGCTTTCCGCGATCTTTAAAAGCGACTTATCCAGACTGCCGGACTCCTCGCCGAGAGCCGCCATACTAATAACATCTTCCGGAATAATTGCGCTCATCGCGAGCCCTTTGGCAAGCCCCGACCCCTCTTTTACGGACTCATAGGCTTTTGCCATATTCCGGCGCATCATGGTATTCCCGATCGTATCGGATGCTATTTTCAAGGATTCCAGTATCGGAACGCCGTTATGTAAAAGCGTACCTAGTGTCCTGGCGAATCTGGATGTTTCGGACATCGTTTCAAACCGGCCCACCAAAGGGATTTTAAGTTTTAAATTGTCTATCGCGACTCTCCCTTCCGTGCTTGAACATATCTTTTTAAAAATAACGGCGGCGACAATGATAACCGCCATTAAAGCCCACCAGTAATTCCGTAAAATATCGCTTATGAATAATAGCATGCGCGTCGGCAACGGCAGGGTTTGGGCCATATCGCTGAACATGTCCATCATCTTCGGTATGACAAAGGTCATCAATACTATAATAGTGACGGCACCGACTATTATCATCAAAACCGGATAGGCCAGCGCCGAAAGGATCTTGGCCCTGTTCTCCGCTTGCGCCTCTCCGAAATCCGCGAGACGCTTCAATATATTTTCCATCCCTCCGCCGGTCTCGCCGGCGCGGACCATGCTCACATAAAATTGAGGGAATGTTTTTGGATAATGGCCGAGCGCGGAAGAGAGGGACTCGCCGGCATCGCAGCGGGAGAGTATATCGAGAATAACACCTTTTATGGCTTTGTTTCGGGCCTGCCGGGAGAGCGCGCCGAGCGCCCTGGATACCGTAAAACCGGATCCCAAAAGGTCTGACAATTTTCTCGTAAAATCCGTAACATCCGACGACTTGATCCTGGAAGAAAACGAGATTACCTGTGCGCTTGCCTTACCTGAGGATTCCTTTTCACCGGAAACGGCCAACGGCGTATATCCCATCTGCGATAGCTTCGCTATCGCAGAAGATCTGCTGTCGGCTATTATGACGCCTTCAACCTTTTTAGATGGGGAGGCCTTTGCTTTATATATGAACTTCGTCATACGTTATCCCTTTAGGACTCCTCGCTCTCGGCGACTCTCATCACCTCGCTGAGAGTAGTTATTCCCTCCAACACCTTCCTTAGCCCGTCCTGGCGCAAAGTCTTCATTCCGAGGGCAACAGCCTTCTTCCTGATTTCGTCTGCCGACGCATGGCGAAGGACAAGTTCCCGTATCGGTTCGTGCATAACAAGCATCTCGTATATCGCGGTCCTGCCGCGATATCCTGTATTCTTACAGGCTTCACAGCCCTTTCCTTCGTACGCGCTGGCATTCGACATAGCCGCTTGAGTCATGCCTATCTCGCGTAACACTTCCTGCTTAATCTTCACGGGATGCTTGCATTCCGGGCATATGACCCGCACCAATCTCTGCGCGATAAAACACTCCACGGTCGACGTGACCAGAAACGGCTCTACGCCCATATCAAGAAGCCGCGTGATGCCGCCGGCGGCGTCGTTGGTATGGAGCGTCGAAAATACCAGGTGCCCTGTCAACGCCGTCCTTATGACTATATCCGCCGTCTCAAAATCGCGTACCTCGCCGACCATTATAACGTCCGGATCGTGCCGCAATATCGATCTTAAGGCCTCCGCAAAAGTCAGGTTCGTCTTCGGATTAACCTGTATCTGCGTAATCCCGCCCATCTGATATTCGATAGGGTCCTCGATGGTTATTATCTTTTTCTCTTCGTCATTTATCATGTTCAGGCACGTATACAGCGTGGTAGTTTTACCGCTTCCGGTCGGCCCGGTCAGGAAGATTACGCCGTGCGGCTTTCTTATCAATGCCTCGAAAATCTCGCCGTCCTTCTTCTCCAGTCCCAGGTCCGCCAGACCAAAATCCTTGAAATTTACATTCGTAGACAAAAGCCTTATCACGATGCTTTCTCCGAAAGGCGTAGGTATTGTAGAGACTCTCATGTCGATAACGTCGTTATCGCCGGTCTTTATATTTATCCTGCCGTCCTGCGGGACGCGATGTTCGGCTATGTCAAGATTGGCCATTATCTTTATCCTTGAGATTATCGAGGACTGGAAATTCTTTATAGAGGACGGGACCTTGGTGTAGTGAAGTATGCCGTCTATCCTGTAGCGTATCCTAAGCTCGTTTTCGTACGGCTCGATATGGATATCCGTCGCGCGGTCTTTGTGCGCTTCAAGCATTATCTGATTGATAAACTTTATTATCGATGCGTCATCAGCCGATTCTGCCGCACCGCGCGCCTCTTCGGGCGGGATATCCGGGGCCTCATCTTTGAGGCGCTCGGAAACCATCTTATCTATGGTATCGGCTCCCACACCGTAATATTTTTTCAGCGCATCGGTCAGGTCGGCCTCCGGCACCAGGATAACTTCTATCTTCTTTTTTAAAATCCGCGAGATATCATCCAATTTCTGGATATTCGGCGGGGTGGCCATCGCCACCGTCATCAAATAACCATCGGTCTTGATAGGCATAAAAGCATAGTAGTATACGATTTTTGCGGGAACTTCGGCTATTGCGGCGGGATAAATTGTTACGTCTTTAAGATTGATACGATTATCTTCTCTCTCGGCCCCTTGAGCTACCATCCTCTCCCCTTTGACATTTATTCTATAAATATACATATAATAAGAAGATAAGTCAAATCATATCCGGCAGTGTACCAAGTCGACTCACGGGCCCCAGCCAAGAGTTCGAATCCTTTCAGGATCCCCGGCCAAAAAGCCTAGGGGCATGCCCTCTCTGTATATAGCCAATAAAAAACGCCGCGGTGATTAGCCGCGGCGCTTTAATGCCCGATGTGGCCTAAACAAGAGAACTTAAACTAAGAGAGGTTTTGGCCCTATTTTGGTCCTCCTGCGCTCGCCTGAAGAGGAACCTCTCGGTTTCTATAGGTATGTACCATAGGGTTGAATTTTTGTAACTCTTTGAAAAATCATTAGCTCTTCGTAATCATAAAAGCGACGTCTATTTCAAAATTCAGCTCTTGCGCGCCGACCCCTTCCGGGAACGGCCGAAAAGGGCCTGCCCTATTTACGGCGCCTATCGCTTCTCTGTCGAGATCCGCGATGCCCGAGGATCGTAACAACCGGATATCTTTTATAGCTCCCGACGGCACTAAAATAAAGAATAGCCGTGCCGTGCCTTCCCTGCCGAGACGCAGCGCTGATCGAGGATATCTCTTTTCTTCCTGGATTCTCTGCTTTACGCTGTCCTGATAACGCAGCAAGGACCTCTTAATTTCTTCATCCGTCTCTTCCGGCTTTACGGCTGCCTTGTCCGCTATTTCCTCTACGATATCTTTCTGAATTTCAGGTTTTGGGATTTCCTTCTCTATCTTCTTCTCCTTGGCGATCTGGTGCTGCCTGGGCAGGATCTCCTCCTGCCTTTCAAACTCGACTTCGAAAGAGTCTTTGTGCGTATTCTGAAAATACGGCATATGCGAGCCTATCAGGGCCGCATGTAAGGCTATCGACAATACAAAATAAAATTGCACTTCATTTAATAATCTCATTATCCCCGACCTGCGTTGATATGACAAGGCCTCCCGCGTTAGCCGCCTTTGCGATATCCATTATCTTGACCGCCAGTTTCAAATTGACGTCTTCATCGGCTTTTATTACAACTGTTTTTGAAACTGACCTCTCAAGACACCTGGCTAACTTCCGCTCAAGCGTATCCGTTGAAATCGTTTCGCCTTCAACAATTATGCTCCCGTCGGAGCGTACGAATACGACAATATTCTCGTTCTTCTGAGCCTGGGCCCGGACAGCCTTTGGCAGCTTTATCTTGAAACCCTGTTCGGATATAAAATGTGATGACAGGACAAAGAAGATAAGCAGCAAAAACACCATATCGATAAGGGGGGTCATGTTAAGGCCTGCGGCCGGCCTTTTGCGACGATCGAATTCCATTCCGCTCATATGTATTCCCTTTCTTTAATGTATACCGAATACATCTGAAGCGACATTCCTTAACTGAATGGCGCGGCCGTCTACAACTCCCTCAAAATAATAATAAAAGGTAAGCGTGGGGATCGCCACAAAAAGCCCCGCCGCTGTAGTAAGAAGGGCCTCCCATATGCCGCCGGCCAATACTGTCACATCAGCGACGCCGCCTATCCTCTCTATCTTCATGAATGTCTGGATCATTCCGGTAACTGTCCCGGTAAGCCCTAATAGAGTCGATATATTTCCTATTGTGGATAAGATCCTCAGGTGCTTTTCTCCGTCTTCCAGCTCTCTTGAACCCGCGCGGCGCAGTATCTTCTGCCTGTCATCAGCCGAATGGCCCGCTATTTTTATGCCGACGGAAAGAAAGCGCCCGAGAAAACTACCGTCCTTTTCCGATAAGGAGGCGGCATCTTCTCCCTTACCGGCTTTTAGCAAATCAAGCACTCTCTCATCGAGATTTTTACTTTTTGGCCGTGTCCGATAAAAAAAGCTAAGCCTCTCCATGATAAATGCCGCGGATACGACCGAGCACAGCGCGATCGGCCACATAAGCGGCCCGCCCTTAATAAAAAAATTATACATTACTATCGCCTCCTTTTATGTTTAAAAAACGAAAGAAAAACTGCCGTAAATAAACCTTCCCGGCTCGTTTACTATGCGCACGTTCCTGCCCGTCGGGTCGGTAGGGTCGAATTCGTAGGAATTCGCAACAGCGTATTTGGCATCGAATATGTTGTCTATGCCGAAATGCAGGCTCATGCCTTGTAATATCGGGTATTTTTTCGCCGCCTCCCCGACATTGTACGTCGTCCTGAAATTTACGGCATCCCAGGACTTAATATATACCTCGCCCGCCGCGCTGTCGTACCGCGTATAGGCGTTTGAATGTATCCATTCGAACGTCGCGAATATTCCATTATGGTCATAGACCGCGGCAAGTTTTGCCTTCAACGGTGATACTTCGGCCAGGTACTTATTGTTGTTGCTGGGCGGCTGCGAATACTTGCCGCCATACTGAAAAGCCGTGCCTCCTTCGACGGAAAAGCCTTTTCCGAAACGGACCGAACCCGTGACGTCCATGCCCGCTATGTAAGCGTCTATATTCGTATAGCTTCTTACGTTGTTTACCTGCTGCTGGTATATATAATCGGTAAGGTAACTGTAGAAACCTTTGATCTTTCCGTGCAGCATTTTAAATAAGTCCGCCTCTAATCCGAAGTCCGTTTCAAAATTATGGCACGGTTTTAAATTGGGGTTGCCATAATAAGAAGCGCTGTCCTGGATGTACCTTTCGACTGCGGTAGGTTCCCGTGCAGATAAGCCCGTACCCGCAAAAGCATTTATGTCATCGGTAAAGAAGTATTTCAGGAAGATATCGGCGCTCGGAAAAATATCGACACGCCTCTTCTTGTCCGTAACGGCGGAACTGAATTGCAGTGTGTCCCCGGCTCTTGTATAGTATATATCTCCTCTTAGGCCGGCTTCTATTGAAAGCTTTCCTATGTCCTTTTCACCGGATATGTATGCCCCGAAATCCAGTTCTTCGACGTTGGGAAAGAGCCGGCTATTAAGTGTCGCGCCGG
Source organism: Candidatus Omnitrophota bacterium (assembly GCA_016935115.1). Taxonomy (GTDB): domain Bacteria; phylum Omnitrophota; class Gorgyraeia; order 2-01-FULL-45-10; family 2-01-FULL-45-10; genus CAIMPC01. The sequence goes on along the minus strand of JAFGRN010000012.1, from coordinate 2,524 downwards.
TAAAACGGTTATACACGGCTCCGTCCCAGTTACGATTATAAAAATCTATGCCATATTTAAACAACGCTATATCGGACTGTTTTCTATTCTCAAGCTTGGCGCCTGCTATATAAGATATGGCCTCAATCCTCCTCTGATGGACCGCACCGATCCTGAATTTACCGTAAGGGTAGTGCTGTATCAGGTTATAATATCCGGATAATTCCAACTCATCCGAAAATGACGAAAGGTTTGATAAGGTATAGGCCGCCTTGTTAAGATATGTATGCTCTGTTTCGGTATCCATGGCGACGCGGGGAGTAAGTATGTCGGTTCCATCGCCATAAGAAGCTTCCATTACTAATTTTTGTCCCTCCATAGGCCTGATCGCGACTTTTGTCCAGTAGTCGCTCTTTTCGAAAGCGCGCATATTCTGGCCCTTCTCATTATAATTGGGATTGAAGCTTGTAAGCTTGTTGCCCGCTCCATCCCTGTATTGGCCCATCCTTGAATAGTTATATCCAAAAAGCCCCTGTATATCTTTATTGCCGCCGTTTAAATAACCTCCCTGGCTTAAGAATCCGTATGACCCGAACTTGGACAGGACCTCCCCATGCAGGCCATCACGGGTATCCTTGGTCACTACATTGACCGACCCGCCCAAAGCGCCGGGAGTGGCGACATCATACGGGCCCTCTTTTACCTCTATCTTTCCCACATTGAGCATGTTGATATGTGACAGCGGGGGGTCTTTCCTGCTCCCGCAGGATCCTTCTATCAGCGTATTATCCTGGGTATAGCGTAGATTCGCGCACGTGAAACCCCGCAAGCCCACCTCGTTACCGTAACCGCTCTTCCTGATCATGTACGCTTCGATAAGTTCGTCCGAAAGTATCTCCGCGAGGTCTACCACCTTATGCGTCTTTAGCGCCTTCTGTCCGATACGCTTCTTTTCCGATATGTTTAATTTATCCTGGTCTTTCTCATCGGTAGACACCAACACCTCTCCCAGGTCGAAAACCGTAGTGTGCGCGCAGGCAGAAGGCAGGGTACCGGAATTTAAGATTAACGCTAAGGTAATCGTAAAATACATTATTTTTTTGCAGGACATACGTACCCTCCAAGCATACAAAAATTATCGATAACACGGGAAAACAGGATAACTTAATAATGCAGACTTGGAGGTGCTCGGGAAATATTGGCGGGAATCGACAGTTTTATAACCTGTGGCGCCTGGAAAAAGATAATATAATTTATAACCTGTAATATAACAAAGAATGCGACTATGAATAACGATATGGCCGCCGCGTAAAATAACCAAAGACAGATGGGGCATTCATGGCCGCCACCGTCTTCGTGATGAATCGTCTCATGCGAAAACGGATGGAATATCGCGATCCCCAGGAAGATAATGAAAACGGCCAGTAATAAAAATGATGCGCCTTTTCTTATCTGCATTTTGAACACAACCCTTCTATCTGAACTGCACAAAATAGGGACAGACACCGTTTTCTATTACCAGAGATTGCGTTGCTCTTTCGGAAACTGGGGTCCCTTTCGTATGAGCCGAGGGGAAACCTCTCTCTATTTACAAGTATGTATTATAAGGCTAAATGTGACTATTATCGAGAAAATTCGGGTCTTAAAGAGGGCTATTCCCCGCCAATTTGCCTGCCCTTCTTTTAGATTTTCTAAATTTAGAATCTATATGCCGCACTAACACTTATTGCCGCTTCGTCTACAAATCTGCCTTCTACGCTCAATTTAAGACTATCTTTATAGTTCCAGACTATTCCCGTAAATACGCCGATATTGTAGTCCGAATCAAATATTAAATTGTCCCACCGTCTTGGGTCACTTGGTTTGCTCTGACTTAGCCTGAAATCGGAATATCTCCCACCTATATAAAGAATAAGGTCCTTGATCTTTTTGGCCATATAAGGGGCCGCGTACCATTCCTGCATACGACAATCATAATATTTTGCGCTGGTAAGCGCCCCCGTGGCCATGCTAGTAGCTCTAAAATCCATCTCATGATCTGATGTAAGATATTGCGCATCACAACCAACGATCCATTCATCTTTAAATTCATAAGCTAATTTAAAGCCGCCGCCATAAAGAAAAGCATTTCTTGCTCTTAGCTTTTCTTCTACAGTCTTGGTACCTCCCACAAAAACATCGCCTTTTAAATTATACTGAGCTACGCCCAATTTTATATAAATATCCATAAATTTAAAAAGTCCGTAAGAAATCTTACCGGCCAGATTGTATCCATCATCTATCCTGAAATTAAGCGGCTTATCGTTATTATGTCCAGGGGGACGAGTCGCTTTTATGAAATCGAGGGGCCTGTCAAAAATATATGACCAATCTATCGCTGTTGCGACCTTTCCCTGTCCTTGCGTTTCCGGATCTCCCACACTGGCGGCGCTGACAGGAACCGTCATCACAACTATCATGACCATCAAGACAAATATTAGATATTTTTTCATATTATTTTAAAATAGGGCCATGGTGAGCAAGCCCCGCCCGGAGTTAATCTCCT
>JAFGRN010000074.1 GCA_016935115.1 Candidatus Omnitrophota bacterium | reverse complement strand
CGGGATACATACTATATGCTAAAAAGAGCGAGCGACCTTTCCGAGTGGAAATTCCTCGCAGGGGAATTTCCACGTCCCCGCGAGATATCCGGGCTGTAAGGGCTGACAGGAGAAGGTGGTCGCTTTGTAACATACTTCACCCCCCTGTGCCGGAAGATACCCGGTACGAACGGGAGATATTTTTGCTTTAGAAGAGGAAGACCGCGGCGGCGAGAACGGTGGAGTAATTGCCCTCGGTGCCGATTACTGTGGATTGGGTGATATTCGACGTGCGGACGATCTTGTCGCTCAACTGATAGATAGCCTTATTCTCATCCCACGACTTATCTTCATCAAATTCGAGACCGAGCGTCGAAGCCAGCATTTCTACCGCCAGGTCCTCGGCAAGGTCTCCGGCGATCTTTTCGTTCTGGCCGAAGGCATGATGCTCGCTCAGGTACCCGTAGGCGTTAGGGTCGGCCGGCAGGGCGCAGCCGATGCTCGCCGCTATCAGCCTGTGGGGCTCATTGCCGGCGCATCTGGAGACAACAGCGAATGTAATCATGCCCGGATGGAGCTCCTTCAGGCCCTCATTCTTAGATATGACTTTGCACTCGGGCGGCATTATACTCGAAACATGGACGAGGTTGCATTTCTCTATTCCGGCATCGCGCAGGGCAAGCTCGAAACTCCTGAGCTCCGCCTTATGGGTGCCTACCCCCTTTGTGAAGAACATCTTCTTCGGAACGAGCAGGTTTTTACGCGGTAATAAGAGCATGGCTATCCTTACTATTTTTTTATCGGGAAGACGTACCCGAGAAGCCTGTATACCAGTTTGGCCGCCAGGAAATCCGAGGCGACATTGCCCTTTATCGGGCAGAGTTCTACAACATCGAAACCGACTACTTTCTTATCCTTCGTGACTTCCCTTAAAAGTGACAGCGCCTCATACCATCCTATCCCGCCCGGCTCGGGCGTACCCGTGGCCGGAACAAGCGCAGGATCGAATACATCGAGATCGATCGTGATATAGACATTCTCGGAAAGGCTGTTGGAGACGCTGTCCTTCCACAGCGGCATCTCCAGTATATCATAGACGTTGAAGATCTTTATCCTGCCGTTCGCTCCGGAAGCCAGGAAATCCTTCTCCTCTTTCGAGATGCTTCTCGTCCCGGCCTGGACTATCGGGCAGATCTCGGAGATGCGGCGCGCGACACAACCGTGGTTCAGTTTCGAACCGAAATAGGTATCCCTTAAATCACTATGAGCGTCGAGATGGAGCACGGAAAGACCGGGATATGCATCCTTAAACGCCTTCACCGCCCCTATCGTCACGGCATGCTCGCCGCCCAGCAATACTGGGAATTTGTTCGCCTTAAGCAACTCCCCTGTCTGCGCGTACACCTTTTCGACCATCTCTTCGCTCGGCAGGTCCCGGACTGGCAGGGGATCCATCGTATGGATCCCTATCTTGAAAGTCTCCTGGTTCAGCTCGTCGTCGAAGCGCTCCATATACCTGGAGGCGTCAATTATAGCGGCGGGGCCGTTAACGGCGCCATGCACGTAAGTGGTCGTTTTATCATACGGCGCCTGGACGATGACCACCTTAGACTTCTTGATGCTGGAATATTCTTCCTCCAGGCCAAGATAATTCGCCGGCAGGGTATTATCCTGCGGTTGTACGACGATGTCCTTTTGTTCCATATGCTATCATCTTCCCGTATCTTTCAAGACTATCTCGCCTTTTCTCACCACGCCGAGATTTTCGCGGGCTTTCTTCTCTATATAAGATATGTTCGTCTCGAGCAGCTTCTTCTCCTCCGTCAGGCGCTTGTTCTCCTTCTTCAGAAAGTCGATTCGCGCCTCGAGGGCGTTCTTCTTGTCATGCAGTTCATAATACTTTGCGAATGACGGCAGAAATACGGCGGCCATCACGGCCAGGACCAGCAATACCTTTGCCCGGTTTACTTTCTTAGCCATTCCTTCGCGCCTCTTCCGTAAACGGCTTTTTTGCCGAGGCTCTCCTCGATCCGCAGAAGCTCGTTATACTTACAGATCCTGTCGGTCCTGCAGATAGATCCTGTCTTTATCTGGGCCGTATTCATGCCTACGACCAGATGCGCTATGGTGGTATCCTCTGTCTCTCCGGAACGGTGGGAAACCACCGCGGTATAACCGTATTTCCTGGCAAGGTCTATCGCATCCAGTGTCTCGGAGAGAGTGCCTATCTGATTGACCTTTATGAGTATCGAGTTCGCAACCTTCTTCTCTATGCCCATCCTGAGTCGTTTCACGTTCGTCACGAACAGGTCGTCTCCGACGAGCTGTATCTTCTTACCCAGCCTGTCGGTCAAGGCCTTCCAGCCGTCCCAATCGTCTTCGGCCAGGCCGTCCTCTATCGATACTATCGGATATTTCGCGACCCATCTGGCATAGAACTCTATCATATCCCTTGAAGTATTGGAGACCTTCGGTTCCGCTTCCAGGATGTATCTCCCCTTCTCAAAGAACGAGCTTGCCGCCGGATCGAGCGCTATACAAATATCCTTACCAGCCTTATACCCGGCCTTATCTATTGCCGCGAGTATGGCCTCTACGGCTTCCTCGTTCGACTTAAGGTCCGGCGCGAATCCGCCTTCATCTCCGACGGATGTAGAAAGTTTCTTATCGTGCAGTATCTTTTTCAGGTTATGAAATACTTCAGATCCCCACCTGAGGGCCTCCTTGAAAGAACCGGCCCCAATGGGCATTATCATGAACTCCTGCAGGTCAACGTTATTATCGGCATGCGAGCCGCCGTTCAATATGTTCATCATTGGTATGGGAAGGACGCATGCCTTATTCCCGCCTATATACCTGTAGAGCGGCATCTTTTTCGACTCCGCGGCGGCCTTCGCGGCGGCCAGGGACACGCCGAGGATCGCGTTCGCGCCGAGCTTTCCCTTATTGGGCGTGCCGTCGAGGTCTATAAGAAGCTGGTCCAGCTCGCCCTGTTTCAGGGCATCTTTACCTTTCACCGCCTTGCGGATCTCGCCGTTAACGTTCGACACCGCCTTAATGACGCCTTTACCCATATAACGGGACTTGTCGCCGTCTCTTAACTCCACCGCTTCATGCTCGCCCGTGGACGCGCCGCTGGGAACCGCCGCGCGACCGAACGAACCGTCCTGCAGTATAACATCGACCTCAACGGTCGGGTTTCCTCTGGAATCCAGTATCTCCCTAGCTATGACATCCTTTATCTTCGTGCTCATTGCCTTGCGACTCTCCTCCCGTCGATCTTAAGCTTTCCTTCAGCGAATAATTTAATGGCCTCGGGGTATAGCTTGTGCTCTTCTTTATGGACGCGTTCCAGTAGCGTCTCTTCGTTATCATCTTCCCTGATATCAACCGCCTTCTGCAGTATCACCGGCCCGTTATCAAGCTCTTCATCTACAAAATGCACGGTTACACCGGTAACCTTCACGCCGTACTTAAGCGCATCCCTGATGGCGTGCGTGCCCTTGAATGACGGCAGAAGCGCCGGATGTATGTTTATCACCCTGTCGCTGTACTCGCGTATAAACTCCGGGCTCAGCAATCTCATATAGCCCGCGAGCACGACCAGGTCGACCCCCCTGGCCTTCAGGTTTTTCATTATCTCCCTGTCGAAATCTTCGCGTGACTTAAAATCGCCGATAGACAGCGCAAGCCTGTACACCCCCGCCTCCCTGGCCCTGACCAGCGCGTAAGCATCTTTCCTGTCGCTCACGACAAGAGCTATCTCGGCCGGTATATAACCCGACTTCACGCCATCGATAATGGCCTGCAGGTTAGAACCGTTTCCGGAACACAGCACAGCGATCTTCATGCGCCGCCCCTATTATGCCATAAGCGGCTTGAGCTTCGCCTCTATGGCTTCCTTTGAGTTTACGCCTACCATCCGGGCAACCTCTTCCCCGCCCTTGAATATTATGAGCGTGGGGATATTCAGCACCGAGAGATCCGTCGCCAGGTCCGGGGTGTCGTCCACATTGCACTTGGCTATAACGGCCTTATCCTTAAGCTCCGCGGCCAGTTTCTCCACCGTCGGAGTCAGCATCTTGCACGGCATGCACCACGGCGCCCAGAAATCTATGACAGCCACCTTGCCGCATTTAAGGATCTCTTTCTCAAAATTTTCATGGGTTATCTCCAGCATGATGTCATCCTCTCTTCTTTATTACCTTTGTGGGGCAAACCTCGAAACATTTCCCTATGTTTTCACATTTGGCCGGATCTATCCCCGCAAGGTTAGATTCTACCTTAATTGCTCCTGTCGGGCAAACTTTTTCGCATTTTGCGCACGCGATACATCCCGAAGAACAGGCTTTCGCCGTCACGCCGCCGGGATCTTTAGAACTGCACTTTACATAGTAAACTATGTTCACGGGAAGCAGTTTATAAAGGTTCTTGGGGCATATCTTTACGCACTTGCCGCAGGCTGTGCACTTTTCCGGATCTACGACAGGGATGCCGTCTTCGCCCATTTTTATGGCGCCGAACGGGCATTCATCCACACAATCCCCGAAACCGAGGCAGCCGAAACTGCATACTTTCTGCCCCCCGAAGAGAAGCGTCGCCGCCTTACAACTCTTTATGCCGCCATAGGCGAATTTATCTTTCGCGCGGGCGCCGCCATTGCAAAAGACCGTGGCAACCATCCTGACCTTTTCCTCTGTTTCAAGGCCGAGGATGCGCGCAAGCGCTTTGCGCGCCTCGGCGCTGCTGACAGAGCATCCGGAGGGTACAGCCTCGCCTCTTGCGAGAGCCTCGGCAAATGCCGCGCATCCGGCTTTGCCGCATGCTCCGCAATTTATACCGGGCAAATTCGATAATATCTCGAATATCTTCGGGTCGGGTTTTATCCCGAATATCCTGAGAGCGAATGCCAGGCCAGCGCCGAATAGAAGCCCGAGGGCGGCCATCGCCGCTACCGGAGTGAGTATGCGAAATATCATATTTTAAATCCGCTGAAGCCGAGAAATGCCATCGACATAAGGCTCGCTATTATAAAAGTTATCGGGACATCCCTAAAACAGCGCGGCACTTCGGCATACTCCAGCCTCTCTCTTATTCCTGACATGAGAAGCATTGCCAGGGTGAAGCCGGCGCCCGCTCCCAGGCCCTGCAGCGCGGACATCAGGAAACTGCCGGCAACGGCTTTATACTTCAGGAAGAACATATCGGTATTCAGGACGGTAACGCCTAGCACGGCGCAGTTCGTGGTTATCAATGTAAGATATATGCCGAAAGCTTTATACAGTGACGGCATCTTTTTCTGTATAACGATCTCAGCGAACTGGACAAAGAAAGCTATCGTCAATATGAAACTCAGGGTGCGGAGATATTCCAGATGAAGCGGAATAAGGATGAGATCATAGATAAACCATGTCAGGATCGACGCGGTAGTGGTAACGAACGTAACCGCCAGGCCCATCGAGACGGCCGGACCGGTTTCTTTAGACACGCCTATGAAAGGGCACAGGCCCAGGAAGCGCGATAATATGAAATTATTTATGAAAACCGTGCTTATCAATATCGCCGCGAAGGCGCTTATGTCCATCTCTTATCGTCCTTCCTGGCGGAAAAATGATTTATGGCCGCTATGAGCACGCCTATGGTAAGAAGCGCTCCCGGGGCGAGTATCATGAAAAGCGGAGGCGAAAAATAGTCCGATATGCCGAATCCGAGTATGGTGCCGTTGCCGAGCGCTTCGCGTATTGCCGATATAAGGCAGAGAGCCCAGGTAAATCCCATGCCCATGCCCAGCGCATCGATCGCTGAAACTACCGGAGCCGCCTTGGATGCGAAAGCCTCGGCTCGCCCCAGCACTATGCAATTAACCACGATGAGAGGGACGTACATGCCCAAGGCACGGCTTAAGAGCGGCATATATGCTTTCATCAAAAGCTCTATGATAGTCACAAAGGTGGCTATTATCACGATGTAGCAGGGTATCCTTACCTTCTCCGGTATAATGTGCCTGACCATCGAGACGATAACGCTAGACCCGGCGAGAACGAATGTGGCCGCCACTCCCATGCCCAGCCCATTAACTACGCTGGTCGAGACGGCCAATGTAGGGCACAGGCCGAGCATCATCTTGAATGTGGGGTTTTCGTTCCAGAGCCCCTTTATAAGCTCGCTCGATGTCTTCATTTTACCTCTTAACCTTCTGCAAAAATTCGCTAACTGTTTTTTGAATCGCGTCCGTAACAGCCTTCGACGATATAGTGGCACCGGTTATGGCGTCTATGTTTTTCCTGATCGCAAGCGAATCGCCGCGCTTGCCGACAAATTGTCTTAAAAAATACGGCGAGCTGTCCCCTTTCCTGATCTCGTCTATCTTCGAACCAAGGCCCGGCGTCTCATGGTGTTCGAGTATGCGCACCCCTTTGATGACTCCGGAAGGATCTATGCCGACCATCATATGTATATACCCGCCATAACCTGAGCCCGTAACCTTAAGGCAGTAGCCTATAAGCTCCGACTGCCTGAGGCCCTCAAAATATTCTATGCCGTCGGCCTCGCCGGGCCTGAAATAATCCGCTTCCGGCAGTATCGCCTTAAGCGCCGCTTCCTCCTCGCGCCTTATCTGTTCTTCTATCTTCGGTTTCGTAATTTCATGCGTAAACGCGAGTATAAAAGTCGCTATGAGGCATATAAATCCCAATATCAACCCGAACTTAACTGTCTGTTTCACTTTTTACCCCCTCTTCGGCGCCGGGCTCCATCCGAACCATTTCGGGAATGTATAACGGTCTATCAGTGGCACTGCCGCGTTCATGATAAGGATCGCATACGATACCCCTTCGGGATATCCGGAGAACTTTCTTATTAAAAAAGTTAAGGCGCCGCATCCGAACCCGAAGATAATCTTGCCTTTATTGCTTATCGGGCTGGTGACATAATCTGTCGCCATGAAGAATGCTCCCAGGGCAAGCCCCCCGGCCAGCGCGAAGAAGAGCGCGTCCCCGGTAAATAGGCCTTTCGTACCGTTGAATATCCAGCTTAACAATGCCACCGTCGCTATATATGTGGCCGGAATACGCCATGTTATATATTTCTTTATGAACAGGTAGGCGGCTCCGGCCAGAAGCGCGGCCACACAGACCTCGCCAATACAGCCGCCGTGGTTTCCTATAAAGAGATCCCGATAACTCACCGTGCCCGTCCCCGCGAATTCGCCGCCGCCCTTGGCAAACACCAGCGGGGTGGCGCTCGTAACAGCGTGGACCTGCCAGCGCGGATTCTGCCAGGTAGTCATAAGCGCCGGCCATGAGATCATGAGAAAGGCCCTTCCGGCAAGCGCCGGATTGAATATATTATGGCCGAGCCCGCCGAAGGCCTGTTTGGCAACGGCTATGGCAAAGAACGATCCCGCTACGGGTAGCCATACCGGGACATTCGGCGGCAGGTTATAGGCCAGAAGAAGTCCCGTCAGCACGGCGCTGCCGTCGCGGATAGCCCAGATATCCTTCTTCCTTATGGCAAGTATCGCCATTTCCGTCGCGACAGCGGATATTGTCCCCGCGGCGATAACGGCAAGCGAATTCAACCCGAAGATGAATACTCCCGCGGCTCCTGCGGGCAGTAATGCCAGCACCACGGCCCACATGACGCGCTTTGTGGAGATCTTATCTTTTATGTGCGGGCCGATCGACACTGCGAACGATCCATTCATGGCCATCTCCTATATAACCTGGTTCCTGGCTTTACCGAATTTCATATAATCGACAAGCGGTATCTTGGCGGGGCACGTGTACGCGCACGCTCCGCACTCGTAACAGTTCATTATCCCCAGTTCTTTCGCTTCCGAAAAATTCTCCTTCTTTACCCTGTACATGAGCGTGGTCGGCACGAGCCCTATGGGGCACGCGTCCATGCACCTGCCGCAGCGTATGCAGACGCTCTCGCGGCCCGGGTCGATCTCTTCCTGTGTAAGAAATACTATCCCCCCGACGCCTTTCGATATCGGGACATCCATAGAATACTGCGCGATACCCATCATCGGCCCGCCCATTATGACTTTTCCCGGCTCAGCGGTAAAACCGCCGAAGACGCCTTTGAGGTCGCTGAGCAGGGTTCCCATCCTGACCCAGATATTCAATGGGTCTTTGACGCACTTTCCGGTTATGGTAATAGCTCTTTCGATAAGCGGCTTATTGAAGTAAACCGCTTCATATACAGCGTACGCGGTGCCTACATTATTCGCGACACAACCTACGTCCATGGGCAATCCTCCCGCCGGCACCACTCTGTTCAGGATGACTTTGATTATCTGCTTTTCGGCGCCCTGCGGGTATTTCTCATTAAGAGATATGACTTTTGCGGTTTTAAGGCTGCGGAAGCTGTATTGCTTAAGGGCCTTCTCCATGGCATAGATGGCGGAAAGTTTGTTATTCTCTATGGCTATATAAGCTTGTTTGGCGCCCAGGATCCTTACTATAATATCCAGGCCCTTCAATATCTCCTTCGTCTTCTCCAGCATCAGGCGATGGTCGCAGGTAAGGTAAGGCTCGCACTCCGCCCCGTTCAATATGACTGTGTCAACCGGTTTATTTGCGGGAGGGGAAAGCTTTACGTCCGTCGGAAAGCCCGCGCCGCCGAGGCCCACCACGCCCGCGGCGCGTATGCGGCCTATCATCTCTTCCCTGGACAGCGTATCAGGGTCCCCGGCCGGTTTCATCCTGAAATCCTGCTCCGCGTCTGCATCGGTCTCGATCACCACCGATAGGACCCTGGGCTGATTATACGTCGAAAAGTACGCCATCCTGGCGACTTTGCCGCTCACGGAGGCGTGTACGGCGCTCGAGATATAGCCCGAGGGTTTCGCTATAAGATCCCCCGCTTTCACTGTATCGCCGACGGCAACGACCGGCTCCGCGGGAGATCCCGTATGCTGCAAAAGCGGGAGCACCACCTTCTTCGGGATAAAGGGTTTTTTAATTGGCCGGTCCGAGGCGAGACTTTTGAAAGTAAACGGGTGTACGCCGCCGTTGAACTTATATTGCATAGTGGAGATAATTATACAATATACATCATAATTGTCAATGCCCCGTAAGCGGCAGCGGCAAAAATATCCTCCCTATCATCCCTTCAAGAAGTAAGCCCTGATCCTCGTTATGTGAGCACTGAAAATATTCCCCTTCGGGTCGGTCTTTTGTTCAGGATAAAAAGGGGAACCTGCGGAACT
>JAFGRN010000073.1 GCA_016935115.1 Candidatus Omnitrophota bacterium | reverse complement strand
TTCGAGGCGGATTATTATATAACCAAGCCCGTGAACCTTGAGGAAGCCCTTAAGACTATCCAGATAATGCTCTCTCTGGCACCCCTCAGAAAGCAATAAAAATAAAACCCGCCGTTATTTCTACGGCGGGAAGATTCCGGATGGCAACAGCATCTGTCGGCACGTTGTGCCAGAGGCCCGTGAACGGGTCATTAGGCCGTTGTCATCCATATATCAGTATACACTATATTATAAAAAATGCAAGACCATGTTATAATATATTAATTTAACCAGTTGCTGCACAATATGTTATGAATAATAAATTTGACATAATAGTCATAGGGGCAGGCCATGCGGGATGCGAGGCAGCGCTCGCATCGGCGAGACTGGGCTGTAATACGCTCTTATTGACTATGAGCGCGGATACGATCGGGCTTATGTCGTGCAATCCTGCCATTGGCGGCCTCGCAAAGGGACAGCTCGTCAGGGAGATCGATGCTCTCGGAGGGCAGATGGCTATGGCAGCAGACGCGGCTGCCATACAATTCCGCACCCTTAATACCAAAAAAGGCCCGGCAGTCCAATCCACCAGGGCACAGATAGATATCGATGCCTACAGATCATACATGAAGGCAGTCCTTAAAGGCCAGACCGGCCTCACTATACTAGAAGGCATGGCCGAGGACTTTATCATTGAGAATAGCTTCATAAAAGGGGTTAAGTCAACTTCCGGTAATTTATTCCATGCGGAATGTGTGGTGGTAACACCGGGAACATTTCTTAACGGCCTCATACATATAGGACTTGAACACCATGCCGGCGGAAGGGAAGGAGAGGGCAGTTCGGAAGGCTTGTCAAGAGCCCTTGCCGGCCTGGGGCTGAAGATGGGGCGCCTTAAGACCGGCACATGCGCGCGGCTTGACGGCAGGACAATAAATTTCAAAAAGATGCAGGCCCAGAACGGAGATGAATCAATAAGGCCTTTTTCATTCCGCACCAAGAAGATATCCCTGAAACAGATGCCGTGCCACATAACATATACCAATAAAAAGACTCATGAGATAATAGCATCGAACCTCGACCGGTCACCGCTATTCACGGGCATAATCAGGGGAACCGGCGTAAGGTACTGCCCGTCCATAGAAGACAAGGTGTATCGTTTTCCGGATAGAGATCGTCATCATATCTTCATCGAACCTGAAGGCCTCAATACAATACAGTACTACCCTAACGGGATATCTACCAGCCTGCCCCCGGATGTCCAGGAAAAGATAATACATTCCATAGAGGGACTCGAAGAGGCTAAGATAGTTTACCCCGGTTATGGAATCGAGTATGATTATATCGATCCGACCGAACTTTATTCGACACTGGAAACTAAATCCGTTGGCGGACTGTATCTTGCCGGACAGATAAACGGCACTACCGGATATGAAGAGGCCGCCAGCCTCGGCCTAATGGCGGGGATAAACGCAGCGCTGAAGATGAAAGGGAGGCAACCCGTTATCCTTGGCCGATCTCAGGCATATATAGGCGTCCTGATAGATGACCTGGTTACCAAAGGAACGAACGAACCATACCGGATGTTCACTTCGCGCGTCGAATACAGGCTTCTGCTTAGGGAAAACAATGCGGATACACGGCTTGCGGATATCGGAAACAGGATAGGCCTTGTAAGCAATGAACTGCTGGATAAAACAACTAAGAAGAAAGCGCGCATAGACGGTGAAATATGCAGGCTAAGGAAAAACCGCCTCGACAGGATACTGAAACGCCCGGGAGTCTCATATCGGGATGTGGTTACAGGCGGGAAGGAATCCGTTCTTACAGAAGCTGAAAAAGACGTTGTAGAAACGGAGATAAAATATGAAGGCTTCATAGCGCGGCAGCTACGTGAAATAGACCGGTTCGGCAGAATAGAGAAGATAAATATACCCGGCACCCTGGATTATAAGGATGTTCACGGCCTCTCGGCAGAGATAAAGGAGAAGCTGGGCAGGATGAAGCCTGTAAACCTCGGCCAGGCATCGCGCATCTCGGGCGTGACGCCGGCCGCGATATCTATACTCATGATCTATCTGGATAAGACAAGGAAGATGAAGAAACGGCATGGCGCGGCTGTATAACGACTATTCTTCGTATCTTAAGACAAGGTACGGTTGCAAGGTATACAGGATAGGTCTCGACGCTGGATTCTCATGCCCGGGCCGATGCATTTACTGCAATGATAATGGTTCGCGTTCTTCGTATACCGACCCCGGGAAATCCGTAAGAGACCAGCTCTCAGCAGGAATTCGCGGTTTAAGACAAGCCCGGGCCGCCGAAAAGTTCATAGCGTATTTTCAGGCATTCACCAATACTAATGCGGCTACGGCGAAACTCAAAAAAACATATGATTCTATAATCCCGTTTAAAGAAATAGTGGGGTTATCGATAGGTACTCGCCCGGATTGTGTCGACATCGATAAACTGGATCTCATAGCCTCATATAAAAATAGGTACGACGTCTGGATAGAATACGGTCTCCAATCGATACATGACAGGACCCTGAAATACATAAAGAGGGGACATTCGTTCGCTGATTTTATGAAAGCTTATGACGAGACAAGGGCACGGGCGATACAGGTTTCTGTCCACGTCATACTGGGACTCCCGGGCGAAACAAAAGACGATATCATCCAAACCGCGAGAAAACTATCGGAAATCAAGGTCGATGCGGTTAAAATACACCTCTTGCACATACTTAAGGGCAGTGAACTTGAAAAAATGTATCACGCGGGCAAAGTACGGATCCTGGATCAGGATGAATATACGGATCTCGCCTGCGACTTCCTGGAGAACCTTTCCGAAGATATAATAATACAGCGCCTGACGGGAGAGGGGAGAGGGGATGACCATATCGCGCCTGCCTGGGCCCTTAACAAAACAGGTACCATAAACAGGATCAAGGAAACTCTCGTAAGAAGGGGAAGCTGCCAGGGATTCAGGGCTTAGATACGTGTACCGTCTTTAATGACGGCATTTTTGGGGATTATCACTATGCCGTCCCTTATGAAATAATTCTCTCCGTCGAAATTCTTCAGTTTATTGGCATTCTTTATAATTACATTCCTGCCTATCCTGGCATTCTTATCTACGATGGCTTTATCGACAAAACTTCCGTCTCCGATCCCCATCCTGACCGACGCGGCCTCGGGACGGTCTTCGTAATAATCCGCGCCCATGAGGACAGTGCGTGAAATCCTGCATTTTTTTCCCACGACCGAACGCAGGCCGACTATAGAGTTCGATATGTGCGCGCCCGTGATAATAGACCCTTCGGCTATAAGCGCCTTTTCTATCTTCGAAGCAATAATTCGCGCCGCCGGAAGGAAGCGCGGCCGGGTAAATACAGAACCCTCATAGAAGAATGACATATAAGGCTTGCCTACCGCGAGATCCATATTGACTTCATAAAATGACCTGATCGTGCCGACATCCTTCCAGTAGTCATCGAAGACATAACCGGCGCCGTCATATTTCTTTATCGAATCGGGAATGATCTCTTTTCCGAAGTCCGCGCCGTTTCCTTCCAGCACGCTCTTCAGGACCCCAATATTGAACACATAGACACCCATGGACGCCAGGCAATATTCGCCGGGCATTGTCTTTACGCCATGCATGCCTCCCTTGAATACGAAACCCTTCATTTCGGGCCTCTTCCTGGGCTTCTCTTTAAACCCGACTATCCTGTCCCGGCCGCTGAGCCGCATAACCCCGAACTCACTGGCCTCGCCCGGCTTTATCGGCACTACGGATACCGTAAAATCGGCGCCGTGTTTCATGTGAAAACCTATAAGTTTGCGGTAATCCATATTATAGAGATGGTCCCCGGAAAGGATCAGGATCACTTCATCACCGGTGAGGTTAAGGTGGGAAATATTTTTTCTTACGGCATCCGCGGTCCCCTGGAACCAGTTTGCGTTATTGATCGTCTGTTCGGCGGCAAGTATCCTTACAAATGCCCTGGAGAAGTAGTCAAAACGGTACGTATTATTAATATGGTTATTCAGGGATTCGGAGTTGAATTGCGTCAATACATAGATATCTTTGATATTGGAGTGAAGGCAGTTCGATATAGGGATATCGATCAATCTGTATTTGGCTGCGATAGGTACCGCCGGCTTGGAACGGTATTCGGTAAGGGGAAATAACCTCTTGCCCTGTCCTCCGCCGAGGATGAGCGCGATAACCTTCCTCATGTGGCTTTTTCTCTTATCCGTATTCATATCCATAGCGGTAATTATACCACATGTTCGGCAAAAGGCAAGGGGACCCAGCAGCCGCCATGCCTGATATCCCTTGACATAGCGTTATTGCGACAATATAATCATAAAGAATGAATTTATTACTTATAATATTAACGGTCATAATGGGCCTGGGCGTAGGATGGTCCATAGGAGCCAATGACGCCGCAAATTCCCTCGGCGCAGCAGTAGGCTCGCGTGCAATAACCCTTAAGCGGGCAATACTGCTCATATGCGTATTTGGCTTTCTCGGGGCATTCCTGCAGGGATCCCATGTAGCGCGGACTATCGGCAGGGGAATAGTCCCTATAGACCGGCTCGACAAGACTCTGGCGGCATACGTGGCGCTTGTGGCCTGTTTCGCGGCCTGTTCCTGGATAGTGATCGCGACATACTGGAAGATGCCCATCTCGACAAGCCATTCGATGGTCGGAGCGGTGGCGGGCGCGGGAGTGGCTATAGGCGCTCCGGTAAAATGGAAGATGCTCGTCGATATATTTACCTGCTGGATACTTACGCCTATCGGGGCTGCTATCCTGGGGTTTATCTTCTGCGTACTATTCCTGAATACACTGCAGCTTATAGTGCCCCGAAGATATATGCGGCAAACTCTCACGATTCTTATAATACTAAGCGGATGTTACGTAGCATATTCCTGGGGCGCAAATGATGTGGCCAATGCCACCGGAGTTATGGCCGGTGCCGGCATACTTGCGCCGAAGGTCAGCATAATACTCGGAGGCTTCGCGATACTCGTAGGCATAACCACATGGGGATACAAAGTCATAGAGACCGTGGGATCGGAGATAACAAGCCTCCTGCCTGTCATGGCCTTTTCCGCACAGCTAGCAAGCGCCGTCAATGTGCACATATACACCCTGTTCGGCATACCTGTTTCAACAAGCCACTCCATTGTTGGAGCCATAGTGGGGGTGGGATTGGTAAGAGGGCTCAAGGTACTGAATCTTAGCATCATGAGGGATATGGTTCTATGCTGGATGGCAACACCGTTCATCTCTGGCATAATAAGTTTTCTGGCCTTAAAAGGCCTGATGCTTTTCATAAAAATACAATTACAATAAGGGGGTAACAATGAAAGAGATAAGGAACATACTTGGATGGCTTGGCAGGGCGGAGGAACAGTCCATACTTAAAGACGCTCAGAAGCATGTCGAAGAGACCTACATGACCGTGCATTATTTCGCGGAATCGGTCAAGGCCTTTATCAAAGGGGATCTCCAGGCAAAGATGGCGGCCATATCCAATGTCAGGGAGAGCGAGCACCGGGCCGATCTCCTTAAAGGCAAGATGGTCGAACAACTCTCCGAGGGGCTTCTGCTGCCTCCCGACAGAGAAGACCTTATGCATTTTGCCAACACCCTGGACAAGATAGCAGACTGGACTAACGGTTCGGCGCGGTTACTGGGATTTATAGAAGAGAAGTTGCCCGAAAACATACTTACAAACATATCGCTCGCCACAGACCTTATAGTAAGCTCAATATCGAAGCTCAAAGAGGCCATTGAAGCCGTTTCGAAGAATGACCTTAAAAAAGCTATATCCGATTGCGGGGATGTGGATCGCTATGAACACGATGCCGACGACCAGAAGAAGACGCTGATAGAAGCCATTATACACGCAAAACTTGAGCCGGCTACACTGCTATTGACATACCAGCTTGCGGAATACCTGGAAGGCGTCACGGATAAGATAGAAGACGCCGCAGATTTTGTTAAAGTTATAGCTATAAAATCCAAATAAAAAAGGAGGAGGAATGAAAAAAATAGGTTTAATAGCTGTTTATACGGCCCTTTTCGCCTTACTCTTCGTTAACTCAGCAGGCGCCGAGAGTAGATGGTCGAGGCTTGTCGAGGAAGCGGGAAATGTACTTGACGAGATACAGCAGATGCCGGATCAGTCAATACCGGAAGATCTGATGAGAAGCTGCCACGCTATATGCATATTCCCTAACACAATATCCGCTGGTTTCATATTCGGCGGAAAATACGGGCAGGGCATCATAATGGTAAGGGACGATAAGACCGGATATTGGTCGCCCCCGGCCGCATTCACAATGGCGGGCGGCAGTTTTGGATGGCAGATAGGCGGCCAGGCCACGGATTTTGTGCTTCTCGTAATGAACAAGAGAAGCATAGACGGTATACTTGACGGCAGGTTCAAACTTGGGGCCGATGCATCCGTCGCCGCGGGGCCGGTCGGCAGGGCCGCTGAAGCATCCACGGACATACAGCTTAAAGGCGGCATACTCTCTTATTCCAGGACCCGCGGCTTATTCGCAGGCATCAAGCTGGAAGGCGCGGTAATAACACAAGAATGGGATGGCAACTATGCCCTTTATGGCAAAAACTTTTCCGCACGGCAGATACTGCTGGAGAATATGGTAAGCATGCCGGAATGCGCTGATTCCATGCTCAGAATACTTGAAAAATACCCCAGAAAATAGCGGGGAAGACTGGCGTTCCTTAAAGATTGGGAAAATATTCCGGGCAGGGCCTCTTATTAATTATGAACGATTTTTACCTGGAAAAAACGATCTATTACCATGACACGGATGCGGGAGGCGTCGTCTATTATGGCGCCTACCTGAAACACTTTGAGGAGGCTCGTACTGAGTATTTCCGCAGCCTTGGGATCAACCTGGCGGAGTATGCCAAAAATGGCATAATATTCCCCGTAGTGCACCTGGAGATCGACTACAAAAGCCCTGCCAGATATGGCGACAAAATCAGGGTATTTATCCGGCCGGAAAAGATCGGCAGGGCCTCACTTGAGTTTGCCCAGGAAATCAAAAAGGATGATACAACTTTGGTCATAGGCAAGGTAGTCTGGGCCTGCGTAAACAAGGATCTGAACCCTGTCAGGATCCCCGAAAATATACGTTCCAAATTAGAGATTTCAGGAGGATAATATGCATGATTTGACGTTTTCTAAAGAGATCCTGAATGCCCTGAATACCAGGGCAAAATCCCTTGAAAAAGGCCGTAAAATATCGGCTATAAACGCCGTATTAAGCCCTTTAAGCCACGTTAAGCCTGAAGGCCTGGTCGAGACCTTCAGGGTAATGGCAAAAGGCACAGAATTCGAAAATATCGTTCTTAATATCAAACCATTAAAACTGATCCTAAAATGCCGCGCCTGCCAAAAAGACAGTAAAGTTGATAAGCCCACTATTAAATGTCCTGCCTGCGGAAGTCCTGATTTCGATATAATCCATGATAAAGAGTTCTCAATAGAATCAATAGAAGTCCATAAGAAGGAATAACTACCGCAGGGAATAGAACCATCAGGATATCAATATTCTGAGCTTGTGTAGTTTACATAAGATATATTATAGGACATAGCAATATAGATTAAAGGGGCCTGTCTTTAAGGGTCTTATTACCTATTGGTAGGATTTATACGCCTCGTCTACAGTAATGCGCCGAGTATCGGGAAATTATTCGGTACCGGAATGCAATTTGGGATCGGGATCGATGCGCAGCCGCTTGCCGCTATTGATACAAGCGCCAGGATCATCAATAATACCGCTATCTTAATGACCACCAGGCATTTTTTCAACTTTAAATACTCCTCCATGGACCTTTATTATTTCGCCGTTTATAAGGGCTTCCGCAAGGCATTTCCGGCCGCTTCTTAATACCCTTGAAAACGTCTGCTGGCTTATGCCCATATGTTTCGATGCTTCGCGCTGGTTAAGGCCCATATAATCGGTTATCTTTATGGCCTCAAACTCATCCAACTTTATCTCTTTATATCCAGGCCTGCCTACGCGTCCCCTGGGGCTGAATTGCTTTGTTCTGGGCTCTCCCCCAATTATTCTGGCCTTTATAGGGCGGCCTATTTTAGCGTTTTTTTTTAGTATCTTTCTTTGTCGGCATAATTTTAAATACCTATTTTATAAAAACTGTCCACAGGTTATGTTATGAGTATATACTCATTATTACCTTTTGTCAACATAAAAGCAGGCCTCGGAATCTCCGGGGCCTGCTTTCTCCGCCAAGCAACTAATGTTTATATATTACGCCGTCTGCCACTTAAGCTGCGGTAACCCATTTTCCTCACTCCATATGCTGTCGAAATTCCACGATGTATAGATAGTTGGTAGATACCGCGGTGAATAGAATATCCAGGGGCTGATAACATCAAGGCCCATATCCGGATATAGATAACGCCTGGGGCCATTGGTAGCATCATCATAACCTATGGCATTGATGCCATTGTGAAGATCCAGTTCGGCGGAATTTCTTATGGTTCCGTAGGCATTTTCTCCAACAAGCCTGCCATAATTTCCCGATCCGCTTACAAGGGCAACAGAATAAGAATTGGAAATAGCGGCATGGTTATTAAGCCCTACGAGCCCGCCGATATTATTATTGTTACTATTTATACCGTACGAGCTTCCCGCTGAATAGGAGTTAGATATGGTAGAGTAATAGTCATTGTAGCCTACCAGTCCGCCTACGTCCTGTGTGCCGCGGACGGCGGCATTAACATAAGAATCGGATATGCTTGTCCTGTAAGCGTAGCCTACGAGCCCGCCCACGCTGTATATACCTTCGACCGACGCGGTCGAGAAAGAGCGCGATATAGATGATGACCTCAATCCTGTTGCATTGCTATACCCGACAAGCGCGCCGACATACTGGCTTCCTTTAATACTCCCACCGCTAATGCCAACATCGCTTATAGTAGCCCCATCTATGTAGCCAAAAAGGCCCACGCACCAGTCATTGGGCCGGTTTATGGCAATACCATCTATCGTATGTCCTCCCCCATTAAATGTCCCTTTGAAATTATTTATCGGCTCAAATCCCTTTTCGCCGTTCCAGTTCACCGTATCCGATGCATCAACGTCGTTCATCACCGTAAATGTGCCGTCGAGGTCGTATTTCATGAGCTGGAGGTCGAGGGCATTATAGATATTGGGTGTGTAGGAGTCTGTGATGCCGGTTATGCCGGATTGGATATTTTGTCCAACAAGACCGCCAAAATTGCTGTTCCCATAAACATATCCGTCGGCATAGCAGTTGGAAACACCCTGGCCATATAAGTTAACACTGTTTAGATTTCCGAGAAGGCCTCCAACGGCGTTATTGCCAGTAACGGTGGCTGAGGACGAGGAATAAGAGATGCTGTTTAACATCAATGATGTAGAGCCGGCGTTCGCCGTCCTTCCGACAAGACCGCCTATAAACTCACCTGTCCCCATAACATTGCCGCTAACGCTGGAATAGGATACAAGGCCTGGAGTCTGAGCATGTTCGATCCATCTGCCAAAGCCGTTCAAGTAGTAATTAGCTTTGTCTGAGGACAATCCTATAAGCCCGCCCACACTATTGCGGCCATTAACATCTACATCCGATAGATTAATGTTCCTTATATCCGTACCATAACCGGCACCTACCAAAGTGCCCACGTAATCACGCCCGCTGACCGCCGCCGATGCGAGATTTAAATTCTGAATAACTGGGACCGTCCAATTATCCGGCGCCCTGTTAGTATCCCCGAAGAGCCCGACATAATCCTCATCCGGCCTTTCTATAGTAAGGCCGGATACCGTATTACCCTGCCCGTCAAGTTTGCCGTAAAAACCCCTGATCGGGTCAAAACCCAACCTACCGTTCCAGTTCACCGTATCCGATGCATCAACGTCGTTCATCACCGTAAATGTGCC
>JAFGRN010000072.1 GCA_016935115.1 Candidatus Omnitrophota bacterium | reverse complement strand
GCGGGCCGTTTCTATAAGCATATTTGACGCGGCAAGCCTCGCCTGGCTGTCAAAACCGTGTTGCGCGCGCTCCAGCCGCGCCTCGGCAAGCGCTATGCGCGCCTCTTCGGCCAGGCGGCTCTCCCTGCTCGCTCTGTCGAGAGCCCTGTTATGTGAGAGCTCTGCCTGCGCCACTTCCGGATCTGTCGCCGCGCCTTTGGCGCGCGAGACTTTGATATCCTCAAGCATACCGGATCTTATGCCGGCGGTCTCCCGCCCCTCTAAAGCCGCGGCCATTGCGGCCTTATATAGGGCCTCGGCCTCAGCTATAGCCGCGTCCAGCCGTGCCTCCATGGCCAAATCTTCTTTGCGTTGCGTATCTCTCAGGGATTCTTCTTCTTTGAGTTGTGATACCGCCGCGGCAAGAGCGCGTGTGTCGTTCGCCAGCTTCACTTCCCATGTTCCCAACTTCTCCCTCAATACCGCATCGTTCATCACAGCTACTACAGTCTCGCCTTCCACGCAATCGGTCCCGTCTTCTGCGACACTTTGTATAGTGGCGCCTGTCTGGAAGGCGGCGGTCCTCACATCGGATTGCACAGGGGCTGCACCTGCCGCGGCGGCCGTTTCATCAGCGCCATGCGGAATTGCGCTTTCTCCCGAAGACGGCGCGTGATCGACCACGCTTAAGATAGGCTGCCCGCGATTTACCATCACTTCCGGACCTACCAGGACCGGCCTTATTACAGGGTCTACAGGCACAGGGCCGAGCCACGCACCAGGCGTATTCGCGCAAACAACCCGTCCTGTCCTGTCAGCGTACCGCCTGCAGTTTGTTATGCTTTGCGCCAGTTGCTCCGACCCGTCACGATGCAATTGAAGGGCCTTTTCGGATGCTTCGAGGGCGTTTTCGGCCCTCTTTCTATTATAAGCGAGCGTCGCGCGCTCTTCGGCAAAGTTAAGGTCCACTATCTCAAGTTCTCTCTCCCCTGTCCGCAAAGTCATAATGGCGCTTGCAGATTGGCGGGCCGCCCTCTCATCCGCAAGAACCGATTCATCGCGCATGGCAAGGGCTGTCGCCAAATCCCGTTCTGAAACGATACCTTCTCCGGCCATCCTTGCATATTCATCCGCAATTTTTTGGGCAAGGGCGAGGCTGGCCTCTGTCCTTCGCTTGTTATCGCCTGTAAGCGCCACCATTGCCTTGCCCGCCTCTATCTTTTCAAGCGGGGCCTTGCGCGCTTCTTCATGCCGCTTCAGGGCGGCCGCTTCGAGCGCTGTCGCCTGATCAAGAACCACCCGGGCAACGGTTGTGGTAGCCTGAGCGGCATAAAGAAGCCTATTTTCTTCGGACAGAGCCTCTTCATAAGGTGAAGGGTCGATGCTGAATAAAAGCACGTTATTGGTATCCGTTATTATGGTGCCGTCCGGTATCACATAATCAAGAGTAACCGGCACGTCTCTCTGGCCGCCTATCCGAAGCGGTTCGACCTCGCATCTGTACACAGTTTCGCCTTCCTCCACCGGCGCTGGCGCTACAGCCCCGTCATTGCGAGGCCCCGCTTGTCCCGAGCGAAGTCGAGGGGCAGAGGCTGAAGCAATCTCATCCGCAGCTCCAGCGCCATCAGTGCGTATGCGGAACATAGCCTGCTCGGCCCTTACCGTTGAGCCGACCCGTATCACCTGCGGCCTTGTAACGCGCCGCCATTCAACGCCGACGGCCGTGAGCGTCAGCTCGGTCCTGTATTCAAGTATGCCGTCTGCCGGGGCCCGTATGACGCAGTTCGATATCTGTTCGCAGTACCAATCTATCCTTTGCCGAATGACAGCGATCTTCTCTTCCGCAGCCTTTTTTTCGGCTTCGGCGGCATCCCTGTCCCGTTTTTCTCTTGCCAGCCTGTCACTATTATCTGTATCTACCTGTGCCCTTCGCGCTTTTGCTTCTTTAAGCGCGGCGCGCGCAAGAGCAGCCTCTTCGTTGGCGCGCGATGCCTCTATCCTGGCCAGATCGAGCGGCTGGGCAAAATACAGATCGAATTGCGCCCGCATGGCGCCGCCGCGGCTTGCCATAGAAGACGCTCTTTTCGACGTCTGCTCCAACACGGAGACGGCCTTTTGCGCGCTTTCAGCAATAGCTCTTCTCGCCTCATATACCGCTGTTGCCCTCCCTGTCCGCGCGTCTTCCCGCGCTACTCGCGAGCGGTACTCGGTGTCACGATACGCCGCGCGCTCGGCGATCTCGTCAAGTCTTGCCGCCGTGTTCGCAAGGTTCTCTTCCTGCCTTGCGAGCGCCGCCTCTTCACCAATTTTATAGGATTTAAGAACGGAAGAATTGAGCCTTGCTATCACCTGTCCGGCCTTCACTCTGCTTTTATCCGGAATGGGCAGTTCTTCTATGGTCAGGCCTGCCGCGCCCATCGGCCCCTGGTTGGGCACTCTTGCGTGCGATACGATAGTAACGGCTTCGTCGGGCGCCGATCTCTGAGGGGCGCTTGTTCTGCCGGGCCCCGGGTCGGTTATACGAAGGACGGCCTGGCCATGCCTTGTGGCAAGCTCCTTCCCCACCTGCACAGGCTCGGCAGGGCGTATTGGTATGCCAAAAGGCCTTACATCGAACACATTCTCATAGATAACCTCACCTTCTCTATCGGCGTAAACCTCGCAATTCTTAAGCTGCTCGCCGAGGAAATTAAGCCTGGCGCGATGGATCTCCAGGACCTGTTTTGCGGCCTCAAGCGACCTTTCGGTCCTTGCCATTATATCCGCCTGGGCCGCCAGGATCTCCCGCGTCGTCGCGCCAAAAAGCCTGAGCTCATTCTGAGCCGTTTCCAGCTGTCGTCTCGAAGCCGCCGACTCCGCCGCAATCTGGGCTTTCGTCTTTTCAGCTTCGTTCTTGCGTATGCGTGCGGCATCGCGCTCCGATTGTGTCCGGCGAGGATCGCTTTCCGCTCGTGCCAGGCCTCTTTCGGCAGAGGCCGCTATTCTCTCCGCGGCCGCGGCTCTTTCTCCAACCGCCTTCACCGCCTCTTCGGCAGATCCTATTTTCGCCGTCAAGGCCTCACGTGCCTTCCCGCGGGCCTTTTTTATCGACGCTTCGAGAGCCCGGGCCTCATCCAGGTCGGCCTCAAGAACTGCAGCATTCTTTTCCCATTCCGAGCAAAGATTTTGCTCATTCGCCTTCTCCCTCTCATAAAAATCACCATTGTACCTCACCAATAGCTCTCCATTGGTGACGATGCTGTGGTTGGGAGCTATATACTCTATGGATACCCGCCTGTCGCCGGGGCCGCGTCGTATCGGCTCGACCCCGCATGTTACTACGCTGTCGCCGCTTCTCTTTTGCCTGCCCTCCTCGGCGCTCTGGGCTCCGAGGAGACGGTTCCTTTCTTTATTACTCACTGCGTGTATCTCGGCGTAATTTTCCCTGAACCCCATAACGTGGCCGGGCCCTATGACATCTTCATCCGTATCCGGGTTGAAACCGAATCCGCCTAAAACTGTCGCGATCCTGTGCTTGCAGACTATTCTGCCCGGCGCCGGCGCGTAGTCGATGCTGTTGGCTATCTGTTCGTCCCATAGCCTGATCCTCGCGTTGATCGCGGAGATCATCTCCTCTTCCATGCGCCGATTGGCGCGTGCCGTAGCGATCTCAAGCTCGAACGCGGCAAGGCGCGCCTTTTTATCCGCTTCGATAAGCACGTCACGGTTCAGTTTGGCTGATATAAGCGCAAGGCGCGCTCTTTCGAGGCTTGCGGCGGCTCTATCCCGGTCGCTTTCGGCCATATTGGCGAGTCTTTCGAGTTCTTCGAGTTTTGCTTCCGGCGGACGCCTGTCCGCGGATATATTCCGCGCCGCTTCAAACGCGCTTCTTCTTAAGCCCGCGGTGTCGGCCGCGGCGGCAAGGGCCGCCTCGCTCGCCGCGGCTAAAACCTCGGCTTCAACGACAGCCGCGTTAGTATTGCCGTACATAGCTGGATATATATTTTCAACATAACTTTTCATGCTCTCCGCGGCTCTTTCAGCCTCCGACGCGTAATTTGCCGCAAGGGCCGCGTGCTCTCTTAAGAGAGCTTCGTCCTCGCGCCTATTGTCTCTTGCCACAGAGGTACCGTACCATGTCATGGGTTGGCCCTTTTCAACGTACCATCCGTCCGGAACCATCTTCTCTACGGTAAGCCCCGACGCGCCAAGGCGGCTGTCTCCGGCGGTCCTTGCCCGTGACTCTACATAGGTAACAGCGGATCTTTCGGAGCGTTCTCTATTAACCTCGCGGGGATTCGCGTCTACTATGCGCATAGGCAGAGCATCACCGTACCCAGCCGTAAGCCCGTAATGCATCGTCATCTCGCGCGGTACCGGCCGGGCAGGATACGCTCCAACGACAATATTGTGTTTTACCTTACCGGCCCTCTGAGCGCGCAAAACGCAATTTGTTACGCTTCTCTCAAGCTGGTCAAGTCTCTCTGTCTGGCTCCGCAGAATATCGCGGGCCGCTTGCACGGCCGCCTTGGCGCGCTCTACGAGCCCGTCGACCTCGGCATTTTTTGACATCTCCGCGTAGTTTACAAGGTTCGTTCCGATTTCTCCTTCCACGGCGATACGCACGCCGCCTGCTCTCTCGGTTGTGGCGAGAGCTGCCGCCATCTCACCTTCATTCTTGAGCATCTCGGCCCGCGCAAGCTCGTCCGAGGACGCGGTCCTTCCGTGCAGTATGGCCTCCACCCTCTCAATCTGTCTCTGCAGCATACCTATATTGGCCTCTGCTCTTGCGGCATTTTTCGCCGCAAGATCCGATATCGATACACCGGACGCTATTTGGGATTCAGCGATACTGCGCGCGCTCGCGTAGTGATTCGTACCATATGCTTCTTTAAGCGCAAATCCATATCTAAGGGCCGATTCGGCTGCATCGAGCGCTGCCTTTGCATGGCCAACCTCGCTCTTCTGCCGATCTCTCTCTTGGGCCTGGAACGTAGAGTCGAATTCAGCTACAGGATCCCCTTTGGCGACAATTTTCCCGTCTTCCGCGTACCATATCAATGTCGCCCTTGCATCGCCCGCGGGGCCTGCCCATAGCGGCTCGACCTCGCATATGATAGGGGTGCCTGCCTCGCCGGCCAGCGGCTTCGCCGCTAGGCGAGCAGGCGCTTCTACTGCGTCATTGCGAGGCCCCGCTTGTCCCGAGCGAAGTCGAGGGGCAGGGGCTGAAGCAATCTCTTTGGCTTCAGGAGTGCTTGCTGCGACGGCTGCGGGTCCAGACACAGCGGTCTCGGATCTAACGGGTTCGTTCGCCATAAGCGGCTGGACTTGTGGCGCAAACTCCGCGCATTCTACTGAAGGCACATCTATCGCGCGTCCATACGGATCATACAGCGTGCCGTTATCCACGGCGCCTTCGCGGCTTTCCTTTACATTCACGCCAAGGCTCGTCAACATGTCCGCGGCGAACGCATGCGCTATCCCCAATCGTATCCTGGCCTCGACGCATCTGGCCTTGAGATCCTCATAATCGGTTATCAGCCTTCGCATCTCCTGGCTGGTGTCGATCGTTGTCAGCGCGTATTGAGCAGACATATCCTCGAGCACGACGCCTATTCTGGCATCGATGGCCCTAATAGCGCCTTCGAGCGTCTTAGCCTCTTCCGCCGCGGCGGACAGCTCGTGCTCAATCAGCTCCCATCTGTATTGAAGCTCCGAAACCCTGTCGCGCTCCGAGTCTTCGAGGTTCCTTGCCTTTATCTCGGCAAGCTTCGCTCTTATCGACCTTCCGCTCCCCAGTATCCTAACGGAGGCTTCGTATGTCTGGTCTATCCCGTCCGCCGCGCCGGACCACTTAAGGTCCGCGCCAAGGGTGGGCAGAATAGTCCACCATGCCTGGCGTCCTTCAAGTCGCGCCTGTTCGCGCCTGTTCCTGATATCCTGTATAGTTTTATCCCTGCCTCTGTCGGCGCTCCGGAATTGCTCACTGAGAGGTCCTGTACCTTGCGCCAATTCCGGAACAGGCAAAAACGAGCGGGGGTCCACCTTGACACCAGTCTTCGCCTCTACCAGCTTCGCGAGCTCCGTTAAGGCAGTTACGAGCGCCCTGCCGGCATCAAGGCGCGCGGCCTCTGCGCGCTCAAGTTCCACCCTGGCGGCCGCGAGTTCGCTGTCGCTCCTAAGCCCGGCTTTCCCGGCGGCGCCGGCGATATCGACAAGGCCGGCCAGAGCGCCTGCCTTCGACGCGGCTGAAGCCTCCCAAACAGCGGCCATCGCGTATTCCCTGTAGAGTTCGATCGCTGTCTTTCTGGCAGTTTCCAGGGACATATCCGCGATGATCCTCGCATCCTCGGCGTTAAGCTCCGCCAACGCGCGCGTGTAAAGCCGCGGCCTGAACCTGAAACTCACCGTGCCGGTAAATACCACGCTATCTCCGGTGGCCGGAGCGACAGACGTGCCTGCCGCGGCAACAGAACTTACTACGTCTTCCGGCGTCTTCCAGCCCGCCGTATCCTCATTCCTCGACCTGTACGTTCCTATGAATGCGGCCATCTGTCCGTCGAACATGCTCGCTAATGAAGCGAGTCCTTTAAGCTCGTCGGCGATAGCTACATCTATGCGCGCCAGGTCATCCGCCACTCGTTGGCCTATACCCAAGAGCGCTTCGCTAACGCCAATAGTCTTTGCCTGGGGCTCTGCTTCCGCAAGCTCATCCTCTCCGATGTCGAGGGATGCAAGCAGTATCTCTATTTCCGCCATGTCGTTATCAGCTTGCTTCGCCATCCGGGACAACCTCGCCATATCAGCCCTGGCGCGTGATAACAACCCTGTATCGGGCAGTTTCGCAGAATCTGCCTCAAGTTTTTTGACCCAGGCAGCGCATCTCTCAAAACCGTTTCTTGCCATATCGGCCTTCTGCCTTGCTAGCCGGCACATACTGATAGCGGCCCCCCGCTGCTTCGCGGCAATATTTTCGGCATTACGCAGCAAGAGATCTTGCCTTCGGGACTCTTCCATGGCGATATCGCTCGATACCGCCCTCGCGGCCTGCCTCGCGCGGGCGCCGAATATCGTCCTGACCAGAGGCACCTTATCTATCCAGGAATCGGGAATCATGGGGCTCGCCGAAGCCCGTATACCCCCGAGAGCTAACGGATATACCGTGAATACGAATGAAATCGCATCGCCCTCTTTTTTGATCGCCGCCGAAGATAAAGCATATGCCCTTCTCAGTGCCCTGTGCTCCCCGGATATCAGTGCGTCGTCGCCTGTGCCGGGATCTATACGTACCATGCCGGCGGGATCGCCCGATGCGCCTGCCAGAGAAAGGATCCTGTGATCGAATACATCGGCCGCGCGCAGGCCTTCTATCTTCCCGCTTTTACCGTCCGTATGGGTGACAGATATGGCAGTATCATCGTGTATGAGGACCAGCGAGCCCTTCGGGATGGATCTGATATCACTGCGCAGAACCGCGCCCGTGACGGCTTCGATTACAAACTGTCCGGACTGTTTACCTTCATTGTCACGAACCGCCACATTCTGTATATTCCTGGTCCCGGAAACCGAAAGCGAAGTTCCCCTGCCATTACAAGTAATCCTGTTATCTGCGCTTACAGTGATCATAGACCCGGCAGGTATACCGCCTACCGCGCTCTCGAGCACGAAATGGCCTTTAAGGCTCTCGCGCAACTGCGCAAGGGCGTTTTGTATGTCCGCATCGGTTATATCTTCTATTGCCACGATGTCGGCGGGTCCGAGTTTCAATACGTCCTTGAGGCCGTTCTTCGCCCTCTCTATCCCGAGCGCCGCGTCACGCTGGCGCATGACAATAACGCGCTGTGCCATTTCAAGCGAACTTATCTGCGGCCCGGAAGAATCGGGCCGGCTTTTCATGATCCTTATGCGCTCTGCCATGTTCGTCGCGCGCTCACCCATAGCAACGTATTCAACCATATTAGAATGGACCGCGACGAGCTGTCGGGCCGTTTGCGTCCTTAAGGCGCGCTCGGCCGTCACCTGTCGTGCGAGAGCGGCGCTGACAAATCCTTTGCCGGACTCGAGCCGGTCGTTCTTGCCCGGGTCGGTAATCGGTATTGTGGCCGAAATGCTCATGCCGGAGCTGTTCCTCAGGCCAGATCCGGAGAAGTCGGCCGGCTGCATATCCAGGATATCCGTGCTTGCGCCCAACGTACCGCTCACACTGATAACAGGCATGAATAGATTTACGTCATCCCTCGCGGCGTTACGCGCCATCTCTACGTCTCTGGCCGCCGGCGCCATGGCCCCCCTGTTGATCGCCGTCTGCACGAGCTCTTCGAGCGACGTGGTGCGCACGTTATACGGCGCCGCGCCGAGAGAGAGCGCGGCAAGCGCGACCTCTTCCGGTGAGTTTAACCGCGGCAGTATCACCTTTATCTTATCCATTATGGCGGACAACCGGGCCTGGCTCATTATGGTGCCTCTTAGGATATTGCGAATGGTCCAGCGCCCCTCCCTGTATTGCGATACGATGCCCGCGAGCGACCGGCGGTCTTCCGCGGAAAGGCGCTGCGTAATATACGAGGTGAACTTATCCGACGCCGCTTTTTCTTCTGCAGACAACTCCGCAGCGCTCTTTGCCGCACCCCGTATCCTTTCTATGTACGATTCTATCTGCCGTAAGCTTTCCGGCCTCATCAGGTCTGGCATATACTCCGCTACTTTCCGCCATGCCTTGTCCGCATTTTTGGCATTGCCTCGCCTGAAATACTTTCTATAATCCTTCATCACATCGAGCATATTTTCGAGATCATCGGGCCGAAGTTTCTCAAGATCCATCCTTGTGCTGTACCTTGCCCTGGTGAGTTCCATCGCGGCTGCCATACGGGAGTTCGCCGCGCGCGCTTCATCGAACCGGGCATTCTTGGCCTCCTCCATTCCGGCCGCAAGATCGGCCAATGTCCCAAGCCTCGCGCCATACCGCGCCTCAAGATCACACACGCTCGCGTCCGCTTCCTCGGTAATGGACAAGGATTCTTTATAACCGGCCTCCGCCGTTTGAGCCGCGCGCATCGCGTTATCCCGCGCCGTCTCTGCGGTCTTCTCAAGCGCTATATACTCATCGACCGCCTTTAAGTATGACAAAAGCGCCCTCTGAGACGCCTTTGACCTATTCGGGTCGCCGAACGTCATGCTTCCCCTCAAGCCTATGAAAGTGGGATCCATTAGATAATCTCTGCTGTTCTTTATCCTCTCCTGGTTCCGGCTGATAGCCTCCCTGCCGGCGGCTATCTCGGCATCTTTAAGGGCAACCCTTGCCGTATCGCCGTTCTGCGCGGCTATTTCGCGCTGCTGAATATCTAGTTCCAGGGCAGCTTGGTCGGCGGCCAGTTCCTGGGAAGCGATCTCTTCATCCAGGGTGCAGATCATAAACCTTCTTAAGATATCCTCTCTCCAGACCGCCTCCGCTTTTACGCCGATGCCGCTGAGCAGGGCCGATGGCACCTGTGCGTGATAATATTCGACCTCCTCGGCCTTATTCGCGAGAAGAAGCGAATAATAACGGTCGAGCGCTATGCCCCGTTCACGTAGGACCTTTTCGATAGCTTCCGGCTGATAAGCGTCTTCATCTATGGTAAGCCTCGTGCCTTCGGGCCGTCTCAGGAGATGCCGTAGTTCCGACTTCCTATCCGCCAGGCGCTTGAGCTCTTCCGCAAGGTCTCTCTTCGCGACAGCGAGCTTCACGCCCACGACAGCCATATCATATTGTGAATCACCGATAAATACCGCTTTTTCATATAGCGCTTCCAATTGCCGGACGTATGCTGAAAGCGTCTTCGTGTTTCCCTCCAGTTCTGCAATGTCGGTATATAACTGTATCGCTCTGCCGCAGGCTTCGAGCCTGGCCTGCTCAAGAGCTATCTTACTCTGCTCTTTTCCGGCCTTTTGCGCGCCGACATCGCGCGATCTATCGGGATTTAACAATTCAACGCCCATATCGGACCTCAGCCGCAGCTCCGGTTGACTAAGCTTCTCCATCTTTTTGAGCCTTAGCCTCAATTTTTCTTCGTCTGCGGCGAGCCTCGCCTGGCGAAGGCGGATCTCATTTTTATCATAGGCTATTTGCTCTTCTTCTCTGGATGTTCGGGATCGCTTGTTCTTTATTGCTTCGGCAAGCTGCTTCTCGTCATTGGCCAGGGCCGCTTCGGCATCGGCAAGATTCTGACGGTCTATGCTTACCTGCGCGGCATCATCACGGGCCCCCTGGGCCTGGGTATCGATGGCTGCGCTTCCGGAAGTATCGTCGTCCGATTCATATATGAGCTTAAGATCCCAGAACACCGAGCCTGCCTCCACGCGCTTCACCCGCAATCCTGAACGCTCAAGCCGGTACTCGGCCTGTTTTATCTGACGCGCGTTTTTTATAATGTCGTCCATAATAACCGGAAAGCTTAGTTTTTCGACATCAGTCTCCGTAAAAGCTGTGCCAGGACCTACCGGCACATCTGTGGTTGCTTTTTCTGAAACTGCTATATGATGCGCATCATACTGGAATAAATATCCGGTAAGCACCGGGATATTATGCATGTTATCCGCCGCCCTAACCAGAAGAGCCGCCCCTGCGTCATCTCGCAACCGGCTCTCGTACGTGAACTTCATGGAGCCCGCTATACGCCAAGCTACATGGGTTTTATCAAAGCCTAATTTATACCATGGTGTCTTCATCGTGCCATCAGCCACCTGACCAAGGACGCTCCTTAGGGCCAGTTTGAGCGTATCGAGCGCTCCCGGGGCATCCGATATTATTCCACGCCAGTTGGTAAGTTCGTCGTAGGCCTTGCAGGCCTCTGCATGTGTCATAAACCCTGCGCGCCTTTGACCTGCTGATTGATCCTCTGTTACTGTCTCGATATGTTCGCCGGAATCTTCGGGACTGCCGGTCGCCACACTTAGTATGCCGTCAGGCTCATAAAGATCTGATTGCGCGATGCCTGCCGCCGCGTAGAAGTCTGTATCCGCGCAAGGTGCCTGCGCGTCGAGGTCGGAAACGGCGGAGAAGACATCCTGTCCGTATGATGTCGGCGAGACCGATCCGTCATGGCTTGGGGATTGAGTTTGCGAACCTGCCGCGATCGTGGGCAGCAGCACGATAGCAGCCAGTACGATAACCGTGATTCTCGCATAGGCGGGCATGAAATTGAGGCTGGGTATGTATATCCTGTCGATAGCATTCTCTACGGCGTTTACAAGTTTATCGCGAAAGTTAACGGATTCGAACTTTGCCTCTGAATACACGTTTACCTCGGGGAAACGCATCCTCAGCGCCTTGAGACAGTCTTTGTACACTCTCCTGTCCTGTAACGCGATAAGACCGCCCTCTTTCGGCTTGATACCGGTCAGCGCGAGCACGAAACTATCGGGGTCCGTCTGGAACCACCTCATCTGCTCACGGTAATAGCTGTTGGAACGCAGCGCCCGCGATATCTGCCTTATCGTTTTTTCAGCGATCCTTCTTTCTTCTTCGGTCCGGGCCGCGGCGTAATTTTTAACGGCACGCAGGCCGAAGCGGCTGGTATTTTCCAAGGCGCGCTCGTTTTCCAGGAGTTCGCGTACAATATCTTTATCGATCTTGCACAACTTCTCGATCGCCGCTCCGAGCAGGTCTTGAGTCCCGGAGTCCGCGGCAGAGAGCCTGTAGAGAAAAAATCCGGCCAGATCCCTCTCCTCTTCAACCTTTGAGTTGCGTATCGTGGCAAGGTGCACTTCGATGGCATTCGGCATGATCCTGGCGGAGGCCATTCGTATCGTTTCAGCCGTGACCGGAAGGCCGTAGCGGTATAGAAGGGCGGATTTTGTTCTGACTTTATCTTTCGGCATGGTAAGCAGGTGTGGTTTAAGTGGCAGGTTCAACCGCTTGAGCTGGAGTGCGCGCGCCTTGAGCTCCGGGATGGAGAGCTCCGGCGAGAAGATTTTCTTAAAATGCGCGGGCAGGAACGTCTTGAATATCTCCTCGTCAGTTGCCCCTGCTCTTTTCAGGACAGTGACCTTGGAGAGATAGCCAAGCAGCGCCTTTTTTATGTCAGGATTAGTTACGGCTTTCTTCGCAACGGCCTGAAGATCATCCATAAAATCAAGCATGATATCCATGCTGCTCCCGGAAATTTCTATTTCGCCCGGCCGCTTTGCAAAATCCACCCCTGTGGCCTTTAGGGCCGCAAGGAGCTGCCTGCGTACCCGGTATTCCCTGATCCTCCTGAAGAGTCCCTTAAACCACGGTTCCTTCTTAGCCGCCTGGAAACCTGCCGTTAACATAGGCAGGCCTTCCTCCCGCGCTCTCCACAAATCCTCATGCTTTTCCTCAAGCGAGTCTATGTAGGCTTTAAGGGCGGGATCTACTTGAGCGTACCGTGAACTGCCCGCCCCGGCCGGGCGGCTCCCTTCGGGCTGAGCGCTTGCTTTCAGGCCCGGCACGGCACCGTCCGAATCTTTGCCATGAACGCTTGCCGCCTTCGCGCCACCCTTCTTCCTGACGTAGAGGATCTCTTTCTGCCCATTTACTATGGCTTCATATTCCCATCTATAGGTCCGCTTATCCCTTATCTCCCTGGCATCACCCAACGCGCACGGTATTACCCAGTTGCCCGCTTCCGCGTATTTTCCCCTGAAGTCAAATACGAATCCTATTCCTCTAATAAGCCTGTGCTCGAATACGCGCCTTTGACAATCTTCCAAAGAGCCCATTTTTTGTAGAATATACCCGAGGGTGAACTTGATATAATTTTCGTGAAGAAGTATTGGATTCTCTATCGGGGAAGTAAAAGACTGGACTTGAAGGGTATCAGCCGGCTTGGAACAAAAAAAGTCCCCAGCCTGCGCTATGTCTTCACTGACTAACGTTACGACTAACAGCGAGGCGACAACCCTCAAATATATAGATTTTAGTATCTTCATATTATTAGAATATAGAG
Organism: Candidatus Omnitrophota bacterium; assembly: GCA_016935115.1. Taxonomy (GTDB): domain Bacteria; phylum Omnitrophota; class Gorgyraeia; order 2-01-FULL-45-10; family 2-01-FULL-45-10; genus CAIMPC01. The sequence continues at coordinate 14,804 of JAFGRN010000072.1, read as the reverse complement.
TATTATAGTATTATTCTCTTGAAGTTGGCGTGAAATGATTGTGAAGTTTTATTCTCTTAACATTAGCATAAAAAACTTTCATGACAAATATTCTCATGAAAGTTTATAAATACATCTTAGATCGATGCAAGTAATTCTTCGGCCCGATCCATCATCGATAGTCTCGTATCATACCTATAAATACGAGTCGGCTCGCAAAATAGCGCCATGTCTGCCGCGAGCCTTGAACCATCTATGATATCACCGGCCCTCTCTCCCGCTTCATACCTGTCACACCCTTCGCTGATGATGTGAATAACAGTTTCATACTTTGGCATATTCCATCTCCTTTCTGCTCGATGAAAAGATACCATTTCGAAGTGAAGTAATCCTTAAGGGGACGTGAATTATTTGTTAATTATAAGTAGATACGAGACGGAAAATGCGAGGGATTATTGTACAGGCTCCATACGAGATTTTACAACCTGTCCCTGTTAATAACGTGAATCATCCCGCAAAGCCTTCCATAGTCGCGCATATTGAAATTCATGGCGATGCGGGGAAGAATAAGATGCTCCCCTTCCTGGATCTCTTTATGCGTCGGAGGCGAGAGCTTGATCTCGCCGCTTGCCAGAATGTCTTTGAATTCTTTGTTAATGAGCGCGAGAGTCTTCGCTGATATCTCTTTATTCAGTCTTATTACGGTCAAGCCCGATACATATCGTATGGAATGATACACTCTGTAAAAATCGTCGATATACCTTATGGCTTCGTCAACGGTTTTACATATGCAAAATAGTTTAAGGTCTTCCTTTTGGATAAAGCTGTTTTGAAGGAGGTGATCTACCACATACCGCTTCCATGCCTGCCAATACGTCGAGCCTTTAGGTTCCATCAAAACTATAGGCCTGGGCCTCGACTTGCCGGTCTGAATGAGGGTGAGCATCTCAAACCCCTCGTCATGCGTGCCGAATCCTCCCGGGAAGAGAGCAGTGGCATCGGTCTCTTTTACAAAGATCAGCTTTCTGGTAAAAAAATATTTGAAGTTTATTATTTTGTCTTTTTCGTAAATGTAAGGATTGGGCTTCTGTTCGAAAGGAAGCCTGATGTTGAGCGCGAATTCTTTGCCGGGCGCCGCCCCCTTATTGCCGGCTTCCATAACCCCTGGGCCGCCCCCGGTTACGATCATGAAGCCTTTCGCGGTCAGCTTTCGCGCAAACTCTTCAGCCATCCTGTATTCAGCCGATGTCTTTTTCGATCGTGCCGATCCGAAGATTATTACTTTCTTTACATCTCTATAGGGAGAAAATATCTTAAAGGAATATCGCAGCTCTTTAAGCGCATTGTTTGCGAGCTTCAAATCCCCCTTATCGCTCGATTCTTTACCAAGCTTGACAGCGGTTGTTAAGATCTCACGCAGAAGTTGCTCGGTTTTTTTAGGACCGGATCTTTTGGCAAGCTCATCGATTAAATCATCGATAATCTTATCGCCGATTTCGTATTCTTTCGATATTTTTTTCATTATGCACCCCTTTAGCCGTGATTATAACATACTCTACGGATTATGGAGTATGTTTTGTAATCATATGAGGGCGAGCTTCTTCTATTTTGTCCACTGCTTGATTTTGCGCTTTGCGAAGGATGGCACTTCGGCGCGCTCGCCTACTGTAAACAACAGCTCGCTTGCTCACCACACCCTGAGCAAGCGAAAAAACCTCTCGAGTTTCTCTCAAGAGGTTTTTTCGCGCGTCGAAGGGTGGTGAGCCGCGCAGGACTCGAACCTGCCACAACCACATTAAAAGTGTGGTGCTCTACCTGATGAGCTAGCGGCCCCTACTTCGCTGATAATCTCAAACTGACCGGAGCTTCGTAGGGCTTCGCCCTTCAATGAGCTAACGGCCCTACTTCGCTGATAATCTCAAACTGACCGAAGCTTCGTAGGGCTTCGCCCTTCAATGAGCTAACGGCCCCTACTTCGCTGATAATCTCAAACTGACCGGAGCTTCGTAGGGCTTCGCCCTTCGAGGCTCTCTTTATCCCTGTATCTCTTTCTCCTTGGCGGTGAGGAGAGTATCTATCTCTTTTATGAATTTGTCGGTAAGCTTCTGGATATCCTCGCCGGCTTTGAACCTGTCATCCTCGGTGATGGCCTTGTCTTTCTCGAGTTTCTTCACATGCTCTATGGCGGCATGGCGCGATGTCCTTATCGAGATATGGCCGTCTTCGGCGGTCTTCTTAAGCACCTTTTCCAGCTCGGCGCGGCGTTCCTGCGTAAGCGGCGGCATGGTCAGCCTGATCACCTTTCCGTCATTGGTCGGCGTTATCCCCACGTCGGATTTCAATACCGCCTTTTCTATATCAGCAAGCACGTTCTTATCCCAGGGCTGTATCATGATCAGCCTCGCGTCGGGCGTCGTAACCGCGGCAAGCTGTTTCAGCGGCGTCTGCGTGCCGTAATAATCGACTTTGACATTATCGAGGATCGCCCCCGATGCCCTGCCTGTCCTCACCGTAGAGAAATCCCGGCCGGTAGCCTCGACCGTCTTCTTCATCTTCGTTTCCGTGTCATGCAAAATCTCTTTAATAGTCATAACCTCACTCCGTCATTTTACTATGGTACCTATCTTTTCGCCCAATATGACTCTTTTGATATTGCCATTCTTGAAAAGGTTCAATACTATTATCGGAAGCTTGTTTTCCATGCACAGGCTTACGGCGGTGGCATCCATCACCTTCAGGCCTTTTTTAAGCACATCAATATAACGCAGATTATCGTACTTGCGGGCTTTTCTGTTCTTTACGGGATCCGAAGAGTAGACGCCGTCGACTTTCGTTGCTTTCAATATGACATCCGCGCCGATCTCGATGGCCCTAAGCGCGGCGGTGGTATCGGTAGTGAAATAAGGGTTACCGGTGCCTCCGACGAATATCACGACGCGCCCTTTCTCCATGTGCCGTATCGCGCGGCGCCGTATGAAGGGCTCGGCCATCTGCTGCATCTGTATCGCCGTCTGGACCCTCGTGAAGACACCGTTCTTCTCAAGCGCATCCTGGAGCGCGAGCCCGTTTATAACCGTCGCGAGCATCCCCATGTAGTCGGCATTGACCCGGTCGATACCGCTGGCGGAACCCACTGCACCCCTGAATATATTACCGCCTCCTATGACGATAGCGATATCTATGCCAAGAGCGCGCACATCTTTTATCTGCCTGGCAATGGCATCGGCCACGTCATAATCGATACCGAAGCCCTGACGGCCCTGCAGGGCCTCACCGCTCAGCTTCAGCACCACTCTTTTGAAGATGGGTTTTGCCATTTTCCCCGGAGTATGAAACTAATTCAGGTCTTCGCCGACCTGGTACCTTACAAATCGCCTTATCACTATATTTTCGCCTATCTTGGCGACCATGGAGGTCAGCATATCCTTGACCTTCATGCCGGAATCTTTTATGAAAGGCTGTTCCAGGAGGCATGCGTCCTCGTAGAACTTCGCAAGCTTGCCTTCGACTATCTTGTCTATCGCGGCGGCCGGTTTCCCGGTGAGCTGCGCTTTGATTATCTCCGTCTCTTTCTTCACGGCGGATTCGCCGACATCCTCTTTCTTTACATATATCGGATTGAATGCCGCAACCTGCATGGCAAGGTCCTTTACGAACGCCTTGAAATCATCGTTCCTGGCGACGAAATCGGATTCGCAATTCACCTCGATGAGCACGCCGATCTTCCCGCCCATGTGTATGTAGCTCTCGACCTTACCTTCCTTGGCGGACCTTCCGACTTTCTTCGACGCAAGCGCGACTCCCTGCTTCCTCAGCACCTCAACCGCTTTATCTATATCTCCGCCGGACTCCTTAAGCGCCTTTTGGCAGGCAACTATACCGGCATTCGTCTTTTCCCGTAATTTCTTTATGGCATCTGTCATTTTATATTTTCCCCGCCTATTTGACCTTTTTCTTCTTCTTTATCGGCATGTCCTTCGGAAGCTCTTCATCTTCCTTCAGCTTGATGTCCCCCTCCACAAGCTCTTCTATTTTATCATCTACCACCTTCAGGACATCGCTCTCCTCTTCAGCTTCCGCAGCCTCGGCTTCAGCCTTGGCCCTGGCGACACCGGCCTTGAATGCGTCTTTGCCGGCGAGCACACTATCGGCCAGAGTGTTCGCTATCAGCTTGATAGAACGTATGGCATCGTCATTGCCCGGCACCACATATTCGATCCTGTCGGGATCGGAATTGGTATCGACGAGCGCGACTACCGGTATCTTCAGGGTGTTCGCCTCTTTGACCGCTATCTCTTCCTTCTTCGCGTCAACGACGAAGACCGCTTTCGGCAGCTTATCCATATGCCTGATACCTTCGAGATTCTTATTGAGCTTGAAGAGTTCCCTATTAAGGGCGGAGACCTCTTTCTTGGAGAGCTTCGCCATCGTGCCGTCCTCTTTCATGCGTTCGATCTCATTTAGGCGCTTTATGCTCTTCTTGATCGTCTGGAAATTGGTGAGCATCCCTCCCAGCCATCTCTGGTTCACATAGAACATGCCGGAGCGCAGGGCTTCAGCCTTTACGATCTCCTGAGCCTGTTTCTTGGTGCCGACGAACAGTATATATCCGCCGCTTGAGGCGACTTTCTTCAGGAATTCGCAAGCCTTCAATATCGAGGCCTGTGTCTTCTCGAGGTCTATTATGTAGATCCCGTTCTTGGACCCGAATATGTATTTCTTCATCTTCGGGTTCCATCTCTTCGTCTCGTGCCCAAAATGCACGCCCGCTTCCAGCAAACTTCTCATTAATGTCGATTCTACCATATACCGCTTCCGCATCCTCCCATTGTTATTGTCCGTACACCGTTCTGCATACAGCGTTTTGAACATGGTTGAACGCCGTACGATGTACGATGGCACGCTGCACGGCGTTTTAAAGTTAGAATATTATATGGGTTAGCCCATTCTATTTCAAGGATTTTATTAAATTAAATTGCCCCTGAACTGCATGTCGTAAAGCCTCTTATACAGGCCGCTCCTGCCTAATAATTCGTCATGCGAGCCTCTTTCAACTATCCTGCCCGCATCCAGCACATATATGGTGCCGGCATGTTTTATTGTGCTAAGCCTATGCGCCACAACGAATACCGTCCTGCCCTTCATCATCCTGTCTATGGCTTCCTGGACAAGCATCTCCGATTCCGTATCAAGCTGTGACGTAGCCTCATCCAATATCAATATGGGAGGATCCTTAAATACGGCGCGCGCGATCGCCAGGCGCTGCTTCTCGCCGCCCGAAAGCCTGAATCCGCGCTCTCCCACTATCGTATTATACCCCTTCGGCATTTTCGATATGAAATTGTGCGCATTGGCTATCTTTGCCGCTTTTATCACGGCTTCCAGGTCGTCACTGCCCGAACCATAGCTTATGTTCGCGGCTACCGTATCATTGAATAATATCGTCTCCTGTGTAACGATGCCTATCTGTTTCATAAGGGATTTGATATTGCAATCGCGTATATCCGTGTCATCGATCAGGATACTTCCCGCGGTCACATCGTAAAAACGCGGTATCAGGTTAAGTATAGTGGTCTTTCCTGCCCCGCTCGGGCCGACGAACGCGGCTACGCTTCCGGCGCGCACATCGAAACTTATACCTTTCAGGACCTCCTTGTCGTCGTACCTGAACCGGACATTCCTGAACTCCAATCCTCTTTTAAAGCCGGAAAGGATCACAGCGCCCTGCTTTTCGAAAACCAGCGGTTTCGTATCGAGTACCTCGAATATCCTCTCCGCGGCCGCCATGGCCTGCTGATTTATGCTGTAAACGTTTGTCAGCCGCTTTACAGGCCTCATGAGCGACAGCATCGCCGCCAGGAAAGTGATAAATGCTCCGGCGGATAGCTCACCGGATACTATCCGGCTGGCCGCTATCCAGAGTATGACGGCTATGCAGAATATCCCGACAAATTCCGTTATCGGGCTCACTACCGTCATTCGCTTAACCGACTTCATCGCCAGTTTATAGAAGTTCTGGTTCTGATCCTCGAACTTCCTGGCCTCATAATTTTCCATGGAAAAGGCCTTCACAACCCTCACTCCAGATATTGTCTCGTGAAGCGTGGTCGTAATATCCGCTATCTTTTCCTGTGACTGCCTGGAGATCGATTTAAGCCGCTTGCCGATCTTGACGACCGGATACACCACGAGCCCGAAAAGGCACAGGCTTACGGCTATGAGCGTCCAGGGGATGCAGAAATATACTTTGATGACAAAGAGCATCACTACGTAGATCACAAGCTGTACCGGCTGATAAAAGAGATCCGCCAGCCCGGTCGAGATGGAGTCGCGTATTATCGCCGAATCATTTATGACGCGCGACATCAGTTTTCCCGTCGAGTGTTTGGAATAAAAATCCATCGACAGGGTGAGCAATTTTTTATATATGGCGTTCTTTACGTCCCTTATGACGCGCTGGGCGACATCATTCATGAGATAGGTCTGGCAGAATTCGAAGAAGCTCTTAAGAAGCCACAGTAACATCACTATAACTATGATGCTGTTGAGAAGCCGCATCGGAGACATGGAGTTGACCATATCGATCAGGTTTTGGGCAAAATGCGGCAGTGTAATGCCGGCGGGCATGACTATCTTCTTCCCCGATATGATGTTATCCACAATGGGAATTATCATGCCAAGCGATACTCCGCCAAGGGCGGAGGTAGCTACCATGCATACCCCGGCCAAAGCAAGCACCCATGCGTGCGGGATGACAAATTTTATCAATCTGCGGTATTGATTCATATATTTACCAATATAAGATGGTATGTTACCATGCCCGGCGCGGGGCTGTCGAGGGAAATCGCTTGCGCCCGCCCCGGAGGCATGTTATAATCACCGAATTATGGAAAAGGTCCGCGTAGGCGTAGTAGGAGTCGGGCACCTCGGATCCATCCACGCCAAGGTCTATTCTAAGCTGGATAATGTGAAGCTAGTCGGGGTCTGCGACTGCAACCTGGAGCGCGCCATCGAGGTCGGAAAGCGGTTCAAAACCGCCAGCTACTCCGATTACGAGGAACTCTTCGGAAAGGTCGATGCCGCCAGTATCGTCGTCCCGACAAGCCTGCATTATAATGTCGCAAAAGACTTTCTCCGGCACGACATACATGTTCTCATAGAAAAACCTGTCACCAAGACCCTTTCCGAAGCTGACGAGCTCATAGAGATAGCCGAAAAGAACAAGCTGATCATGCAGGTCGGCCACATAGAGCGGTTCAATTCGGCCGTCCTCGCCCTCGAGCCTTATATCAATAAACCGAAATTCATCGAATGCCAGAGGCTCGGGCCGTTCCACGCCAGGGTAAAAGATGTCGGCGTTGTGCTCGATCTCATGATACACGATATCGATATAGTCCTTGGCCTTATACAGCAGGATGCCGTAAGCATAGAGGCCGTCGGCCTTTCCACCATATCGGACTACGAAGATGTAGCCAATGTACGCCTCACGTTCCAGGACGGGACGATCGCGGATATCACCGCCAGCCGCGTCACAAAAGATGTCGTCAGGAAGATGCGCATATTCCAGGAGGAATCCTACCTCTCTCTCGACTATGTCACGCAGGAGGCGATGCTATTCGAAAAGACCGGCGAGAAGATAGCGCAGAAAAAGATCAAGATAAGGAAGAAAGATCCCCTGAAAAAAGAGCTCAAATCCTTTATCAATTGCGTAAGGACCGGGAAGCGCCCGGTCGTATCGGGCGTGGAAGGGCGCAGGGCGCTGGCCGTGGCCCTCGAGATCGTCAAGAAGATAACTCCGGCCAAACAATGACCCCCAAAAAGATCTTCATAATATCCGGCGAGCCGTCCGGGGACCTCCACGCGTCAAATCTCGTCAGGGACCTGAAATCCCTAAATCCGGCATTAACTTTCTATGGGATAGGCGGAGAGCTGTCCGCGAAAGCCGGCGTTGAGATAATATTCGACATAACGAAACTTGCCCTCGTCGGAGCGGTTGAGGTGCTTAGGCATATATTCACCGTGAAAGCGGCCCATGACGCGGCAATGAACAGGATAAACCGCGATCGGCCCGACATTGCGATACTGGTCGATTATCCGGGATTTAACCTGAAGATAGCGCGCGATATCGCGAAAAAAGGCATCCCGGTAGTCTACTACATAAGCCCCCAGATCTGGGCATGGGGCCGCCAGAGAATACACATAATAAAGAAGTACATATCCAAGATGCTCGTCTTCTTCAAATTCGAGGAAGAGATGTACAGGAATTACGGAGTGGATGTTGAGTTCGTAGGGCATCCTCTTGTGGATGTAGTCAAGGCCTCCGCGTCGCGGAATGACCTCTTTCGCAAATACTCCCTCTCTAATGAGAAAAAGACGATTGCAATACTGCCCGGCTCGAGGATATCGGAGATCGGCGCCTTCCTGCCGATAATAGCTGACGCTGCCGGCATCATGTCAAAAAAATCCGGCAATATCCAGTTCCTGATATCCAAACATCCCCATCGCCCTCTCGGGATGTATGAAAAAGCGCTTTCCGGAAAACTCTTTGACTACAGGCTGGCCGAAGGAGATATGCACAATATCGTCTCCGCCGCCGATATCGCCATAGCCGCCTCGGGCACCGCCACCCTCGAGACCGCGATGCTGGGTACGCCCCTTATCATAGTATACAAGGCAAATCCGATAACCTATCTTCTTTACAAGGCTGTTTCGGATACCCGTTTTATAGGCCTGGTGAATATAATTGCCGGAAAAGAGGTAGCGCCGGAACTACTGCAGTACAATATGACGGCCGGAAGAATAGCCGCTAAAGCACTGGATATGCTATCCGACAGCGCGGCCCTTGCCGCGACAAGAAGAGAGCTTGCCGCGATAAAATCATCGCTCGGGCCCGGCGGCGCCAGCATGAGGGCCGCCAGAGCCATCCTTCCGCTGCTCAGATAAAAAAACCGAAGTCATTGCGAGGAGGCCGCCATTGTCGCGACGGTCGTGCCTCGTCATTGCGAGGAGGCCTTTGCCTTACTCTTGCCGACGCGGCAATCTCGCTTTAGATTGCTTCGTTTTCGCTCTCAATGACCGTGGAAGCCTCGTCATTGCGAGGAGGCCTTTGCCTTACTCTTGCCGACGCGGCAATCTCGCTTTAGATTGCTTCGGGTCTTCGACCCTTACAATGACGGCTTGCCGACATAATCAGGCTGCGGGTAGTTTCAAGGATATATCGTAATTCTATCTTCCTAACACTGAGCGGCGGGAAGAAATATATTATATTGCCGAGCGGGCGCAATATCAGGGATCTCTTCAGCCCTGCCTTATATATCTCCAACCCTATCTTTCGCCCGTCGGGAAATTCCTCTTTCGTGCCCCTGTCCCTCACGAGCTCCAGGGCCCCGATCATGCCTATATGCCTGACATCTCCGACTATGGAAATATCCCTGAAATCTTCCAGGCCGGAGCGCATGATAGGCATAATATCCCTGACCCTTCCCAGCGTATCCTCTTCCCTGAAGATATCGAGGGCAGCCAGGGCCGCGGCGCAGGAGACGGGATTAGCCGTATATGTATGCCCGTGATAAAAAGTCCTTGTCCTGTCGCTGGCATGGCGGAAAGCATCGTATATGGCGTCAGATGTCAATGTCAGGCCCAGCGGCAGGTAACCCGAAGTTATGCCTTTCGATAGGCACATAAAGTCGGGCTCTATATTCACGTAATCACAGGCGAACATCTCTCCGGTCCTGCCGAAACCTGTCGCCACCTCGTCTACGATGAGGTGCACATTGTACTTTTTGGCCAAAGAAGCAGCCTTCACCAGATATTCTTTCGGATAGATTATCATTCCGCCGGCTGCCATTACCAGCGGTTCGAGAATAAGAGCGGCAATCCCGCTCCCGTTTTTCCTGAGGATCGCCTCAAGGGGGTTTATGCACTCCAGGGAACATGATCCCCTTTCTTTTCCGGCGGGGCACCTGTAGCAGTACGGAGCCGGGGCCCTGAAAGGCCGGAACATGAGGTCCCGAAATATGGCATTGAATGCGCTCACTCCGCTTACGGACATGGCTCCGACAGTATCGCCATGGTATCCACGGTCCAGCGCCACAAATTTCTTCTTATCCTTCCTGCCCGTGTTACGCCAGTACTGGAATGACATCTTAAGCGCGCACTCTACCGACGTCGAACCATTGTCCGAGAAAAAAACTTTGCCAAGATTGCGCGGCGCGACAGACGTGATCCGCTCCGCCAGGAGGACCGCCGGCCGATGAGTGAAACCGGCGAACAGGACGTGCTCCAGGGAATCGAGCTGTTTCCTGATGGCGCGCTTTATCTTCGGATGATTATGGCCGTGGACATTGCACCACCAGCTGGAGATGGTATCATAATAAAAATTGCCTTTGTCATCATACAGCTTCAGCCCTTTCGCTCTTTCGATGAATACCGGCGGAAATTCCCGGCAATCTTCCATCTGCGTATACGGATGCCAGATATGTCTGAGGTCCCTTCTTGCCATATTATTCATAAGTTTTTCACTATCTTTCCGGCTATCGGCGCGAACCGCCTGTACAGGACATCCGTATCCTGCGCATAGGGAAGCCTGTACGTTCCGATGCCTGACAAGCGCTTCACTATCGCGGGATTATCCTTCAATATCAGGGCTCTCCCGTTTTTCCCGACGGAATTGAATATCACCCCCGCTATTCGTATCCCGCGCAATCTCATCGCTTCTATGCTCAAAAGAGCGCTGTTAACAGCGCCGATCCTGTTTACTGCCACCAGCAGCACCGGCAGGCGCATTTTACGTACAAGGTCTATCAACAACGATCCGCCCCCGACAGGCACCAGCAGCCCGCCGCTTCCTTCAATTATGATGAAATCAAAATGTTTCGACAGTTTTTCGAAGGCTCTCCTTATAATATTCTCCCGTATCGATCTGCGCTCAAGGCGGCAGGCGAGATGCGGCGAGGACGGATATTTAAATGTGTATGGCAACATAGATTTCAGGTGCGCGGCGAAATCGGCCCTCTTCTTCCCCATCAGCCTGAGATGCTTATCTATATCCTGCGAAAAACCGGAACATCCCGTCTGGATCCACTTCTGAGTCACTACCCGGCATCCTCTCCCCGACAGGTAACGGGCCAGTAAGCCCGTCACGACTGTCTTGCCTGCACAGGTATCGGTCCCGGCCACAAATATTGCCTTCACAGCCTGCCTCCGCAAAAAAAGATCTGGTATGAAGCTTCGATCCGGCCGAACTTCAACCTGTACTCCTTCTCCACCGCGCTTAATATGCCGCGGCGTCCATTGAACATGCCTTCGACGCCCCTGCCCCGGGTGCCGGTATATTTTATATGCCTGAGCAGTTCGCCGAGCGAGGCATAACTTCTTTTTACCGTTCTCTCTTCGACCGAGCTGTCGGTAAAATACTTCTTGAGCAGGGACGCCACCGTGCCTGCGGCCGGAAAGCCGCCGGAACTTATGCCTACGCCGCTTCCTGCTGTCTCTTTGATAGACCGGCTGAGCTCATGAAAGGTCAATGGCCCGAAAGTGGAAAACGACATATATCCGCCCGGCGCCAGGGCGGCGGTGTATCGTTCAAGGGCCCGGCCAAGGTCATCAAACCACTGGAAGGTCGCGTTCGATGTAATGAGATCGAAGAGGCCGGCGGGATCATACCTTTCGGCGTCGGCAATGATAAATCCGATCCTCTTCCCGCCGCATTTGTGCCTGGCAACGCGTACCATATCCGCCGATATGTCGAGAGCCTCTATCTCCGCTGTCTTGAACCTATCCCTCAAGAGAAGCGTGTAATTGCCGGTGCCGCAGCCTATATCCAGGATCCGGCCGAATGCGCCGTCGGGGACTCTCTTTATGAGCTCATCCGCCGCGAGAGATTGCACATCAGCGTATTCATCATACAGGCCCGCGTGCCTTGAAAAATTCCTCTCGATAATACCGGTTGTCTTACGGACGGCCTTGTTCATCGAATATCCTTTTAAAATCTTTCGCCAGAAAAGGCATGTGGCCCTCTCCATCCAAAACGATAAAATCCGCCTGAGGCAGTTCATCCTTAATGGCCTCTGCTTCTTCCATGGGGGCGATCCTGTCTTCGCGGCCATGTATAAACTTTACCGGCACGCCTTCGAGCGACCGCGGGTCTATCCTGCGCGAAGAGAGGTAGTCCAGGCCTTCGACGAGCCGGCCCAGCTCCATCCCTTCACAGTAATCTTTCAGCAAACCTTCCTTCATCCTGTTGTAGGCATCCCGGGCGGCGGCGGGAAAACAGTCGCTGTAGAATTTGCGCAGGAATCCCTTCCTGTTCTTCATAAGCAGCAGCTTTATATTTTCATTATCCGGCCTTTCATACGCGCGCCTGGCGCTCACAAGCGCGACTCCGTCGACCGCGCCGACGCACTGCTTAAGGCATTCGCATATGACAAAAGCGCCCATCGACCAGCCGAGTGCCGAGATTTTTTTAAGGCCGTTTTTCTTCATTGCCGATAGAAGGTCTCCGGCAAAGTTAAAAGGTGAATACTCGACCGGCAGGAGATAATTGAACGGCAGGTCCAGCGAGCCGAATATCCTGTGATCCGTGGCCCATCCGGGTATGAGAAGTATCGTCTCCCGGGCGCCCCTGTCCAGCAGTTCAAATTTTGACATCAGCGATATCTTCGATTAATTTTTTAAGCACATCCATGCCGTGATCATAGGTCAATGAAAACCTGAGGCGCGCTTCTTTCGCGGGAACCGTAGGCGGGCGTATAGGCATAACCCAATACCCTTTTTCCTGCAACGACCTTGCCGCTTTTTGCGCGTTTTCGCTCGCGCCGGCTATAACCGGCACTATCTGCGACAAGCCTCTCACCTCGAGCCCCAGAGTTTTCAGAGCGCCGCGAAAGAAATCCGCCCGCTGGAGAAGCTCCTGCCTGCGATAGGGTTCTTGTTTTACCATTTCAAGACCGGCCAAATTGGCAGCGATAACGGCTGGGGGAAGGCTCGTTGAGTAGATGAAGCTCCTGCACGCGTTTATCAGGTATTCTATGATCTCCGCGGATGCCGCGACATAAGCGCCGAAACTCCCGAGCGCTTTGCTGAATGTGCCCATAATGAGGTCGACCCTGTCCGAAAGGCCTTTCTCTTCGACTATGCCTGCGCCATTTTTGCCGAATATGCCCGTAGCATGGGCCTCATCAACCATGATCCGGCAGCCATATCTCTCTTTAAGCTCGACCAGCGCTTTAAGCGGCGGCCTGTCGCCGTCCATGCTGAATATGGTCTCGGTTATGATGAGCGCTTTTTTAAACTCCCCGCGCCGGCGCTTCAGGAGAAGCTCCAGGTGCTCCGGGTCATTATGGAAAAAACGGAATATCCTTGCGCCGCTAAGCGAGATGCCGTCTATTATGCTGGCGTGATTAAGCTTATCGGAAAATATGGCATCTCTCTCGCCATACAATGAACTCAATATCCCTACATTCGCCTGGTACCCGGAATTGAATACGAGAGAGCTCTCTTTATTCTTAAACCCGGCCAGCTCCCTTTCAAGGCGGTGGTGGATCTTAAGGCTTCCGCTCAGAAGCCGCGAAGCCGACGAGCTGGAACCGAATTCATCGAGCGCTATTTTCGAGGCCTCTATAAGTTTCGGGTGGCCGGAAAGCCCCAGATAGTCGTTCGAGGAGAAATCTATATACTCCTTCCCGCCTAGGGTTATCCCGCCTTTCCGGCGCGAAGAGACGGGATTGAGCCGCCGTAAGAGCCCCTCTTCCTTCCGCTTATCCAGAAATGCCCTTATCTCGCCCATAATTCTTTGACCTCTTTTACAAGCCTTAGATCCTCTTCGGGCGCCCTGCCCTTCACCGTCAGGTAGCCGCCTATCATCATGGCGCTCGCGCCTGCCATGAATGCCATGGCCTGAAAATCTTTCAGGGCGGATTCCCTTCCTGCCGCGAGCCTTATGATCTTGTCTTCCAATATTATCCTGAATATGGCTATAGTCCTTATGACATCGGCGCAGGAGACGACCTTAATGCCTTCGAGCCCTGTCCCTTTTACCGGAATAAGAATATTCAGGGGCACGGAGTCCGCATCGAGCTCTTTAAGCGCAAGCGCCATGTCGATCCTGTCGGACCAGGTTTCGCCCATTCCGATAATACCGCCGGCGCATACCTTTAGCCCCGCTTCTTTCGCGGCTTTTATGGTCCTCACCCTGTCCCGGAACGAATGTGTTGAGACTATCTTCGGGAAGAAACCGGGGGATGTCTCGATGTTATGGTGGTATCTCGACAGGCCGGCGCGCTTAAGAAATGCCAGGTCTTCACGGGAGAGCTCTCCGAGCGAAGCGCAGATCTCTATGTCTATCTCCTTCTTTATCCTCGTTATTGCCCTTGCGATAGCTTCGAGATCTTCTTTCATCAGCGCATTGCCGCTGGTAACGATCCCGAACCTCCCGGCTCCGATGTCTCTGGCGCGGGAGGCGCGCTCCAGGATCTCCTCCGTTCTCTTTAACGGATAGGCTTCCGCTGAAGTAGAGTGGCACGAAGACTGCGCGCAGAACTTGCAATCCTCGCCGCAGAGGCCGGACTTTGCGTTCATTATACCGCATAATTCCAGCGTATCGCCCGTAGTCCGGCGCCGGATACCGTCGGCCAATGCCATGAGCTCGGCGAGCGGAAGTTTAAGCAATTTATTTATATCCTGATCCTTCATACGCACAATAATACCGTATAAGGCCGGAATCGTCAACCACTTTGGCTATTGTGGTTTACAATAGTAGAATCAGGGACGTTTTCAAAATTAGCTTCAGACCTGTCCCCATTTTTAGCTTCAGACCTGTCCCCTGC
>JAFGRN010000071.1 GCA_016935115.1 Candidatus Omnitrophota bacterium | reverse complement strand
TCGAACCAGTCCTCAGCATATGCGAAACTGATTGAGCTCGTTATCGCTAGAGCCAGTATTAGTACGATCTTAATGTAGGTTTTCATGATACACCTTTTAGGTTATAAAACCCATTTCGTTTTATAATCAATATATACTTTACCCTTTCCATTATAAAGTATACCTACCATCATACGTTAAGTCAATAGAAAGAGAGCTGTCTTTTTCATGTTTAACCTGAGTTTCTATTGCCTTTACATGCTTAAAACAAAAGATCGCCATGGATAATCCATGACGATCTTGGGTGTAATGGTAGCGCTAACGGGATTCGAACCCGTGTCTTCGCCGTGAGAGGGCGACGTCCTAAACCGGGCTAGACTATAGCGCCACTTAAACCTTCTATCCAGCCCTTGATTTGAGCCAGGAGCTTGGTATCAGCAATTCTTATGTGACAGACTCCATGAAGATGTCTATTACCGGCTTTTCCTTTGCTGGATGGGCTTGTCTTTATATATGGCTTGGTAAACTGGGCTAGCGGTATCCCTGTATTCAAAGACCAGAATCTAATGCCTTCATCTGTGCGCAACGCATCGTGAATTTGTATTCTGACCTTAAATTTGTGCTCAGGAACGTTGCATACTTCCCTAAACCATTTCATCATCAGCCTTATCATGGCCGGATCCGAATTAACTATCTCAACGTCTTTGGCGCGATCGGTTTTATATCCTTCCGCCCAGTATAAAGCGATCCCGACCAGCTTCAGATCATGCTTTGACAATCTGTTTATATCGTTAAGTGCCGCATCGAATATGTTTCTTTTTCTTGATACAGCATCTTCGTGCTTAAACCTGTTATATTCTGTAAGCCTCTTTTCCTCAATCTTCATATAATTCCTGCTGCCAAGAAAAGTGGTGCGCGGGACAGGACTTGAACCTGCATGGGTTGCCCCAACAGCCCCTCAAACTGTCGTGTCTGCCAATTCCACCACCCGCGCACAAATCACATAAATACGAAAAGGACTTACATTATAGACTAAAAGAACGAAATTGCAACGGTAAATTGCCTACTTCGCTGCTAGTCTCAAACTAGCCGAAGCTTCATAGGGGCATTCCTGCGAAGCTTCATTACGGTTTGACTGCCGCAGCGAAGCAGAATGGCTGACGGGCTAGGATTCGGCGACTTTGCCTCGCAGAGCTCGGCTCCGTCGCCAGCTTCTTCGTGGTTCGACATTGCTCACCATCCTTCGAACCACCCTGAGCTACGTCGAAGGGCTGTCGCGCATAGCGATTTTCCTCGCTTCGCTCGGCGCTCATCCGCTTCAAATCCTAGCTACAGCACATACTGACTTAGATTGAGTTGGCTGACGGGCTAGGATTTGAACCTAGACAAGCAGATCCAGAATCTGCTGTGCTACCGTTACACTACCCGTCAAAAATTGCTAAAGCCGCTTTAAATTCTATCCTACCACCGCCAGTTTTTCAACGATTATCGGGCCGTTCTCTTCTCAACCTTCGCCCAGGTATCCTTCAGCGAAACGATCCTATTGAATACTCTTTTACCGTCTTTTGACGCGACCGGATCTATGTAAAAATACCCGAGCCTCTCAAATTGGTACCGCGCTCCCGGCTTCGCGCCGCCCAGCGACGGCTCCAGCTTGCATGCCGGCAGTGTTTCAAGTGACCCTGGATTGAGGTTCGCCTTAAAGTCCGCGCCTTCCGGTACATCGTTGGGATTACGGTTTGTGAAGAGCATGTCGTAGAGCCGCACTTCGGCATCGATGGCATGCGCGGCGCTCACCCAGTGGAGCGTAGCTTTCACCTTTCGAGCGTCGGGAGAATCGCCTCCCTTCGTAGCGGGGTCATACGTACAGCGGACCTCGGTCACTTCGCCGATAACAGGATCTTTCACGACTTCTGTACAGGTTATAAAATAAGCGTATCTCAACCGCACTTCCTTGCCGGGCGAGAGCCTGTAGAATTTCGGTGGCGGTACTTCGCGAAAATCGTCTCTCTCGATATATAGCTCGCGGCCAAATGGCACCTTCCTCGTGCCGGCGGTAGGATCCTCGGGATTGTTTACTGCATCGAGCTCCTCGGACTTACCTTCGGGATAATTGGTTATGACGACTTTAAGGGGCTTAAGCACGGCCATTGCCCGCGGAGCGGTCTTATTAAGCTCTTCGCGGATGGAATTCTCCAGCACATTGATATCGACAATGGAATCCATCTTCGCCACTCCGATAGAATCGCAGAAGTTCCTTATCGATTGCGGCGTGTAACCGCGGCAGCGCAGGCCCGAGAGCGTGGGCATCCTGGGGTCATTCCAGCCGTCGACGAGCTTCTCCCTGACGAGCTGGAGAAGTTTGCGCTTACTAAGGACCGTGTTGCTCAGGTTAAGGCGCGCGAATTCGATCTGCTGGGGGTGATGCATGCCGAGCGCGTCGAGAAACCAGTCATAGAGCGGCCTGTTATTCTCGAATTCGAGAGTGCAGATCGAATGTGTTATGCCCTCTATGGAATCGCTTATGCAGTGCGCGAAATCGTACATCGGATATATGCACCACTTGTCGAGCGTGCGGTGGTGGTGCGCGCGTTTAATGCGATAGATGACCGGGTCGCGCATTACGATGTGCGGGCTCGCCATGTCGATCTTCGCGCGAAGGACACGGCTTCCGTCGGGAAACTCGCCATTCCTCATCCGCGTAAATAGGCTGAGGTTCTCTTCCACGGGCCTGTCGCGATACGGTGAATTTTTCCCGGGCTGCGTAAGCGTGCCGCGGTACTCGCGAATCTGGTCCGCCGTAAGGTCATCTACGTATGCCCTGCCCAATTTCACCAGTTGGATCGCGCATTCGTAGATCTTATCGAAATAGTCCGAGGCGTAGAATAATCTGTCCTGCCAGTCAAACCCCAGCCACTTCACGTCCTCTATGATCGAATCCACATACTCCATCTCCTCTTTTTCAGGATTCGTGTCATCCATGCGGAGGTTGCAGAGGCCTTTATAATCGCGCGCTATTCCGAAATTGATGCATATGGCTTTCGCGTGGCCAATATGGAGGTAGCCGTTCGGCTCCGGCGGAAAACGCGTGTGCACTTTCGCTCCGAACCTGCCCGAGCGGTTATGTTCGTCGATTATTTCCCGGATGAAATTTTTTGTATTTGCGGTTTCCATAGGTTTTAAGATGCGGCTTTGCGCATGCGCTCTACCACTTTGGCCTTACCCAATACCTCCATCATCTCGAATAAACCAGCGCCTGTGGTCTTGCCGCTTATTGCCACGCGGGTAGGATGTATTATCTGCCCTGCTTTTATTTTCTTCTCTTCTGCCATCGCCCGGCACATCTCCTCGAGAGATGCGGCGGAGAAATTGCCCGCTTTCTCGATCCTATCGGTAAATTCGCGCAGTATCGCCTTGCTCTCGGCGGGCTTGAGGTGTTTCTCAACGGCCTTCTCGTCTATCGAATAGTTGTCGCCGAAGAAATGGTCAGTGGCCGGGACAAATTCGGCCAATGTCTTCATCCTGATCTTGTAGAGGTCTGTCAATTTCAATAATAGCTCTTCGGAAACTCCCTCGCCCCTGCCGGAAACTTTCAGCTGTTCCTTTATAAGCGGTAAAAGTTCTCCGGATCCTTTTTTGGCAATGTACTCCCCGTTCATCCATCTCAGTTTTTGCAGGTCAAATTTTGCCTGGACACTGTTCATGTTTTTAGAATCGAATATCTTCACGGCCTCGTCGAGCGACATGATCTCGCGGTTATCTCCGGGCGACCAGCCCAGGAGAAGAAGATAATTGACGAGCGCCTCGGGCAGGTAGCCTTCCCGCTTGTATTCCTCAACGGAGACTCCTCCGTGGCGTTTCGAGAGCTTGGCCCCATCCGCGCCCATTATAAGAGGCATATGGCCAAACTCCGGCGCCTTCAGGCCCAGCGCTTCGTAAAAGAGAATCTGTTTCGGAGTATTAGAGAGGTGGTCGTCGCCTCTTATGATATGCGTAACCTTAAGGTAAGCATCGTCGACGACACAGCAGAAATTGTATGCCGGGGAACCGTCCGACTTTATCATTACCTGGTCTTTTATGTCATTGGTGTTAAAGGATACTTTCCCGTGTATCATGTCATTGACTTCTATCACACGGGCCCCGGGCATTTTAAATATATACGCCTCGCCCTCGCGGTATCCCCTGCCCGCTTTTACCAGCTCTTCGGCTGAGGCGCGGTAGACGTCGAAGCGCTTCGACTGGTGAATGGGTTCTTCGTCCCAGTTTATGCCGAGCCACTTAAGGTCGGTCATTATCTCGTCGAGAAACCGCGCCTCGCTTCTCGTGAGGTCCGTATCTTCTATGCGCAGGAGGAATGTGCCGCCGTAATGGCGCGCGAATATCCAGTTAAATAACGCGGTGCGGGCGCTTCCTATATGGAGAAATCCCGTCGGACTGGGGGCAAACCTGACTCTGATCGCGTTTTTGGCAGGGGTATTATCGTTTGACATTTACAGCCTGTATCCCTTTTCAACAGCGCTCTTATTGAGCTGAAAGAGGTCTTCTTTGCCCTTTAAGGATTCTTTCAGGGCGGAAAGGACGTTGCGCAGGGTTATCGTTTTCGAGCGCTTGATCACGGCCCCAACGGCGATCATATTCGCGCATTTGACATTGCCGAGCTTCAACGCGATCTCTGTCATGGGGATATTTACGACTTTTATATCCTTCCTCCTGGGAAGTTCGTCCACCATCGATTTATTGACTATCAGGACTCCTCCGGGCGCTACGCTGTTCTCATATTTCAAAAGAGACGGCTTATTCATGACGATAAGTATGGTAGGATTGCCGATAACACAGCTGGCTATCTCTTCTTTCGATATCTTCGCCATCGAGTAAGCCGTCCCGCCGCGGACCTCCGCGCCATACGACGGCATCCATGTCACAAACCGGCCGGCCGCGAGCCCCGCCGCCGCGAAGAGCTTGCCCATGAACATTATCCCCTGGCCGCCGAATCCGGCGGAGAGTATCTCCTCTGTCTGTCTGTTTGTTTTTTTCTTCATTACTGCCCTTTATTAGCCCTATCGGCGGATGCCTAACAGCTCTTTATAACGCCAAGCGGATAGAATGTGGCAACCTCGTTCTTTATCCTATCGGCGGCCTGTATCGGAGTCATTCCCCAGTACGTCGGGCACATCGAAAGGACCTCGACTATTGAAAAACCTTTTCCCTCCATCTGCATCTTGAATGCCTTTAAGATAGCCCGCTTCGCCCGCAAGACCTCATGGGCTGAATTAACCGCAACTCTTTCCGCGTATTTCGTGCCCGGCAAAACGGAAAGCATTTCGAGTATCTTCAGCGGATACCCTTCGCGGCGCAGGGATCTGCCATGTATCGTAGTAGCAGTCTTCTGCCCCGCGAGTGTCGTCGGGGCCATCTGGCCGCCCGTCATGCCGTACACTCCGTTATTGACAAACACTACCGTGATATTTTCACCCCGATTCGCGGCATGAATGATCTCCGCGGTGCCTATAGCGGCCAGGTCTCCGTCTCCCTGATATGTGAATACTATATTATTCGGCCTTACGCGTTTTATCCCAGTAGCTACCGCCGGCGTCCTGCCGTGCGCGGCCTCGGTGACGTCGAAATCCCAATAGTCATAAGCTATGACGGCGCATCCTACGGGCGCCACGCCGATCACGCGTTCACGGATACTGAGCTCATCGATAGCTTCACAGACAAGCCTGTGTATTATTCCGTGGCCGCAGCCGGCGCAGTAGTGGTTCTCCACATCGCGCAGGCTGTGAGAGCATAATGGCGCCGGGCCGTTGTTTGCCGGTTTGCCGGTCTGTCGGTTCCTGAGTTTCTTCATATAAGCGTTTCTATCTCGCGTAATATCTCTTTGTCATCCGGCACGCCGCCGCCCATCCTGCCGTAGAATGATACTTTGGCCTTGTCACCGACGGCTAAGCGCACATCTTCAACCATCTGTCCGGCGCTCATCTCTACGACCAGGAATTTTTTGGCGGTCCGCGCCGCGGCCTCGATAATTTTTTCTGGGAAGGGCCAGAGGGTTATCGGCCGTATCAGGCCTACCTTTATGCCTTTTGCCCTTGCGGCCTCCATAGCCGCTTTCGATATCCTGGCGACGGAACCGTAAGCAACAATTATTATATCCGCGTCTTTTGTATTAAAGCACTGGCAGTGGACTTCGGCGTCTTTTATTGCGGCAAATTTAAGTTGTAATTTTTTATTATGCTCTTCCAGGGCTCCGTCGCCAAGAAGAAGCGAGCGCAGGATATTGGGCTTTCTTCCCTTACACCCTGTAAGTGCCCACGGTTTCTGATATTCCTTTGGCTGCAGTTTCGATGGTATGGTAATCGGTTCCATCATCTGGCCGAGCAGCCCGTCGCCAAGTATGAACGACGGAGTCCTGTATTTATCCGCAAGGTCGAATGCTAAAAATGTGAGATCGAGCATCTCCTGCGCCGAGGCCGGAGCCAGCACTATCAGCCTGTAGTCCCCGTGGCCGCCGCCTTTTACGGCCTGAAAATAATCCGCCTGCGATGGGCCTATGTTGCCAAGGCCGGGGCCGCCCCTCTGCATATTAACTATTACGGCCGGAATTTCACACGCCGCGAGATACGAGATGCCCTCCTGCTTCAGGCTCACCCCGGGACTCGATGAGGAAGTCATGGCCCTTGCTCCGGCCGCGGCCGCGCCGAATACCATATTGACGGCAGCCAGTTCCGACTCCGCCTGTATAAAAGAACCACCTGTTTCATACATGCGTTTTGCCATGTATGCCGTAAGCTCGTTTTGCGGAGTTATCGGATAACCCGCATAGAATTTACATCCGGCAAGGATAGCCCCTTCGCCGCAGGCCTCATTTCCGCACATCAATAGTTTTTTAGTCATATCTATTTTATCACTTTAATGGCGCCGTCGGGGCATATCAGGGCGCACATGCCGCATCCTGTACACCTTGTGCCCGAATAATAAACGGCCTTGATACCCTTTATATTCAGGTCTTTATCGATCTTGATAAGTCCGTTGGGGCAGTTTACCACGCACAGGTAACAACCTTTGCACCTGGATTTATTGACCTTGATTTTTGCCATAACTTACCTCTTGTATAATTACATCGCAAATAGCCTGGGGTGTCAAGTTATACTTTGAAAAGAGCTCATCCCGACGGCCGTGTTCGATGAACCTGTCCGGAAAACCTAATCTTTTAAGCCTGATGCCCGGTATATGCGCGCGTTCTGCCAGTTCCAGAACGGCGGAGCCAAATCCTCCGTCCAATACCCCGTCCTCCAGCGTAACGGCTTTCTTCACCGTGCTCAATGCGCCAAGCAGGGTCTCCTCATCGAGCGGTTTTATAAACCTGGCATTGATTACCATGGCATCAATGCCTTTATCCGCAAGAAGCGCTGCTGTGCGCACCGCCATGTCAGCCATACTGCCTATCGAAATTATAACGATATCTTTGCCGGGCTTAATGGTCTCGGCGCGGCCCATCTTTATCGGAAGCTCCGGAATCCTGTTAAGCGCGCTTTTCCCTTTCGGATAACGGATCGCGCACGGCCCATCAAGCCCGACGGAAAACTCAAGCATAGCCGCAAGTTCGGCGGGCGTAGAAGGCGCCATGAAGGTCAGGCCCGGTATGTGCCTTAAATACGGTATATCGAACATCCCGTGGTGCGTGGGCCCGTCTTCACCGACAATTCCGGCTCTGTCGAGGCAGAATGTCACGGGCAGGCGCTGTAAGCATACATCGTGCACTATCTGATCGTAGCCGCGCTGCATGAATGTGGAATAGACCGCCACGACCGGCTTAAACCCACCACGGGCCAACCCCGCGCCGAAACCAACGGCATGCTCTTCTGCTATTCCCACATCAAAGAACCGTTCCGGAAACTCCCGGGCAAACCTGTCGAATCCGGTTCCGTCCGCCATGGCGGCTGTTATGCCTATTATGGCTGGATCACGGGTTCCGAGCTCGGCAATCTTGTCGCGGAATGCCGCGGTAAACGTATCCGGCGCGGCGCCGGACAAGAGCCTATCCCCTGCCGAGAGGTCGAACGGGCCGGTCCCGTGGAATGTCTCCGGCTTGCCTTCGGCGAGCTCGTATCCTTTTCCCTTTTTGGTCAGGACGTGTATAAGTATCGGTTCCCTAAGGTCCTTAAGGTTATTCAATATCCATATGAGCTGCTGGAGATTGTTCCCGTCTATCGGCCCGAAATACCTGAAGCCCATCTCCTCGAAGAGCATGCCGGGAATGAGCAGGTTCTTCAGGCCCTCCTCGAGTTTCCGGGCCGCGCGGTAAGCGCGAAATCCGAAACGCGGTATGCGTTTTACCAGCTTCTCCACATCTTTCCTTATCTTATTATAGGCCGGGCCGGATATTATCCTGTTTAAGTATTTACTGAGCGCTCCGACGCTGTGTGATATGGAAAGTTCGTTATCATTAAGAATGACTATCATGTCTTTCTGGGCGTGGCCGACATGGTTGAGGGCCTCGAATGCCATCCCGCCGCCAAGCGACGCGTCGCCTATTACCGCTATCACTTTCTCGCTCGTCTTTTTAAGATCGCGCGCCGCCACGAGCCCTAGCGCCGTAGATATCGACGTCGAGGCGTGCCCGCTGGTAAAAAGGTCATACTCCGGGCTCTCGTCCCTGTTCGGGAAACCGCTGATCCCGCCAAGCTGGCGCAGCGTCCTGAATCTGCCGGCCCTGCCCGTAAGGAGTTTGTGCGCGTATGTCTGGTGGCCGACATCCCAGATTACTTTATCCCGCGGCGTAGCGAAAACATAATGCACGGCTATGGCAAGCTCGACGGCGCCGAGGCTTGAGGCGAGATGCCCCCCTGTCTTCGAGACCGTATCCAGGATCTCTTTCCTGATCTCATCGGCGAGGGCGGGCAGCTGCTCCATCCTCAATTTACGAAGATCGACCGGGCTCTTTATATTTTTAAGAATTTCTGGCATCTAATTGCGCCTCTTGAGCATATGATACGCTATCGCTTTCAGCATATCCGCTTTTTTGCCGAATGTTCTTAGCGAGTTTACGGCTTTCAGGGTCGCTCTTTCGGCAATGGCCGAAGAAGCGCCCTCACCGTCCATAATGTCATCTATCGACTGGAACGCAATGCCGAGCGTCTCCCCGAATTCTGCCATGGCCCTTATCCTGCCGTCCGGCGCGCCCGCCATCATCGCTCCCAGTTTTGCAGACGCGCGGAAAAGCCTTGCCGTCTTCATCCTATTGATCTTTTTTCGCGCGGTTACGCCTATAACTTTGCCCTTAAAAAAAATATCGAGAGCCTGTCCTCCGGCCATGCCGTATGTGCCGGAAGCCTCTGACAGTTCTTTTACGGCAATGGCGGCTTTTTCCGCCTCGAGGCGCGAGGCGAGAATATTGAAGGCCAGAGTCAATAACGCGTCTCCGGCAAGGATCGCTCCAGCCTCGCCGAATACCTTATGGGCTGTTGGCTTGCCGCGCCTGAAATCGTCATTATCCATCGAGGGAAGATCGTCATGCATCAGCGAATATGCATGCACGATCTCGACTGCGCACCCTGCGGCAAGCGCATTCTTAAGCCGGATATCACCCGCGGGAAGTGTCGCATGGCATGACGCCCTGCAGGCTTCCAGCGCTATTATCGGGCGTATCCGCTTCCCGCCGGAAAATACCCCATACCGCATGGCACCATGTATGCGTTTTGGTTCAACCTCAGCTGGAGGCAGATACCTGTCGAGCGCCTTGTCAATAAGCGCGCGCGACCTCTTTAAATGCGTTTCAATATTTATCATCTGTCAACCGTCAACTACGTGACTCGTCATTGCGAGGAGGCTATTGCCTCACTCCTGCCGACGCGGCAATCTCGCTTTTGGATTACTCCTCGGCTCACCCTGCGGTTTTTCATCTTCCCGGGCCGCTTTCTCGTCGAACTCTCTGATCTCTACGGAACCGTCCTCGTTCTTAATAAGCATCTCTACTTTTTTCTTCGCGGCTTCCAGCTTCTTCGCGCAGGTCTTTGAGAGCCTGATGCCTTCCTCATATTTCTCAAGCGCCTCGTCAAGCGGCAAGTCACCGCCTTCGAGCTCCCCGACTATCTTCTCCAGCTTCTTCAGAGCTTCTTCGAATTTCATCTCAGCCATTTTTTCTCCCCGCAAACTCAATCCGGTCGTTCGCCGCTCGTTATTCGTATATCGTAAGACGAAACGCAGGCCGTGAGCCGCTATATTATTTTTTCTATCCTGCTAATAAATTTCCCCTTGCCCAGCTTTGTCTCAACATCATCTCCGACCTTTATTTCACTAATATCTTTTACAATTTTACCATCGGAGATCCTCGCGGTAACACTGTATCCGCGGTTCAATATCGATAATGGGCTCAATACTTCAAGCTTCTGCGACAGCAGGTTGAAATTTTCGCCACGCATCTTCACCAGGTGATCTATGCGGATCGCCATGTCCTTGCGAAAATCGTCTATCATCTGCTCATATTGTTCGACCATCTTAAGCGGCTGTTTGAGGGCGTAGCTCTCCCTGAGCCTGCCGAGTCTCTCTGTCATACTGTCCAGAATATTTACAAGCGCATTCTTGAGCCTCTCCCTGTTCGCCTCTATGCCGCTGACGAGGTCATCCTTGCGGGGTATGACAAGTTCCGCCGCCGCCGACGGCGTCGGAGCGCGCAGGTCGGCGACAAAATCGGCTATTGTAAAGTCTATCTCATGCCCGACGGCGCTTATAACCGGAATACCGGAATCATATATGGCGCGCGCGACCACCTCTTCATTAAACGCCCACAGGTCCTCGAGCGATCCCCCACCGCGGCCCACTATCATCACATCGATATTATTGAGCTTATTGAAGTGCCTGACCGCCGCGGCGATCTCGTCTTTCGAACCGTCACCCTGCACGCGCACCGGGTAGATAAGGATCTCCACGTTTGAGAACCTGCGCCTTGCTATATTCAATATGTCGCGTATCGCGGCGCCCGTCGGGCTGGTTACGACACCTATCCTGGTTGGCAGATGCGGTATCGGCACCTTGTGCGACGGATCGAAGAGCCCTTCCCTGGCGAGTCTCTCTTTAAGCTGCTGGAACTGCAGCTGCAGCGCGCCTATGCCCTTCGGCTCCATCTCCTCGATTATGAGCTGGTAACTGCCCCGCGGCTCGTAAACCGAGACCTTTCCGAAGGCTATGACCTTGAGGCCGTTCTTCAGCTCAAACTTCAGTTTTTCGTTCGACCGCTTGAACATCGCGCACGGGATGACCGAACCGGCGTCCTTCAGGCTGAAGTACATGTGTCCCGACGAGTGGCGGAGGAAGTTCGATATTTCGCCCTCGACCCATACCGCGGGAAACGAGTTCTCCAGTATCTGCCGCAGATACTTCGTCAGCTCGGATACTGTAAATATGTGTTTCTCTTTTACTGTATTACTCATAATCGCTCATCACAGAGATCTTTCGGCATCAATTACTACGGAAGTGACCTTGCGCCCACCAGCTAAGCCATAATCCTCGTTATGTTCGCACTGAAAATATCAAATAGGGCGACTCCAAACCAACTGCCTTCTGTCACCTGGCAAAAATATCCTCCGGGTCCTGCCGCGAGGTGCCCTTTCGTCTTGGCGCTCGTATGGGGTTTACAATCCCGTGGTTAGCCTGGGCGCGTAGCTATATTGACCCCATCCCATTACTTCGCGCCTTATGCCTCAAGGGTACCTCGCGTCACCCACTACGATATTTTTGCCCCTCCCTCACGAGAGGGATTTTTCGGCTATCAGCTTCAGGTGGAAGTGACCAAGGCGACCCACCTGGAGCGACTGTCAAAAAATCTTGATACCTATAGGCGGTTTAGCAAGGCCAGGCAAACCTGTCAAGAGTTTGCTGTCAGTCCGGGTTGACTGGCCATCAAGATTTTTTCACAGCGAATGTGCACG
>JAFGRN010000070.1 GCA_016935115.1 Candidatus Omnitrophota bacterium | reverse complement strand
GCCGCGTGGGTGTGGATAACGGGCGGGATTCATCTCGACGGGTTTGCCGATACATGCGACGGTTTTTACGGTAACCGTCCGAAGGAAGATATCCTGAAGATAATGCGGGACAGCCGCATCGGGACGATGGGCGCCGCCGGTATTGTAATCATTCTTATCTTTAAATTCGCGGCTCTCGCCAGCATCCATCCGGAGAATATGTGGAAGATCCTGACAGCATCAACGGTATTCGGCAGGTGGTCCCAGGAGCTCGCCTGTTTCGCCTCCGTTTACGCCCGTGATGAGGGCAAGGCCAAACATTTTATAGGCCGCGCGAAAGCGGCCGATATCCTGATAGGGGCCGTATTCACGCTGGCGGTATTCTGGCTTACGATGGGCATAAAAGGTGCCATCGTATTCATCAGTTCATCGGCCGCGGTGCTCCTTTTTACATGGTATGTGAAGAAAAAGATAGGCGGAATGACAGGGGATACCATAGGCGCGGCCAATGAGATCGCGGAAACCGCCGTACTTCTGTTTGCCCTTGCTTAGATTGCCGCGTCGTCCGCCGCCTTCGGCGGCGAGACTCCTCGCAATGACGCGAGAGGTGGTTCATGATTAAATATTGCAACTTCTTATTTGCGGCCTCTTACGCGGCGGATCTCGTATTAGGCGATCCCGGATGGCTTCCGCATCCTGTCAGGTGGATGGGAGCTCTTATAAAATTTATGGATGAAAAGCTGCGCCGCGGCTCGCCGCAATTACAGCGCCTGAAGGGAACGGCAATGTCTTTAACCGTGATAGGAGTAAGCGCCGCCTGCGCTTTCCTTTTTATAACCGCAGCGGGGAAGATAAATCCCGTATTAGGGTATGCGGCATGGATATACGCGGCCTATACCACACTGGCGGTGAAAGATCTGGGTGTCCACGCGAAAGCGGTGGAGAGCCGGCTCAAGGAAGGCTCCATTGAGGGCGCGAGGGCAGCCTTGTCGAGTATCGTCTCGAGGCATACGGCTGATCTAGACGAAGAGAAGATAGTGGTCTCCGCGGTAGAGAGCGTAGCCGAGAATACGGGTGATGGCATAATCGCGCCGCTATTCTACCTCATCCTCGGCGGGCCTGTCGCGGCCGTGGCTTATAAAGCCGTCAGCACCCTCGACTCGATGGTAGGGTATAAAAACGAGAAGTACCGTTATTTCGGATGGTTCGCGGCCAGGCTCGACGATGCGGCCAATTTCATCCCGGCCCGTTTGGGCGGATTGCTGATATCGGCGGCCTCGTCGATGGCGGGCGACGGTTTCGGCGCGGCGTTCAGGGTGATGCTTGCCGACGGCAGGAAACATCCTTCCCCGAACAGCGGGATATGTGAAGCGGCGATGGCCGGCGCCCTTGGGATACGCCTCGGCGGCGCCTGGTCGTATGACGGCAAAGCCTCCGTCAAGCCGTTCCTGGGGAAGGATAGGAGAAAGCCGGCCGCCTCCATGATCGGCAGGGCCGTGAATATCAGCCTTATAGCGTCATTTCTTATGGTCCTGACAGGAATATTGTACAAATGCCTGATATAAAATTTGAGCACGGCGGAAATATATATGAGGCCCGGAGGCGGCCGGGAGAAAACATCCTGGACTTCAGCGCCAGCATAAATCCGCTCGGCCTGCCGCCTTATGTCAAAGGATTGATAAGCGGCAATCTTAAGAGCATCCTTCATTACCCCGATCCCGAAGCGGTGGACCTGACGGGAAAGATCGCGCGGCATTGGGGTATAAGCAGGGAGAACGTCCTCGCCGGCAACGGGTCCATAGAGCTCATCTACCTTATCGTCACAGCCCTGAAGCCTAAAACGGCCCTTATCACAGCGCCGGACTTTTCGGAATACGAGAGGGCTCTCAGATGCGCAGGCGTAAGGCCGGATTTTTTAAAGCTGGCCTCTTCGGGGGGATTCCGGCTCGATACGGCGCGGGTTACACCGTCGGATATATTCTTCTTCTCGAACCCGAATAATCCCACGGGTAATTTTATCGCGGATAAAGAAATAAAGATAGATGCCCTGCCGGCCGGGACGGTAGTTGTCGATGAGGCCTTTATGGATTTTGCCGCGCATGAATCGGCCCACACGATGATACACAGGGCGGTACGTTCAGAGAAAGTGATAGTCTTAAGGACTTTCACGAAGTTCTTCGCGCTTCCCGGCCTTCGGGCCGGATACCTGGTCGCCAATAAGGACATAGTGCGCTCCCTTAAGTCGCATCAGGCGCCCTGGAGCGTCAATGTATTGGCCCAGATGGTCTCCGCGAGAATGCTGGGTGACAGGGCGTATTATGACAATACCCGCTTCCTTGTGAAGAGTCAGAGAAATTATCTCTCAGGCGCACTTTCGCGGATAGACGCGCTTAAAGTTTTTCCGTCGGCAGTGAACTATATCCTTGTCAGGATAGAGAAGAGAGGCCTCGCTTCGCGCCGCCTGCGCGAAGAGCTGTTAAAGAAAGGCATCATGGTGAGGGATTGCGGAAATTTCCGCGGCCTGGGTAGGCGGTTCATAAGGGTAGCCGTGAGGACGCGGCATGAGAATACCATTCTGGTAAGAGCGCTTAAGGACATATTAAGATGAAACGAGCTAAGGCTGTAATGGTGCAAGGAACCGGCTCGGGCGTGGGTAAGAGCGTCCTCGTCTCGGCGCTGTGCCGCATCTTTCTGCAGGACGGTTTTAACGTGGCCCCGTTCAAGGCGCAGAACATGGCACTTAACTCTTTCGTGACCGCGGACGGCGGAGAGATAGGCAGGGCCCAGGCCACACAGGCGCTTGCCTGCGGGAAGAAGCCGACTGTCCATATGAACCCGGTCCTTATAAAGCCCTCATCCGACCGCAGGGCGCAGATAATATTGCGGGGCAGGCCCGTAAAAAATATGTCCGTATACGAATATAAGCGTTTTAAGAAAACTGTATTTGGCAAGGTTAAGGAATCTCTCGATAAGTTATCAGGCGAAAACGACATTGTGGTGATAGAAGGCGCCGGCTCGCCGGCGGAGGTAAACCTGAAGAGCCACGACATGGTCAATATGAAGATCGCCGCCCTTGCCAGCGCCCCCGTTATTCTTGTCGGAGACATCGATAAGGGAGGGGTTTTCGCCTGGCTTATCGGGACCCTCGAACTTCTCGACCCCGGAGAGCGAAGGATGGTGAAGGGCTTCATCATAAATAAGTTCCGGGGGGATAAGAGGCTTCTCATGCCGGGATTGAGATTCCTGGAAGACCGTACGGGCATAAAGGTCCTGGGAGTGATCCCTTATTATCATGATATAAAACTTCCGGAAGAGGACAGCCTGCCGGTAGAATCCAGGGAAGGCGCCTTTGACGCGCGTAAGATAAAGATAGCCGTAGCGGCCCTGCCGCATATGTCGAACTTCGACGACTTTGACGCTCTCGAACAGGAAGAGGATGTTTCGCTGGTGTACACCCGTGACTGCCGCGGCCTCAACGGCGCCGATGTTATCATCCTGCCCGGGACGAAGAACACTATAGGAGACATGGCCTGGCTTAAGAAGAGCGGCCTCGCGCGCAAACTGTCAACCGTCAACCGTCAACGATCGGCGGTCATAGTGGGAATATGCGGCGGCTATCAGATGCTGGGCAGGGCTATACGGGACACGGGCGGAGTGGAATCCGGGAATAAAGAGACGGAAGGATTGGGCATGCTTCCCATAAGCACCGCGATGGGCGAAGAAAAAGTGCTCTCTCAGGTAAAAGGGCGCTTCCTCTCCTCCGGCATGGAGATAACCGGCTACGAGATCCATCACGGCAGGACTAAGATAGGCCGCGGCGCGTCGGCCGCGGTGAAGATAACCGAATTCAGGAACAGGCCGTCCGCCAGGCTCGACGGCGCCGGAAGCGCCGACGGAAGATGCTGGGGCACGTATGTGCACGGCATATTCGATAATGACGCGTTTCGCAGGGATTTCTTAAACGGCATCAGGCGGCGCAAAGGATGGGCCGCCGCGGGCGGAAGGCGGAAGCACGATCCCGACGGCCAGATCGACAAGCTGAGCGCGCTGGTGCGCGATAATATAGACATGGGATATTTACGTAAGATAGTCTTGAAAGGAGCATAGCAGTATGAATTCGATAAAGTTTCGCGTTTCATGCGCCGGAATAGCGTTCCTTTCGCTGGCGGTTATTATGTCATCGGCCGCCGTGACAGTAACCGACGGCCTTGGCAGGAAGGTTACATTAAATAAGGCCCCGGAAAAGATCGTATCGACCGTCCCCACCAATACGGAGACGCTCTATGACCTGGGCTTAAAAGATAAAGTCATCGCGGTCACGTCGCATTGCGCGAAGACCTGTGACGTGACGGGAAAAACCGTCCTTGGCGGCTGGACGGATAAGGATATGGCCAAAAAGATAGAGGCGCTGAAGCCGGACCTGGTAGTAGCCTTCGGCGGATTGCAGAAACCGCTTGCCGCGGAGATGGATAAGAGGAAGATAGCGGCTTTCGTATTCTGCCCGGAGACCGTGGATGAGACGCTGGAACAGATTCTGGCCGTCGGAGAACTTACCGGCTCGTCGGGAACAGCCCGCGATATCGTCGCGCGCTGCAGGGAGAATCTTAAGAAGATAGCCGGCGCCTATGGCGATATCCCGGAAGAGAAGAGGCTTAAATGCCTGCGGCTTATGTCCACAAACGGTATGGTTATCGGCGGCAGGTCCTTCCAGAGCGATATGGTAAAGAGGGCGGGCGGAATAAACGTCTTCGAGGATATCGACGAGGCGTATCCCATTGTCACGCTGGAGCGCGTGAAAGCTAAAGATCCGGATATCATAATATTTAATCGTGATGACGAGAAGGCGGCTATTGACGCTTTCATGAAAGAGCCGGGATGGAATGATCTGAGGGCCGCCGGGAATGGACGGCTCATGTCCATTTCATGCGACCATATATGCCATCCCAATACGCGTATAGACAAGACAGTCGGAATGCTCGCGAGGCGTTTCTATCCGGAGAGATTTCCCGCGCCGGAAAGGATAGTATCGCTTGCCCCTTCGATCACGGAAGAGCTTTACCTTCTCGGCTCCGGAAGCAGGATCGTGGGCGTCACAACCTATTGTATGAGGCCCGACGAAGCCGGACAGATAGAGAAGGTGGGCACTATAAAGGAGGCGAACCTTGAGAAGATTATCGATCTCAAGCCCGACGTCGTCATAGCTACGCCTCTGGCGGATCCCAAAGCCGTCGAGAGCCTCAGGCGCCTCGGCATAGAAGTGAAGATCGTCCCCCAGCCGGAGGATTTTGCCGAACTCTGCGGGCAGTTTATCGAGCTGGGCGATATCGTCGGCAGGGGGAAGGAGGCGCGGGATATAGCAGCGGCGGCGCGGGAACGCGTAAAAACGGTGGAGGAGAAAGCCGGCACAGCCGCGAGGCAGAGAGTGTTTATCCAGGTCGGCGCCAAGCCGCTCGTTGCCGCCGGCGGCTGCACATTCGCCAACAGCATTATCGAGTCGGCGGGAGGGGTTAATGTCGCCGGGGATCTCTCGGGAGTTTCATACGCGCCTTACAGCAGGGAGAAGGTCATCGAGGCGGATCCGGATTGTATAATCATAGTGAACATGGGCATAGCGGGGGAAGAAGAGAGGAAGGCGTGGGAGGCGTTCAATAATCTTAAAGCCGTAAGGAATGGCAGGATCGCCATAGTCGATTCTTACAGGTTCTGCAGCCCGACGCCCGTGACATTTTACGAGATGCTGGAAGAGATAGCTTCCATCCTGCATCCGGAGTTATTCGCGGAGGCATCGGCATGAGGAAACAGGCCCTCAGGTGGGCAATTTGCCTTATTGCGCTCGGCGCGCTGCTTATAGGGGTGAGTATCTTCTCTCTGTGCGTGGGCGCTGTGAACATAAGCTCAGGAGATATATTGAAAATAATCTTCGGAGGGAAGGGCACGGCGGGATATGACATCCTCTTTAATATACGCTTGCCCCGTATCCTGCTCGGGTTTGCCATTGGCGGGGCGCTGAGCCTGGCCGGCGTGATATCCCAGGGCATGTTCCGCAATCCGCTCGTCGAGCCCTACACCCTGGGGCTCTCGGGCGGCGCGGCGCTCGGCGTATGCCTCAATATCATCCTGCGGCTGAAAAATCCGTTCGGGATACCATCCCTTCCTCTCTGCGGTTTTCTCGGTTCCGCGCTCGTAATAGCGATCGTATACTTTTTAAGCAGGAAGAAAGGCGCGCTCAAGATGCAGGGGCTTCTTCTCACGGGGGTCATGATAAGTTTCATATGCTCTTCGCTCGTCATGCTTATAATGGCGCTGTCGCGCTCGGAAGACCTGCACGGGATAGTCTTCTGGATCATGGGCTCGCTCGAAGAGCCGAACCGGCTGCTCATAAAGGCCGCCCTCGCCGTTTCGGTAACGGGCCTGTTCATCTCTTACATATTTTGCAAGGACCTTAATGTGCTTGCCCTGGGCGAGGAAGAGGCCGCGCATCTGGGGGTGAATGTGGAACGCGTTAAGCTGGCGCTCTTTCTCCTGGCGTCGCTTCTTACCGGCGCGAGCGTTGCCGTAGCCGGCATAATAGGTTTTGTGGGGCTCACTGTGCCGCATCTCGTAAGGATGGCTCTCGGCCAGGACCACCGTATCGTCCTCGCGGCATCTTTCCTGACGGGAGGGGTTTTTCTCATATTGTGTGATACGCTGGCGAGGACCATCATAACTCCCCTCGAGCTTCCGGTAGGAGTTATTACCGGAATACTGGGCGGCAGCATATTTGTCTGGGCCCTGACGAAGTCCGCCGCGGCTCCGGGAGAGAGATGATGCTCGATATACATAACCTTACATGCGGATACGGTGGCGGGTTCAGCCTTAAAGATATCAACATGAGAGTCGAAAAGGGCGAGCTCATGGGTATCATCGGGCCTAACGGTTCGGGCAAGACCACGCTCTTCAGGGCAGTAACGCGGATCCTGAAACCGGAAAGAGGCTCGGTTATGTTCGAGGGCAGGGACATCCGGCGGATTCCGGTTAAAGAGCTATCCACCGGCATGGCCATTGTTTCACAGGGCGCGGAGGCCGGATCGATGACGCTCGAAGAGTTCGTCCTGCTCGGACGGACTCCTTATTTTAACAGGTTCCAGTTCCTGGAGACCTCAAAGGACCTCTCCGCCGCGGAAAAGGCCATGAAGCTTACGGGCACGTATGGGTTAAGGGACAGGCCGATGAGCCGCATGAGTGGAGGCGAGAGGCAGCTGGGCCTTATCGCGCGCGCCCTGGCGCAGGAACCGAGGCTCCTTCTCCTGGACGAGCCGACGACGCATCTCGACATCGCGCATCAGGTGGTCATCATGGACCTTATAAAGAAGCTGAACAGGGATCTCGGCATAACGATAGTCGTGGTCCTGCACGACCTGAACCTGGCCAGCGAATATTGCGGGCGTATCACATTAATGAAAAACGGGAATATATATAAAACGGGGACCCCCGGGGAGGTGCTGACATATCAGATAATAGAAGAGGCTTATAATACGGTCGTGGTGGTGGAGAAGAATCCGGTCTCTTCGAGGCCGTATGTGTTAGTAGTTCCGGAAGAAGAGAGAAATAAGAAAAATATTAAATATAAGGATAGGTAGCCCGGCAGGCAAAGGAAGTCTTCGTGAAATTCGTAAGCGCTGCCCCGCAACGGTAATGGGTTGGTAAACAATTAACTATTTACCGCCCGAGCCCGGTCGATTGCCTGCTTACAGGGGAGTATCCGCGAATGGAGGAAAAGATGCAGCTCAAGACGGTAATATCAGTTTTATTGGCAATTTTTTTCTTAAATGCCGCATGCGCCGGCGCTGAGGAAGCAAAGAAGAAAGGGGCCATTTCATCCCTGGTGGAGGAAGTGACCGAGCCGGTCGCCAAGATAGCGGGCGGCCTGGTGAATCTCGACAGGATAGTAGTTTCGCCGGACAAACTGGCGGAGTCAGCCGGGCTCTCGGCAAGTTCGGTATCGGTGATCTCATCGAAGGACATGGAAGAAGAGAAGAAGCTCTTCGCGAAGGATATAATCTCCGGGTATAACGGCGTAGCCCTGACGGAGACGGGCGCTTTCGGCGGATCCGCCGACATCAGGATACGCGGCGCCAACTCCAACCACACAGTGCTCCTCATAGACGGTATAAAAGTGTATGACCCATCGTCGGCGTCCGGCGGTTTCAATTTCGCCAACCTTACCCTCGATAACATGGAGACGGTCGAGATAGTGAGGGGGCCCCAGTCGACACTATACGGCTCCGACGCGATGGGCGGCATCATAAGCATGCAGACAAAGAAACCGGACGCGCCTTTCCTGGAGACGGGAATAGAGGCCGGTTCGTATTATACTTTGAGCGAATTCGTGAATCTGGGCGGGTTCGAGAAGGGCCTTCATTACTCCTTCGCTTTTTCCCAGCTTAATACCGAAGGTATTTCCAAGGCCGATAAAAAGACGATACCTAACATCCAGGAGACGGATCCCTACAGGAGATCGTCTTTTTCGGCCCGCGCGGACTATGATATAACGGACAGCCTCACCGCAGGATTCACCATCCGCGACATAGACTCCAGGAACGAATATGACAATCCCGGCTCCAGGACCGCGAGACTGCGGGATAATGACAGCCTTCTCGGGAAGTCCAACCTTCTTCTCTATTCAGTCTACGCCAACCACAAGCCGTTCAATTTCTACGACTACTCGGTTACGTATTCGTATGTCAATACCTTCAGGCAGGACTTCGATTATGAGGCCGCCACAAGCAACTGGTACGAAGGCACGGTCAACAGGTTCGATTACCAGAATAATTTCCGCCTGATGGATTATGACACCTTCAGCATAGGCTATGATTACGCGATGGATATCTCCGATTCATACTACGCGACGAGATCGACTGTTTCCGACGCGCCGAAGGTATTTGCCAGGAATTCCGGGCTCTACCTCCAGAATAAAATTCATTATGAAGAGCTCATGGGCTCAACGCAGAACATGCGCGTGGACTACCATTCCCAGTTCGGCACCTATACGACGTACAAGATCGACGGCTTCTTCATGGCTCCGACGATGACGAGGCTTAGGGGGGTATGGGCGACATCTTTCAAGGCGCCGAGCCTATACCAGTTGTACGCCCCCGCGAATCCGGGCTGGCTCTTCCTCGGAGGCAACACGTCGCTGGAGCCGGAAAAGGGGCGCTCATATGAGTTTGGCCTAGACCAGTACCTGCTCGGGAAGAAGGTAAAATTGGGCATCACCTATTTCCATAACAGGTTTTCTAACCTTATAAAATATGTCACTGACGCCGTTACCTGGCAAAGCACATACCAGAACGCCGCCAAAGCGAAGACTTACGGGATAGAGTGGGATATCGAAGCGGACCTTTTTGACGGCAGGGCGGTTATATCCGCAGGCATGGATTTTACAAAGACGTGGGATTATTCTACCGACATGGCGCTCCTACGGGTTCCGAAGAACCAGCTGAACTTTAAGGGTAAGTTCACTCCGGTAAAGAAGCTCTTCATCGAGGCGGACGTCTATTATAACGGCATAAATTTCACATTAGGCACGGACAAGATGAAACCTTATACAAAAGTGGACCTCGTAATAGAATATGAACTTTTGAAATGGCTGTCCGCCTATTGCCGCATAGAGAACCTGCTGGACAAGCATTACCAGGAAGTGCGAGGCTACGCTGAGCCCGGCTTCTCCGCTTACGGGGGTATTCGCGCCAGGTTCTGAGGTTAGATTGCCGCGTCGGCAAGAGTGAAACCGAGGCCTCCTCGCAATGACGTGAGTCCGTCATTGCGAGGGAGCCCTTTAGCTTTGCTCAGGGCGACCGAAGCAATCTCTGTCGATAATATGTTGCCAATAAAGGACTATATGATATAATACTGGCCAAAATATAGGCGCTATTACATTCATAGGGTGATCATGGCATACGCAGTCAAATACATTGAATGGGCCCGAATATCCGTAATCCGGATATTCGGGTCTTTTTTTAGCGAAAAGAGGGGGCTATGGATAAGAAGAAGATACTGATCGTCGACGATGAGGCGGATGTGCTGTCGGTGCTGGAGAAGAGGCTCTCTTCCGCGGGATATGAGGTGCTGACCGTCGATAATGGAGCTGATGCTGTGCTACTGGCGAAGAGCCGGAAACCGGATCTTATACTTCTGGATATAATGATGCCGGTTATGGACGGGCCCGCGGTCTGCAGCGCGCTAAAGAATGACATTGCCACAAAAAATATCCCCGTTGTTTTCCTGACATGCCTTATTACCAGGTCAGATGAGATGGCGGAAGGGCACAGGATCGGCGGAAATTTCTTCATAGCGAAACCTTATGACCCGGAAGAATTGCTTAAAGAGATCGGTAATATAGTTGGCAAGAAATAGGAGCCGGAGCGTAATATGGCAAAAGAGCGTAAAAAGAAGGTGCTTATCGTCGATGATGAAGCCGATTTTTTAAACCTCGCGAAAAAGAGGTTTGACTCCAAGGGCTATGATGTAATAACCGCCAATAACGGCACGAGCGCGCTAGAGCTGTTGAAGAGCGAGTCGCCTGACGCGGTGCTTCTCGATGTCATGATGCCCGGCCTCGACGGCTTAAGTGTCTTGAAAGAGATCAGGTCGTTCGATAAGAATATACCGGTCTTTATTGCCACGGCATTTTCCAATGAAGAGAGGGCCGCGGTAGCTTCCAATTTTAATGCCTCCGGTTTTATACTTAAGGGGGAAGGGGACCTGTCGGAAGAGATCGACAATATGACGCGGATCATAGAGATATCCGCGAAGTACAGGGAGAAGAAGTGACCGGAAGAATCAATCTCGCTTTCAGGATTGCCCTGAGCATATCGGTTGTTCTTATTACTGCCAATGCCCGCGCGGTCGACCAGGCCGATACGGAAAGCCTGCTCAGGAGGATAACCCCGCCTGTCGCGGTCATGGAAGAGGCCGCAGGGAAAAAAGAAGAGCCCAGAGACCAGTTTTACGCCGACTGTTTCTATGAACCGAGCAATATCATGCAGGGCAACAGGACCGGCCACTGGAACGAGGTCGATACCACTTTAGCTTATATCCACAGGAATATCCGCGGCTACATGATGGTCAACCAGTATGAGCGTTTCGATAATAAGGACTACACCGCCAATATCGGGTCTTATATTAATATGAAACACTCCTATGTCCACCTCGAGGGAGGTTTCGGATGGGATATTGATTATATGTATAAATTCCAATCCATTGTCGAATACGGCCACAAGCTTTACAAGACTCTCTTCTGGCAGGTCGGCTATACTTACCGCGGTTATGGTACCGATGACACACATCGGGTCTATCCGTCGCTCATCTATTATTTCGGCGATAGTTACATGAGCGCCAGCTACGGCGCGGGTTTCATGGAAGGGCACGATACTGCGAACTTCGGCATAGTGAATGGGGATTTTACGGTCACGGATTTTTTGCGGTGGAACGGCGGAGTCGCTTTTGGCCAAAGATTGTACGACATATACGCTTTCGACGCTTCGGCTGAAATGGGTTTCATACTCTTCGCCGGGATCAGCTGGAAATTATATAAAGAGATATACCTGAAAGCGGGCTATTCATACGGCGAAGAGGCGCCCAAGTTCATGAAGCGCAGCCTGTATTTCGCGGTATCCGTAAAATACTGAAAATGCGCGACTATTACGTAGATATAGTGTGGCCCATAAATATCGCTATCCTGGCGGCTGTCATATTGACAGTGGCGGCCATCATTATCTGCCTTATATTGAAAGATTACATTTGGCACAGGAGGCGCCAGGAACTTCTCGATATAAAAAGCAATGTCTATGAGATGGCCATATCCGGCAGGAAGAAGTGCGTAATCCCGAAGAGCTCCGCCCCGCGATTGACCTCGCGGCAGCTGATCGACATAGAGACTAACAGGGGCAGGGATATGGTCTTCTTTAATGACTCAGAGCAGGAGATGTTTAAAAAATGTTTTATCACCCCGGAATACATAGCTGCTTTAAGCAGGACGGTAAAGAATTCCTGGAGTAAGCGCCGCAGGATCGAGGCGATAATATGCCTCGGTTACAGCGGCTCGGATAAGGCGGTGGACGCGCTTGCCGGGCCGGTTTTAAGCAGGGACACGGATATCGCCTACTTTTCCATAATCGCGCTGGGCCGGATAAAAACGCCCCGCTCGGCCGGCCTGCTTCTCAGGGCCATGAAGAATAGCCCGGCGAACAGGCTGAAGATATCATCCCTTCTCGACGGTTTTCCTCCCGAGACAGCGGATGAGATAATAAAATTCACGGATGATAAGGATCCTGATCTGAGGGCGCTGGCCATCACTCTTCTGGCGCGGTTTAATCCGGTAAAATATATAAAGAAGCTCGAGAGCCTGGCGGAAGATAAATCGCCCGAAGTAAGGGCCGCCGCCTGCGAATGCCTCGGCGCCTCCGGAAGCGCCCAAGCAGGGGCGACGCTTGTAGAGCGGCTTAAGGATGGTAACTGGCTTGTGAAGACGCGCGCTGTGCTGGCGCTCGAAAAAGTGGAAGGCGCCGCGGCCCTCCCGGAAGTCATAAATCTTATAAGCGACGCGTCATGGTCCGTGGTCGACGCGGTTAAAGATGTCATGACTTCCCACATAAAAGAGTCATTGCCCTATATAGAGAAATTTATTTCAGGCAAAGACGAAATAGCGAAGAAATATTCGGCGATAGCCCTTGAAAATTCCGGGTATGTGACGGAATTATTGGGCCGTATCGCCGAAGGCAGGGGCGAC
Source organism: Candidatus Omnitrophota bacterium (assembly GCA_016935115.1). GTDB lineage: Bacteria > Omnitrophota > Gorgyraeia > 2-01-FULL-45-10 > 2-01-FULL-45-10 > CAIMPC01. The sequence continues at coordinate 14,925 of JAFGRN010000070.1, read as the reverse complement.
AGCCGCGACCTGCGCCTGCTGGAAGGGGTCATAAAAAGCGGCCTCCATTTCGGCGTGGAAGCGGCGGTCGGATCCCTGGATTCCGCCGGCCGCGCCGCGGCAGTTAAGGCCATCGGGAAGATCGACCGGAAACTCGCGGGGCATATAAAGCGCAGATTGTCCGCCCTGGAAAGAAGAGAAGGTCCAGCATGACCGTATACGCGAATATCGTCCACACCGTATTTGTCATAATGCTCGTTTATTTTCTCATTCTCGCCGTGTACTACATCTTCCTGGCATTGATAGGTTCCATCGAAGGAGCCGGAAAGGCATTTGAAGGCAGTGTAGCCGATTATACGCCGCTTTACTTCTCCGCTTTTAAGATCCCCGTCACGATAATAGTGCCGGCCCATAATGAAGAAGAATGGATGGAAGATTCCCTGAAGGCATTGCTCAGCCTGAACTATCCCGAGTTTGAGATAATAGTGGTAAACGACGGTTCCACGGACAGGACATTTTCCATATTGGATAAGATCCTCAGGCTTAAGCCTGTCGATACGGTTCAGGTTAAGCATTATCTCGACGGCGTGGTAAACGATACAATGAAGAGCGTATCCCATCCCAATGTTACGGTGATAAATAAAAAGGCCGGAGCCAAAAAAGCCGGCGCGGTAAATGCCGGCCTGAATATGGCAAAATATAACTATGTATGCGTTATGGATGCCGATACGATACTCGAAAGGGATTCCCTTATAAAGGTAATGGCGCATGTAGCCAGGGACCCGGACAGGATAATAGGTATCGGAAGTTATTTCGGCCTTGTCAATGATTTCAGGGTCAAGGAAGGCGTAATCGTAGAGCGCAATTTCTCATATAATCCCATAATAGCCTACCAGAATCTCGAATATATCCGCTCTTTTATAGGTAACCGGCTCGCATGGTCGAGATATAATGCCATGCCGACCGTTGCCGGAGGTTTCGGCGTATGGCGCAAAGACTTTTTGTACGAACAGGGCGGATATTCGCTTGACTTTACCTGTGAGGACATAGAGCTGACGTTCCGCGCACATGATTACGCGGCGAAGAACCGGAAGAAAGGATACAGGATAGTGATGCTGCCTTACTGTGTGGGATGGACGGAAGGGCCGCATAATATAGCTTCGCTCATAAGCCAGCGCGCCCGATGGCAGAGGGTTACGATAGAGACGATGTGGGCCTACAGGTACATGATGTGCGAGCCTAAATACGGGGCTTTCGCGTTCCTTACAATGCCGTATATGCTATTTTACGAGGTGCTGGGAGTATTCATGGAGATGGCGAGCCTGGCTTTTGTGGCATTCGGATGGCTTACCGGCGTCCTGCAGTTTAATGTCTTCATCGCTTTTTTCGCTTTAATGCTGCTTCTGCAGGCCTTTACGTCCCTGCTGTCGATACTTACGTTCGTGCAGGGGCAGAGGGTCTTCCGGATGAAATATATTGTATATATGATATTCCTGACACTTATAGAGTTCTTCTGGTATAGATGGATAATATCGATAGCCAAGGTGCGGGGAACGATCGATTTCTTATTCAGGAAGAAAACATTCGATCAGTATGCGCGCGCGAAACGCGCCTGGGCCGAAACGCCGCAGTAAAGCATTGCTACGCGGCGCCGGAAGTTGTATAATGACGCCGGAAAGCTGAAGGAGTATATGGCAAAAGAGAGCCGTCGGTATAAATTATTGATAGCGGTAATGGTGCTTGCTTCGGTTATGGTATGGCTTTTCGGGTTTTTCGGGACGATCCACCTGCTCAGTTATACCCGTATCCATAAAGGCGATAAGCTCAGGCATGTAAATATAGCGTTCCCGGAATGGGCAGGTTATGCGCCTTTGTACCTGGCGAAAGACAAAGGTTTCTTTAAGGAAGAAGGGTTGGATGTAACATTAATAAACGAACAGGTCGATTCAGCCCGGCGGGACGCTTTCATCGCGGGAATGCTCGATTTTGAAGCCGGTACCCTGGACCTGCTGATCGCCAAAAAAGGCCTCGATGCGCCGATAACGGCAGTTATGATAATAGATGAATCCCTGGGAAGCGACGGCATAGTAGCCGTGAAAGAGATTAAGAGCCTGGAGGACCTTATCGGCAAGAAGGTAGCTTTGACTCCCGAGGATGTTAACGAATTGTTCCTTTACTATGTATTACGCGAACGCGGATTATCCCCGGATAAGATCATTCCGGTTCCGAGGAGGTCACAGCATGTCACGGACGATTTCCTGGCAGGCGAAGCGGATGCCGTGGTTGCATGGGAACCCTTTCTTTCGAACGCGCTTAAAAAACCCGGATCCCATATTCTCGCCACCAGCGCCGATTTTCCGGGGGTGATAGTCGATACTCTGAATGCGCGTAATGACCTGATAAAGAATGAGCCGCAGGTTGTCAGGGGAGTTATGCGGGCATGGTTTAAGGCGGTTAAGTATTATAGGGAGCATCCCGCGGAAGCGAGCTCTATAATAGCCAAGTATTATGGCACATCGCCGGAGCGGTACAGGGAAGATATCAAGGGCCTGAAATGGGTGGATTATAAGGAGCAGGCCGACCCGATTCGCTACGACAACATGGCCAAGATGTTCGGCATAATCTCGGACCGGAAACTCGAACGCGGTAAAATACTCTCCAGCCCTGCCCTGGAAGAGACATTGGATTTAAGCCTTCTCGAGGGACTTTATGAAACTGGCAACTAAGATAAGCCTTTCATTTCTTGTAACGGGACTTATTCTGACATTCATCGCCGCCTCGTATTTCTTTATCGAATCCGAGAAGGTCCTGAAGAACCAGATAGGCCTCGAGCTCCAATCGACCCTTGCCTCGAGAGTGCGCCATATAGAGACATACTTGAGGATGCTGAAGATCGGCGTTAATCAGCTTTCGAAGAGTGTCGTGCTGGAAGATTTTTTAAAGAACCCGGATGATGCCGAAACATTTAAGCTTGCCATGAAGAGGTTGAGGCGGACCAAGGAAGCCGGTACCGTATTCTATGAATTTTTTGTGATGGATAGAACAGGCAAAATTATAGCCTCCTCCGAAGAGAAAAGTATAGGCAGCGACAAATCGACGGATGTGTTATTTCTGGCGAGCCAGGATTCTCCTTATATCAAGGACGCGTATTACCATGATCCCCTGGGCCGCGGTTTACTGGCGGTATCCTCTCCGGTATTCGACAGCGAAACGGGAGGGCTTTTAGGTGTCATTTCTGCCAGGGTTAATATATCAGACCTGAATAATATAGCCACCGATACTACGGCGCTCGGCGATACAGGAGAAGTATATATAGTAAATAAATACGGCCGCATGATCACTCCGTCGAGATTCCTGAAAGACACGTTTTTAAAACAGAAAGTCCGTTTGGTCGAAAAAGAAGATAGTGTGGATATTTACCTGGACTACAAGGGTATTCCGGTATTGGGCGCGCATTCGCATGTTCCGGAGATGCGGTGGCATGTCCTGGCGGAGATAGACATCAGGGAAGCGTATAAGCCTCTGCACAAGCTGTATATCCTCTTCACCGTCGTACTCTTCTTCGTCCCTATAGCGGCCTGGTTGACCGGGACATTTATGGCCAGAATAATAATATCGCCGATAGACAAACTCCGGAAGGGCACGGAGATAGTGGCCGCGGGCAACCTTGACTACAGGGTCGCGATGTCTACAGGAGACGAGATCGGCGATCTTTCGCAATCATTCGATAATATGACAGAGCACTTAAGGTCCACGACCACATCTATAAGCGAACTTAACAGGGAGATAGCGGGACGAAAGGCCGTGGAAGCCAAGCTCGCGCTTACCGCGCTGGAATGGGAGATGACCTTCAATTCCATAACCGACCTGGTATCACTGCAGGACAATAACCAGAAGATAATAAGGGTAAACAAGGCATATGCCGATTTCTTCAGGATGAAACCGGATAATATTGAGGGCAGGCAGTGTTACAGCGTCGTCCACGGCACGGATGTTCCCTGTTTCAACTGCCCTTACCGCGAGGTTATGGAGAAGAAGAAGACCGTGGGCATGGAATATTTTGAGAAGCGTTTCGGCCTGCATCTGGAGGTTACGGTATCGCCCATATTTAACAAAGATAAAGAAGTCGTCGGTATGGTCCATATAATAAAGAATATCACCGAACGGAAGCGCTCCGAAGAGGCGCTCATGGAGGCATGGGCGCTTAAATCCAGGTTCACATCGATGGTCTCCCATGAATTGAGGACGCCGCTGACAGCCATAAAGGAAGGCATCTCCATAGTAGAGGACGGGACGGCTGGAGAGCTTAATGACGAGCAGAAAGAGTTCCTCGAGATGTCGAAAAGGAATGTCGACAGGCTCGCCAGGCTGATAAACGACGTCCTCGATTACCAGAAGCTCGAGAGCGGGAAGACGGAATTCAAGTTCGAAGAGAATGACATGAACGAGGTTATCAAGGAAGCCGGCAAGTCCATGGCCCTGGTGGCCAACGGCAAGGGGCTCGAGATGATAGTATATCTCGACGAGGAACTGCCTAAGGCCAGGTTCGACAGGGACAAGATGACGCAGGTATTGACGAATCTTATCAACAATGCCATTAAATTTACGGATAAGGGCCAGATCAGCATTACCTGCGCGAAGAGCGGCAATACTATCCGGGTAACGGTAGAAGATACGGGTCCCGGCATAAGGAAGGAGGATCTTCCGAAACTCTTTCACCCGTTCGAACAGCTGGAGATAGGCGGCAGCAGGAAGACCGGCAGTACCGGGCTTGGCCTGGCGATATGCAAAGAGATAGTAGGGAAGCATAACGGCAAGATCTGGGTGGAGTCTGAACCAGGTAAGGGGTCAAAATTCAATTTTGTTATCCCCATCGTGGAGAGAAGAGTAAACAGGGCATGAAGAAGATACTGGTAGTGGATGATGAGCCGGATGTATTGAGGGTCATGTCATTCAGGCTCAAAAACGCGGGTTATGAGATCCTTACGGCCGCCAATGGCCGGATAGCGTTTGATATTATCTCCAAAGAGAGGCCCGATCTTGTGCTTCTCGACCTGCGCATGCCCGTCATGGATGGGTGCGAAACCTGCGCCAGGATAAAGAATGATGAAGGGTTAAAAGAGATAATAGTGATACTGATCACCGCGTCCAGCGGCAGCAAAGTCGCTGAAAGAGCAAAGGAGCTCAAGGCCGATGATTACATAATAAAGCCTTTCGATCCGGACGAGTTGATCAGCAAAGTGCGTAAGTACATAGGGTAATAATATTGTTTGTCATTGCGAGGCTCGCCACCGAAGGTGGCGGCCGAAGCAATCTAAAGAGATTAAATATATTCTAAGGAGGGTAGTGTGCCGCGTCGTTCAGACATCAAAAAAGTGTTGATAATAGGTTCCGGGCCGATCATTATCGGCCAGGCCTGCGAGTTCGATTATTCCGGGACCCAGGCATGTAAAGCTCTTAAGGAAGAAGGATATGAGATAGTCCTCGTAAATTCAAATCCCGCCACGATAATGACGGATCCGGTGATGGCGGACAGGACCTATATAGAGCCGCTGACGGTGGAGAGCCTGGAGAAGATCATAGCCAAGGAGCGGCCGGATTCGCTTCTGCCGAACCTCGGAGGGCAGACGGGCCTTAACCTTGCCTCGGCGCTTCACAGGGCCGGTATATTGAATAAGTACGGCGTACAGCTGATCGGCGTGAAGGCCGATGCCATCGAGCGCGGGGAAGATAGGGAAATATTCAAGGAGACGATGAAAAAGCTCGGCATCGAAACTCCGCGTTCCGAGATATGCCTTACGGTGGAAGCCGCGGAGAAGATTGCTTCGGAGCTGGGTTATCCTGTCGTCGTCAGGCCGGCCTACACAATGGGCGGCACAGGCGGCGGCATAGTCTATAATATCGATGAGCTGAGGACTGTGGCCTCGCGCGGATTGGCCGCGAGCATCATCCATCAGATACTGATAGAAGAGGCGGTTATAGGATGGGAAGAGCTTGAGCTGGAAGTGGTCAGGGACGAGAAGGGCAATAAGATAACGGTATGTTTCATAGAGAATATCGACGCTATGGGCGTGCATACGGGAGACAGTTTCTGCGCGGCTCCCATGCTGACCGTGGCTGAGAAATTGCAGAAGAAGATGCAGGACTTTTCTTACAGGATAGTCGATGCCATAGGCGTCATCGGCGGCACAAATATCCAGTTTGCCCATAATCCCGGGACCGGCCGCCTCGTTGTCATAGAAATAAATCCGCGTACGTCGCGGTCATCGGCCCTTGCCTCGAAAGCCACGGGATTCCCCATAGCGCGCATATCGACGAAGCTCGCCTCCGGCATTACGATGGATGAGATCCCGTACTGGCGAAAAGGAACTCTCGATAAATATGAGCCAAGCGGCGACTATGTCGTCATAAAGTTCGCCCGATGGGCGTTTGAGAAATTCCCGCAGGCTACGGATATCCTGGGCACTCAGATGAAGGCGGTAGGCGAGGTCATGAGCATAGGCAAGACGTTCAAGGAGTCTTTCCAGAAAGCCATCCGCTCGCTTGAGAACGGCCGTTACGGGCTCGGCTTTGCCAAAGATTTCAATACTCTTTCGCAGGACGAGCTGCGCAAGCGCCTTGCTTTTCCCACGAGCGAGAGAGCATTCCTGATGTACGAAGCGCTTCGCAAAGGGATAACCCCCGAAGAGCTTGCGCAGATCACCCATATAGGCGTCTGGTTTATTAACGAGATGAAGGCTATGGTCGGCCTGGAGGAAGTCATACGCACGTCGCCATGGAGCTCGGTCTCCGACGCGGATCTCAGGAAAGCCAAGGAGTGGGGATTCTCCGACAGGTACCTGGCGAAGCTCTTCAATGTGAAAGAAGCCGTGGTCAGGAGCCGCCGGCAGGCGCTCATGGGCGATGCGCGCTTCGAGCCTGTTCCGGTAAGCGGCGTCAAGAATGCGGCATACTATTACTCCACCTATTCCAAAGGCGAGGATAAGGTGCCGGTATCGAAAAAGAAGAAGATAATGATACTGGGCGGCGGCCCGAACAGGATAGGCCAGGGGATCGAATTCGACTATACCTGCGTCCATGCCGCGTTCGCGCTGAGGGCGGAGGGTTATGAGTCGATAATGGTCAATTGCAACCCGGAAACCGTATCTACCGATTATGATACTTCCGATAAACTCTATTTTGAGCCTCTTACCGTGGAAGATGTCCTCGCCATCTACCGGAAGGAGAAGCCCGACGGTGTTATCGTCCAGTTCGGCGGCCAGACGCCGCTTAATATCGCGCAGGAACTGCAGGCCAACGGTGTAAAGATACTCGGAACGAGCCCGGAGAGCATAGCGTTCGCGGAAGACCGTGAGCTTTTCCGGAGAAAGATGATAGAGCTGGGGATATCCCAGACGGAGGGCGGAACGGCATTTTCTCTCGAGCAGGCCATTGAGATCGCAAATAAAGTGGGATATCCTCTTATGGTCAGGCCTTCATTCGTGCTGGGCGGAAGAGGCATGGAGGTGATTTACGACGAGGAGATGCTGAGGACATATGCGAAAGAGGCGATCCAGGTGAGCCCCGAACATCCGATGCTCCTCGACAGGTTCCTTGATAACGCGCTCGAGTGCGAGGTCGACGCCCTGTGCGACGGAGAGAGGACTTTTGTCGCGGCGGTGATGGAGCACATAGAGCAGGCCGGCATCCATTCCGGTGACTCGGCGTGCAGCATACCGTCCCGCAACATAAAACCGGAGCACCTGAAGACCATCGAAGAGTATACGGCGAAGATAGCGAAAGAGCTTAAGGTGGTGGGGCTGATGAATATCCAGTATGCCATCTGCGACGACAAAGTCTACATACTTGAGGCCAATCCCCGCGCCTCGCGCACAGTGCCGTTCGTCGCCAAAGTCATCGGCATACCGGTAGCGCGTATCGCGACACAGCTTATGCTCGGGAAGAGGCTTAAGGATTTTCCGGAGCTCCGCGACCGCAAACGCGCTTATGTGGGCGTGAAAGAGGCCGTATTCCCGTTCAATATGTTCCCGGAAGTCGATCCTGTGCTCGGCCCGGAGATGAAGGCTACTGGCGAGGTTATGGGGATCGGCAGGTCCTTCGGGGCCGCTTTTTATAAAGCCCAGGACGCCTCCGGCACGGCGCTGCCTCCGGCGGGAAGCGCGCTCGTAACGGTAGCGGATAAGGACAAGAAGGAGCTTCCTCCCATAGCGAAGCGCCTGGTCCTGGCCGGGTTCACACTCTATGCCACGGAGAATACGCACAAATACCTGAAAGAGAAAGGCGTGGAATCGGTATTCATAAGCAAATTACGCGAAGGCAGGCCCAGTATCATGGATGCCGTAAAGAACAGGCAGGTAAACCTGATAATAAACACTCCGTCGGGCCGCAGGGGAAAGCGCGACGACAGTTACATAAGGATGATGGCTATACAGTACAAGATACCGTATATAACCACGATCGCGGCCGCCAGGGCCAGCATCGAGGGAATCGAGGAGATGAAGAAGGGCGATGGAGGCCCGTTGTCGCTGCAGGAGTACCATAAGACGATAACCTGATATCATTGCGGGCAATCTAACATGGGAGGTAACTATGTCCAGACGGACCATTGCGGCATTGCTGGTGATATTCATGCTGGCGGCGGCCTTTACAGGCCCGGCGTATTGCAACGATATGTTCAAGAAACTGTCGCGCGGGGTGTGCAATATCGGCACATTCCCGTCAGAGGTATACTTTCAATACGTAAAAGTGGCCCAGAGCGACGGTATCATAGCATCCTTAACATGGGGTATCCTGAAAGGCGTTTGCATGAGCGGCGTGAGGCTCGCCGCCGGCGTCTATGAGGTGGTGACATTCCCGTTCCCGATCCCGGAAGACTATGAGCCGATACTTACGGATCCGGAGTTTGTGGGCGAATACTTTTCCTGTTCGTAACGGTACGGAGCGACGATGGAAAACACTGTTGAGAAGATAGATTTCCTGACGGGTTGTCAGATAAGGGCTTCTCTTGCCCCTTTTGTCGATAAATTAATAGCGGAGTCGAAAGCTTACAACAAAGATTTCACTATCCTGCTTCTCGATATAGACCATTTCAAATCGTTCAACGACAAATACGGGCATCTCGACGGGGACCAGGTCCTCAAGTACTTCGCCTCGAGCATGCGGCTCGATCTCGCCAGGACGGAGTGCTCCATATTCCGCTTCGGAGGCGATGAATTCGTCATCGTGTTCCCCGGCAGGAGCGTAAAGGATGTGAGGGAGATAGCCAGGACGCTTCAGCTGATGCTGAACAGCAGGCCGTTTCTCCTGGGAGGCAAACTGTTTAAGATGAGTTTCTCGGGAGGCATAGTTTCGGGCTCTAAAGACGGCGATAACCTCGATGAGCTTTTTGCCAGGGCGGACAAGGCGATGTATGTTTCGAAGAAGATGGGCCGTTCCAGGACCATCGTGTACAGCAGGATATGGCTGGAGTACCTGATGTATTATTTACGCGCCGCGGCCATAGTGCTGGTCATGCTCGCGATAGCGGGCACGGCATTCTTATTGACCAATCCGCATTTTATGGATATGATCTTTTCGGCGAAGAAACCGGAGCTCAGGATGGGCGCTATAGTTATGCCGGGTAAAAAGACGGCCAGGATCCACCTGAAGTCCGGCGCGGTAATGAAGGGCAGGATAATAAAGGAGAATGACAGGGAAGTCGAAGTATCGCTCGCCCTCGAGACGGGCGAGGGCTCGATCAGTGTCCAGAAGTCCATGATAAACAGGATAGAACGGGAATAGTGAAGCTATGAAGACAGATAGCAAAAAGGGGAAGATATTGCCGGTAAACGAATGCAGGAAGTTTATACGCCATCCGCTCTGTTTTCCGTTGAGTTATAAAGTATTGGAGGCCGCTTCCCTCGCCAAAAAAGAGGAGCGCTCGACCACCATCAATATAAGCATGGGCGGCCTGCTGTTTGCGGCGCGGAAGCCCGTTAAAGTCGGCTCCACCATACTGATAAAGATGCCTTTCCAGGATAAGGTCTTCAATGTCCGCGCCAGGGTCGCGCACTGCAACCTGAACCCCGAGACGAAACTCCATAATATAGGCGCCACATTCCACAGGCTGAGCGCCGCCTATAAGGTGAAGCTCGTCGAGCAGTTGTACCTCATAAGCGAATTCCGCGACCTGAGGAGCATAGAACTCGGCAGGGAAGTTTCCCTCGAGAAGGCCTCGAAGGAATGGATAGAGCGTTATTCTGCCAGATTCCGCAGGCTCTACTGGTGACATGGAAGATTTAAGGCGCAAACTAAACCCATCCCAATATTCCGCGGTCACTACTATAGACGGCCCTCTTCTTGTCATTGCCGGCGCCGGCAGCGGCAAGACGCGCGCCATTGAGTACCGCGTCCTCCACATGGTAGAAAGCGGGATAGCCCCTGGGGCGATCCTCCTCTTGACATTTACCAGGAAAGCCGCCCATGAGATGATATCCCGCGCGTCCAGGCACGATGCCAGGTGCGCCCATGTTGACGGCGGCACGTTCCATTCATTCGCCTTCAAGACCCTGAAGAAACACGCGAAGGTCCTCGGGCTCTCCAATACATTCTCCATACTCGACGAGTCGGATGCCGCCGAAGCGATCCACAAATGCGCGCTCAGGACAGGGCTCGTAGATAAAGACAGGAAGGTCCCGAAGAAAGATACCCTGCGCGGCGTCATAAGCATGTCGATAAATAAGGGCCTGTCGATTGTCCAGGTGCTCGAAAAGGAGTACCCGCACTTTCTCGAGATGGCCAAAGAGATAGAGCTTCTGCGCAAGGAGTACGCCGCCTACAAGATCCAGAAGAATTATATGGACTACGACGACCTGCTGGTATATCTCAGGATGCTGCTCAATATAGACGAGGCCCGCCGGAAACTCTCCGGGAAATATAAATACGTTATGGTCGACGAGTACCAGGATACCAATATCCTGCAGGGCGACATTGCGTATCTTCTTGCAAAAGAACATGGCAATATAATGGTCGTCGGTGACGATGCCCAGTCGATATACGGCTTCAGGGGGTCGTCGCATAAGAATATAATGGAGTTTCCCAAAAGGTTCGATCATTGCAAGATCGTAAAGCTCGAAGAGAATTACAGGAGCACTCAGGATATCCTGAACGTCGCCAATTCCGTGCTCGAGAATATGGATAATAAGTATTCCAAGTGCCTTATTTCGACCAGGGCCGATGCCGGCGAAAAGCCGAAGTTGAATTTCTTTAAAAATCCATATGACGAGGCCGCGTGGATCGCCGGGAAGATAAAAGAGCTTAGGGACGGAGGCGTGGAAGCGCGCCGGCAGGCCGTGCTCTTCCGTTCGGCGTATGTCTCGATACCTCTGCAGGCGGAGCTCGCCAGGAACGGCATACAGTATCAGGTCTTCGGCGGACTGAAATTTTACGAGACGGCGCATGTGAAAGACCTTACCGCCCACCTGAAGGTCGTGCTTAACTTAAAGGACGAGATAGCCTGGCACAGGATGCTGACGCTTGTGGACGGGATCGGGCCGAAGACCGCCGACAGGATTGCCGCCGAGATAATGTCGAAAGGTTCTCTTAAAGACGCGGCAGAGAAGGCGATGGGTGACAGCGGAAAATTCGGTAAATCAGTGAAAAATATGTGGAGGCTCAGGTCTTTTCTTAAGTCAGTGTCGAATTATAAGCTCGGGCCCGGAGCGCTCTACGACCTCGCGCTCGACTACTACCTTCCTCTCATGAAAGAGAAGTTCGACGACTGGCATATGCGAGTCAATGACCTCGAGACCCTGCGCCAGATAGCCGCGCGTTATGACTCTCTCGAGGAACTGCTGGCGGATTTTGCCATAGAGCCTCCCGATAGGGGCGTATGGAAGGTGGAAGCGGCGCCGAAGGACGAGGAGAAGCCGGTAACCCTCTCTACGATCCATTCATCGAAAGGGCTGGAGTGGGATTCGGTCTTCCTGATAGGCCTGATCGACGGCGTACTGCCCTCGAGCTTCTCTCTCGACAGCGAGGAAGAGATAGAGGAGGAGTCGAGGTTGTTCTATGTGGCCATTACAAGGGCGAAGAACAGGCTCTTCCTGTCCATGAACCACGAAGGCTCGAGGGGCGGCATAACGCAGTTCAATAAGGTTTCGCGTTTTATCGATGCGCCGAATATCCTTGCCGGGCTCGACCAGAAGGCGCTGTTCGATTCCGTAAGGGATATCGATATGGACCTCGACGATGACGACGGCATCGCGCCGGTTTACGACCGAAGCTCCCTCTTAAGAGAAGTGATAGACAACTATTCGTAACAGGCACGGTTATAGGCTTGACAGATGCCCATTTATAATATATTCTTTTAACAGTATTGTGTTTTTATGTTTTGGCATATTTAAACTAAAAGAGATATCCTGATGAAAAAATTTATTTCGGTGGTTGTGGCATTGATGATGGTCTTCCTGCTTTCAATAAATGCACTCGCGGCAAATGCCACGTGGGACGGCAGCGAGAGCGCCCTCTGGGCCAACAATGATAACTGGTCCGCGGCTTATCCCGCTAACAGCGACACTGCTACCTTCAACGCGGTACCGGTTGTGCCTGGCAACACCACCATAGATCTCGGCGCCGGCGCGGGGGTCGGCAATATAGTGTTTGACACGGCCAACTGTCCGGCTTATATAATAGGTTTAACGGGTCAGAATCTTCAAGTTTCTTCGGACTGGTAGGACGATAACTTTAGTTTTACGATGAATAACGGTGTAGATGAGACTCAAACCATAGACGCCAACCTTATTTTAACTATTAATAATACGCTCTATCTTACCAACAATGCCGCTAATGGTATTGATGCTCTGTTCAATGTCAGGGGCGATGTAGGTACCCTCTCCGGTTGCCCCGGTATAGTACTCGACGGTTCCAATACCGATAACAATACTGTAAGCGGCGATATTGCATTTGATGCTCAGGTTCGGAAGAGAAGCGCTGGTAAGTGGATCTTGTCAGGCGATAATACTTATAACAGGAATACAAGCATTGAGCAGGGTATACTGAGCGTGGCGTCGATTGGAGATGTCAACGGCGCCGCCAGTAATCTGGGTATCCCCGATACTATCGGGAGAGGGACAATAAATTTTGGTAAGGATGCTACCACAGGGCAGCTGACTTACACGGGTACAGGAGAGACTACAGACCGTGTTATAAACTTGCAAGGAACTACAGGCGGCGCCATAATCGACCAGTCAGGAACAGGCGCTTTAGTCTTTTCCAGCGCCCTTACAGCCACAGGCGCCGGAGCGAAGACTCTCACTCTACAGGGCTCCACAGCCGGTACCGGTGAACTTCAGGGTGCTATCGTAGATAGCGGCGGCGGCGCAACATCCGTCACAAAATCTGGCACAGGCACCTGGACTCTCTCAGGGGTGAGCACTTACACCGGCACGACCACTGTTAATGACGGCACTCTTGTCGCCACGACAAGCGCTTCCGCCCTTGGCGCGGGAACACTCACCATGGATGGCGGCACACTCCAGCTCGCCAATGACACTGCCCTCGCATTTAATCGCAACACTACGGTTGCAGCCGCCTGCGAGATCGACTCCTTAAGGCTCACTGCCGGAGACGGCTCGGGCATTACTCACACCCTTGGTACTTTATCTATAGGTGCCTTTACCCTGACGGTCGGCATGGGAGACGCTCTTACCACCTCAGGCGTCCAGGGACTGACTTTCGGCGATGGCACATTAACCGGCGATGCCGGTATTACTGTCACAAATACCCGCGCGGGCGGTAACGGCCTTTTGACCCTCGGCGCTGTAAACAGCAATGACGCTACGGATAGAGCTTTTACGATTACCGCCGGAGGGACCGATGATGTGACTGTCGGGGCGATTGGCACCGCTGCCGGCACCGATTTAAAGACAGTTACCATTACGGGCAATGATATCACTATCGCCGGTATTGGTGGCGCGGCATCGGGCGTAACCGGAGCGACTTCGATAACTGCCGCGACTTCCGGAGCTGATGCGGGTTCGATTACATTGATCGGAACGGCCTACAATACCGCCGGCACGCAATCTTACGACGCCGGCGCCGCCGCCAATACCATCACCCTGAATGAAGATACCGCTTTTACGACCACCAGCGACGATGTCACGTTCACGGGCTTGGTTGATTCACAGGGCGCTGAGACGAATAATATCACCGTGACAACCGTCGCCGGCAACGTCACATTCAACCAGGATGTCGGATCAACCTCCCCGGTCGGGACATTTAACATCGCAAGTTCAAACCAGGCGGACCTTGCGAATATTATTGCCGATGGCAATATTACGGTAACGGGAACGAACATTGACTTAAACTCCACGACATACACGAGCTCAAACGGCCTTATAACATTTACGGGAGCGACGGATCTGCTCGGCGCCACCACCGTGACGAGCGGCGGAGGCGCAGGCGATGACATTACATTCGCGGGAGCCGTAGATCTCGGCGGCGCCAATCTGTTGACTATAAACGCCGGAGCGGCGGGCGATGCCGGGATTACCGGCATCGTGAGCGGCGCGGGAGGCGGCCTTACCAAAGAAGGCGCGGGCACGCTTACATTGAACGGCGCCAATACCTACACCGGAGCCACTACCGTCAATGCCGGAATACTCACAGCCGGAATAGCTGACCAGGCCTTTGGCGTAGGCTCAGCCGTTACCGTCGCCAACGGAGCTACACTTGACCTGGCCAACAACAACGAAACAATTGGTTCCCTCGCTGGAGCAGGCACAGTGACCAGTACCGGGGGCGCATCTAGCTTGATAATCGGCGGGGACAACACCTCGACCAGCTTTTCCGGTACCATCGATAGCGTTGGTGGCAAAATAGCCCTCACCAAGGTCGGCACCGGAACGTTGGCATTGACTACCGCCAACACCTATAGCGGCGATACGACGATCACTACCGGCACCCTGC
>JAFGRN010000069.1 GCA_016935115.1 Candidatus Omnitrophota bacterium | reverse complement strand
CGACCTTTCCGAGTGGAAATTCCTCGCAGGGGAATTTCCACGTCCTAAGCGATGCACCCGGGCTGCAAGGGCTTAACTGGACAAGCGGAAGGTGGGCGCTTGGTCACTTCCATGGTGGATGTGGCCGAAAAATCCCGGCTCCGAATCGATTGACAAACCTGCCTTGATATTATATAGTAATAGCCTCATATGAAATTTAAGTTCAGGAGGTACTATCTTTACTACCTGGGCCGGTGCCTCGCATTTATAATATACTTATTTCCCCTCAGGATGGGGCTTATTCTGGCCTCATTGCTGGGGCGCATCGCGTTCGGGTTGGTTCCGAAATACAGGAATCTCGCGCTGGAGAACCTGAGGGCCGCTTTCCCGGAGAAGGGCGAAGCCGAGATACGGCGTATCGCGATAGGAGTATTTGAGAACCTTGCCAAGGTCGGCATAGAGCTCATTAACTTCCCGAAGATCACGAAAGATAATCTCGACAGGTTTGTAACGGTAGAGAATATCGGCATTTTCGACGAGGCCAGGAAGAAGGGCAATGGCATCATAGTCCTGACGGCCCACTTCGGGAACTGGGAGCTCCTGGCCATGACGATACGGCTTAAAGGGTATCCCGGCGCGGCGGTCGGGCGCAGGATCTACTTTCATAAGTTTGACCGGTACCTGAACGAGCTTCGCAAGACCGGGCTGGTCAATGTCATTGACAGGACGGAATCCCCCAGGCGTTTTCTGAAGGTACTGCGTTCGAACGAGATCCTGGGAATGCTTGCCGACCAGGATGTCGACTCGGTGGAAGGCGTATTTGTCAATTTCTTCGGCACCCCCGCATATACCCCGATAGGGCCGGCGGTGCTCGCGTCGGTGACCGGAGCGGCGCTCGTGCCGGTCTTCATAGTGAGGAAGGGATTAAGGCACAGGTTCATCGTGGAGAAGCCGGTCGAGCTTGTTGATACCGGCAATAAGGAAGCGGATATTTTAACCAATACGCAGAAGTGGTCGGACGTTGTCGAGTCCTACATAAAAAAATATCCGGACCATTGGGTCTGGATGCATCGCAGATGGAAGACGAGGCCAAAGTGAAGAAGATAAGAAACCTTACAGTCGCTTTATTGATGGTATTTCTATTTACCGGAGGATGCGGCAAACCTGAAACGCCGAAAGTGAAAGAGGCCAAAACCCCGGATGCTTCAGAACAGGCCGCCGGCCAGGCTTCCGGCGACCCGGTGAATCATAAGGTCCTCTCGTTCAACCTCGAGGGCTTAAATGAGAAGGGGGCTAAAAAGTGGGATGTCAAGGGCGAGAGCGCGGAAGCCATATCCGAGAATGAGGTGAAACTGGACAATATAATAGCTTCGGCGTACGGTGAAGAGGCGGAGGCCGTCATTACGGCCGATAAGGGCGTATATGACAGGGCCAAGAACAATGTCCGCCTGGAACAGAACGTGCATGCCACCATCGAAAGCACGCAGGGATTTACCGGATCTTTTATAGACGGGGCCGATAAGAAACCTGATGCCGCCGGAGCATCTGATGGCGGGAAGCAGAAGAAATCCAAGACTATAATAACATGCGACGGAGAGGTCCAGTTTGAATATGAGAAGAACCAGGCGTATTTCCTGAAGAACGTTAAGGTAGTCAATGAGGACGGCGTTATAGACGCGGACAAGATTACCGTATATTTCGATCCGGCTACGAGAAGGCTTAAGAACATCGTGGCAGACGGCAATGTCAAGATAACGCGTGGAGATAATACCAGTTATAGCCAGCAGGCGCGCTATTCGGAGGATGATAAAAAAGTAACTCTTTCCGGCAAACCCAAACTGGTCCTGTCACCCGAGGGCGGAATGGGTTTCGACGCCGACTTCCTGGGGGGAGCGAAGAACTAATGCATCTACTCGAAGCCACAGGCCTGGTAAAGGAGTATGGTACGCGGCGCGTCGTGAATGCCGTGGATATTAATGTCCACCGCGGCGAGATCGTGGGGCTTCTGGGGCCAAACGGCGCGGGCAAGACGACGACGTTTTACATGATAACAGGTATCATACCGCCCGATAGCGGCAGGATAATATTTGATCGCAAGGATATAACCAATATGCCCCTCCACATGAGGGCACGCTGCGGTATAGGGTATCTTGCCCAGGAGCCGTCGATATTCCGTAAACTCACGGTCGAGCAGAATATCATGGCTGTCCTCGAGACTCTCGGTTTTTCGCCCAGGGAACGTAAGAGGCGCTGCGATGAGCTGCTGAACGAGCTGAAGATCACGCATCTTAAGAAGAACATGGCGTATACGCTCTCCGGCGGGGAAAAACGCAGGGTCGAGATCACGAGGGCTCTCGTGACGAATCCGATGTTCGTCCTGTTAGACGAGCCTTTCAGCGGCATTGACCCAATAGCCGTGGCCGAGTGCCAGGAGATAATAAAAGAGTTGCGGGACAGGGGGCTGGGAATACTGGTTACCGACCACAATGTAAGGGAGACTTTGTCGATAACGGATCGTTCTTACCTGATGGCGGAAGGGAATATCCTGATATCCGGGACGAAAGACGAGCTCATCTCCAGCCCTAAAGCCAGGGAGATATATCTCGGAGAAAAATTCCAGATGTGATTCGCATGCCTTGAAGAAGGCGTGATTTTGTGATACAATGTGCGCTTCGTTTATGAAAGGAAATGTCAGTGAAATCCAGAGTAAAACCTGTCGAGGAATGCTCGACATTATTTGAGATAGAGGTATCCAGGGAGACGATCGCCAGGGCCTTCGACGAGGTTTATGATGAGATAACGAAGGTGGCGAATATCCCGGGCTTCAGGGTAGGCAAGGCGCCGAAGGATATGGTCAGGCTGCATTATGCTAAGGACGCGAAAGAAGAGGTGTTGAAGAGGCTCGTGCCGGATGCGTACAGGAAGGCCCTGCAGGAACACGGGATAATCCCAGTCAGCATGCCTGAGATAAGCGATCTGGTCTTCGAGGAAGATAAGCCTATAACATTCAAGGCCAGGGTCGATACTCGTCCGAAGTTTAAGCTTAAGCCTTATAAGGGCCTTGCGCTTACGCGGAAGGTTCTGAAGATAACGGATGAGGATATAGATAAGACCCTGAAGAGCCTCCAGGGAGTCAATGCCAAATATATATCCGCCGGCGACAGGCCTGTGCAGATGGGTGATTATGTTGTGAGTGATGTGGAGTGCTTTGTCGACGGCAAACCTGCCCACAAGAAAAGAGAAAATTTATGGCTGACGATGGAGAAAGAGACCTTCATACCGGGTCTCGCGGATAAAATGGTCGGAATGAAGAAGGGCGAAGAGAAAGATATCGAGGCAAAACTGCACGAAAACTATCCGGATAAGAACCTCGCGGGCAAAGACGCAAGGTACCACATAGCGGTAAAGGAGATAAAGGAGAGAAAGCTTCCCGCTATCGACGACGAATTCGCGAAAGACCTGGGCAGGGAGAACCTTGAGGACCTGAAGAAGGAGGTATTGAAAGAGCTCGAGGCCAGGTCAAAGGCTTCGGGTGAAGCGGATCTCGAGAATCAGCTCCTCGGCAAGCTAATGGATGACAATGTTTTCCAGGTTCCTTCGGGTTTTGTGGCGCGGCAGCTTAAGCATATGGTAGATGATGCTAAGAGGAGGCTTTTAGAGCGGGGATTTAATAAGGAAGAGCTCGACAAGAAAGATAAAGAGTTTTCGGATAAGTTCAGGGACGATGCGGTGCGGCAGGTGAGGCTTATATTTATCCTGGATGAGATAGCCGATAAGGAGAAAGTCGAAGTTTCGGATGAAGATGTGGTCAATGCTTATAAAGCGGTTTCTCTGCAGAGCGGCAAGCCGGAAGCGGAGATAAAAGCCTATTATGAAAAAGAAGGCCTGGTGGAGAGTTTGAAAGAGAAGATAAGGGAAGGAAAGACCGTAAAATTCCTTCTCGATAATTCTACCGTAACGGATAAAGGATAGTTTATATAAAAACAGGGGGTATGATTATGCTCGTTCCAATGGTAATCGAGACGACCGGCAGGGCCGAGAGAGCGTATGATATATATTCGAGGCTGCTTAAGGACAGGATAATATTTATCGGCACTCCGATAGATGATATCGTGTCAAACCTCATCATAGCGCAGCTGCTCTTCCTGCAGATGGAGGCTCCGGATAAGGATATTAATATTTATATCAATACTCCGGGCGGGTCAGTGACGAGCGGGCTGGCGATATATGATACGATACAGTTCGTAAAACCCGACGTCAATACTTTCTGTGTGGGGCAGGCTTCGAGCATGGGGGCGGTGCTTCTGGCGGCAGGAAGGCCGGGAAAACGATATGCTCTTCCGCATGCCAGGATAATGATACACCAGCCGTGGGGCGGGGTGCAGGGCCAGGCCGCGGATATCAGCATACAGGCGCAGGAGATATTAAGGCTGCGTTCAAGGCTCGAAGAGATACTTGCCAGGCATACGAAACAGCCGCTCGATAAGATAAAGAAGGATACGGACAGGGATTATTTCATGTCCGCGGAAGAAGCGAAGGCATACGGACTCGTTGATGAGGTCCTGACGCACATAGACAAGAAGTAGAGAGAGTATAGTTAACAGTTGACGGTTGACAGTTGACGGATAGAGAAAGGGATTAAAGAGATGGCAAAGAAATACCTCATGACCCCGGGGCCGACGCCGGTTCCCGAAGAGATAAGAAATGAAATGGCAAAACCCATAATCCACCACCGGACGAAGGAATATCAGGCGATATTTAAAGATGCCACGGACGGGCTGAAGAAAATGTTCAAGACCTCTAACGATGTCTTCACATTTACCTCGAGCGGCACAGGCGCGATGGAAGCGTCGGTAGTTAACATATGTTCTCCCGGGGATAAGGTCATAGTGGTGCGCGGCGGTAAATTCGGGGAGAGGTTCGGTGAGATCGCAAAAGCCTACGGTGTCGAAGTTATTGCGCTCGATGTGCCGTGGGGAAGCGGCCCTTGCCCGGCCGATATAAAAGACCTGCTAAAGAACAATCCGGGCGTCAAGGCGGTCTATACCACTCTCTGCGAGACCTCCACTGCCACAGTTTTTGATATAAAGGCGATAGGTGAAGTCGTAAGGGCTACCGGCGCAATATATGTGGTAGATGCCATAAGCGGCCTCGGCGCGGATAAATTCGAGAATGACGCATGGGGTGTGGATATAGCGATCTGCGGATCACAGAAAGGCCTTATGATACCGCCCGGACTGGCGTTCTGCTCGGTAAGCCAGAAGGCATGGAAGGCGGTCGAGACTTCAAAACTGCCCAAGTTCTACTTTAACTTTAAGAAGTACAAGAAGGCGATGGATGCGACGGATACTCCTTTTACGTCGGCGATAACGCTGGTCATCGGGTTGAAGAAAGCGCTGGAAGTGATTAACGGCAAGGGTGTCGATAATGTCATAGCTGAGCATATCGCCCAGGCTGAAGCGTTCAGGTCCGCGGTTAAAGCCATGGGGCTTACGTTATTCTCGAAATCCCCGTCCAATGCCGTTACCGCTGTCAATACTCCGGCCGGGATGGACGCTGATGCGCTCATAAAATTGCTCAAGACCGAATACGGCGTAACTTTTGCCGGCGGACAGGAGAAGCTTAAAGGCACTATATTCAGGGCCGCTCATATGGGTGGTATAGATAGGGAGCATACTATAGAGTCGATCAAGGCGCTCGAATCCGCGCTTGCGAAGATGGGATATAAATTTAAAACAGGCAGCGGTGTGGACGCGGTCACAAAGATGCTTGGCAAATAATTCAGGAGGCTGGCGATGCCGTATAAAGTTCTTATAAGCGATTCTCTTTCAAAAGAAGCTGTAGAGATCCTTCAGAAGGAGAAGGAGTTCAGCGTCGATGTCAATACCAAACTGACGCCTGAACAGCTGAAGGATACGATAAAGAATTACGATGCTCTTGTGGTCCGCAGCAGCACCAAGGTCACGAAAGATATCATATCTGCCGCAGATAGGCTGAAGATAGTAGGCAGGGCCGGTGTCGGGCTCGATAATGTGGATGTCGCCGCCGCCTCTAAGAAGGGAGTGATAGTGGTAAACACTCCGGCCGGTAATACTATATCTACGGCGGAACATGCCTTTACGATGATGCTGGCGCTCTCGCGCAATATACCCCAGGCCGATCTCTCGATGAAGAAGGGCGAATGGGAGCGTAAAAAATTCATGGGGCATGAGTTGTACGGCAAAGTACTGGGTATAGTGGGACTCGGACGTATCGGCACCGAGATGGCAAAGCGCGCGCTCGCTTTCGGGATGAAGGTGCTTGCCTATGACCCGTACCTATCCATGGAACGCGCCAAGGAACTCGGCATAGAGCCCGCCGAGCTCGAGGCATTGTTCAGGAATGCCGATTATATTACGGTACATACGCCTCTTACCGATCAGACCAACCATCTGATATCCGACAAGCAATTAGAGATGATGAAAAAAGGGGTGCGTCTCATAAACTGTGCCAGGGGAGGCATTATAGATGAAGCCGCCCTGGTAAAAGCCATAGAAGCGGGTAAGGTAGCCGGCGCGGCTCTTGATGTCTATGAAGAAGAGCCGCCCAAAAAAGAGAGCCCTCTCCTGAAGACGGATAAGGTCGTATTGACGCCGCATCTTGGCGCTTCTACGGAAGAGGCGCAAACCAATGTTGCCATAGAAGTCGCTAACACTGTCCGTGACGCGCTCCTTACGGGATGCGTGCGCAATGCCATAAATATTCCGTGCCTGGATCCGGAAGTATGCAAGGTGATAGATCCGTACCTGAAGCTTGCCGAGAAGATGGGATCGATGCAGGCCCAGCTCGTAGAAGGGCATATCAAGAAGGTAAAGATCAGGTATGTCGGGGACATACTGAAATATGACCTGTCGCCGTTCACCCTTTCGATAATCAAGGGCATGCTGACGCCGATCTTGCAGGAGACCGTCAACTTCGTCAATTCCATGGTGATCGCGAAAGAGCGCGGTATCACCATAGTAGAGACCAAGACTGCCGATGTCCAGGACTTTGCAAATCTCATAATAGTAGAAGTCGAGACTGACAAAATGAAGAGTTCCATCACTGGAACGCTATTTACCAAGGTGGATCCGCGCATAGTCAAGATAGACGAGTCTTATGTCGATGCCGTGCCGGAGGGTTACATGCTTGTCGCCAGTAACAAGGACGTCCCGGGCATCATAGGCCAGATCGGTACGATCCTCGGCAAGGCGGGCGTAAATATAGCGGGAATGTCGTTCGGCCGCGAGTCGAAAGGCGGCAAGGCGGTCAGTATACTGAATATCGATAGTTCCGTGTCTAAAGATGTGCTGGACCAGATAAGAAAAGCGCCGAATATTTACGGCATAAAATTGATAAAAGTATAATATCAAGGAAGAGAGGAAGTATTCAATGGCGAAACAGAAGAAGATATATATTGTTGATGTAACAAATAGAGACGGGGTGCAGACATCCCGGCTGGGGCTGGCGAAGCTCCAGAAGACGATGATCAATATGTACCTGAATGAGATGGGCATTACCCAGTCGGAGTTTGGTTTCCCCGTTACGCGCCACGAGACAAACTACCTTAACGCGAACCTTGAACTGGCGAAGATGGGAGTGCTTAAACCTATAGTCTTAAGCGGGTGGATAAGGGCAATAAAACAGGATGTTGAGAAAGCCTGTAAGATGACAAAGGTAAAGAATCTCAACCTGTCCATCTCTACATCCGACCAGATGATAGGCGGCAAGTTTGCCGGGAAATATACCAAGGAGAGTGTTATAAAAGAGATGGTTGAGGCGGTCCATGTTGCCAGGAAGAACGGAATAAATATAATAGGCGTGAATGCCGAAGACGGATCGCGCACGCACCTCGATTATCTTATCAAATTCAGCCGTGCCGCGAAGAAAGCAGGCGCCGACAGGATAAGATACTGCGATACTTTAGGTTATGATGACCCTTTTACCATTTATAACAGGATAAAGATACTTGCTGAAGAGGTGAGATTGCCGATAGAGCTGCATTGCCATAATGACCTCGGCATGGTCGTGGCTGTGACCCTGGCCGGAGCAAAAGGCGCTATTGACGGCGGGGTCGACGCTTACATAAATACGACGGTAAACGGCATGGGCGAGAGGGCCGGCAATGCCGACCTCGTAAGCTGCATACTTGCCATAAAATACTCCAGCGGTTTTACCGGAAGGTATATTCTTGATGAGCGGGTGAAGCTGAACCATGCATGGCGGATAGCCAAGTACGCTTCCTATGCTTTCGGCGTCCCGATACCGATAAACCAGCCGGCTGTCGGGCGCAATGCGTTCGCGCATGAGTCGGGAATACATGCGGACGGCGCTCTTAAAGACAGGCGAAACTATGAGCTGTATGATTTTGAGGAGCTCGGAAGAGGCGAACCGGAGATAATAGAGACCGGCCGACAGATTACTGCCGGCGAGTACAGCGGAATAAAAGGCTTCAGGAATGTATATGATAAGCTCGAGATAAAGTTCAAGGATGATAAAGAAGCTACGAAGATATTGGAGCTTGTCCGGTATGCAAATGTCCATACCCAGAAGCCACTTACGGAAGATGAACTTTTGTTTATAGCCCGGTATCCGGAGATAGCCCGTAAGATATTTACAATGACACCTTGATTACAGGAGCAGGCGTGAAGAAGATAAGCGTATTATTACTGCTCATTGTGTTTTTTCTCGTTTTTTCATCATGCTTATTTGCCGCGGATGAGGTGTCTTTAAAGTCGCCAAAAAAGAAACTTGCGGATATGACGCAAGCGGAGATAAGCCATGATATGGCGAAGATCCTGGATTCTTATGAAGAGGTGATTAACTTCATACCGGGGCTGACAAAGGAAACCGATTCTTCAGGGGAGATATTTTATAAATACAAGGGCCAGAAGATCGACGTTATAGACAGGAAGACCCTGGAAAAAGTTTATAACAGGATACGCCAGGAGAGGACGAGGATAAGGATTGACCGCATAAACCGGCAGCTTGAATCCATAAGAAATGCCCAGAGGATAAGCGCTACGACTTCCGCGGGAGGCATAGCCCGCACCTTTCCGACTGTGCCCAATGTTCCGCGAATAATGCCGGCGCCTCCCAGTCAGAAGGCATCCCAGGCGCCGAGAGTTCCCGCGCCTCCGGCGCCTTCAGCGTCCCCGGAAAGATAAAGGAGAGAAAAGATTTTATGCCGACTTCAGTAATAGTAGGGGCTCAGTGGGGGGATGAGGGTAAGGGCAAGATAATAGACATACTTTCCGCAAAAGCTGATTATATAGTGAGATATCAGGGCGGTAATAATGCGGGACATACCGTAGTTATAGGCAAGGATTCGTTCATTCTGCATTTAATACCTTCCGGGATACTTCACAAAGGCAGGATCTGTGTCATAGGCAACGGCGTAGTCATCGATCCCAGGGCGCTTCTCGAAGAGATAAAGATGTTAGAGAGCCGTGGGATAAAAGTTGACGGAAGGCTCTTTATAAGCGAAGAAGCGCATGTGATATTTCCTTATCATAAACTTCTTGATGAATTAAAAGAGCAGAAGAAAAAGAAGATCGGCACGACTAAGAAAGGGATAGGGCCCTGTTACGCGGATAAAGTAGCGCGTTCCGGTATCAGGATCATAGACCTGCTGGAAGAAGATACGCTTAAAGAAAAATTACAGAATAACCTGGAAGAGAAGAATGCTATACTGGCCAGGATATATGATGCCGAAGGATTCGATCTTAATGCTCTGCTGAAAGAATATGCCGATTATGGCAGGAAGATAAAGAAATATATATCTAACACCAAGCGCATTCTTAATGATGCGGTCGATAAGGGAAAGCGCGTGCTTTTCGAAGGCGCCCAGGGAACCCTCCTCGATGTAGATTATGGCACATATCCTTTCGTAACATCGTCCAATTCCACGGCTGGCGGGGCCTCGATAGGCAGCGGCGTCGGGCCCGGCAGGATAGACAAGGTAATAGGAGTGGTAAAAGCATATACCACGAGAGTGGGAGAAGGCCCGTTTCCCACGGAATTCGGCCCTGATCTCATGAAGAAGATCAGGCATAAGGGTAACGAATTCGGGGCCACGACCGGCAGGCCGCGGCGCTGCGGCTGGTTCGACAGTGTTGTCGTACGTCATGCCATAATGGTCAACGGCCTCGATGAACTGGTAGTTACAAAACTGGATGTCCTCGACGAACTCGATTCCATAAAGATATGCACTGGGTACAGGTTCGGGAAGACGGTATATGATGATTTTCCATCGAGCATCAAGGCGCTGACTGGATGCCAGCCTGTCTACGAGGAATTGCCCGGATGGAATAAGGATACCACGCATGTTACTTCCTATTCGGCTCTTCCTGAAAATGCCAAAAGGTATCTCAAAAGGATGCAGGCTGTCCTGAAGACAAAGATTGTGCTGATCTCGGTGGGTTCCGACAGGAGCCAGACATTTTCGAAAGGAGCATAGAGAAAATATGAGGTTCGATCTATTGATGTTGGTGCCTGCAGGATCCCTCCTGGCCTTATGTTTTGCGGCATATCTGGCGCTTAAGATATTGAAGAGGACTGAGGGCAGCAAAGAGATGGTCAGGATCGCCGATGCTGTTCGTGAGGGCGCGTATGCGTATCTGAAGAGGCAGTATACAGGGGTCGCCATATTCTTCGGCGCCATGTTTTTTGTGCTTATATTGCTGGCCGTAAAAGGGCATCTTCCTATATTTGTTCCGTTCGCATTTCTTACCGGCGGCTTCTTCTCGGGCCTCTCGGGTTTCATAGGCATGTCGATCGCTACGAGATCCAGTGCTCGTACCGCGAATATGGCACAGAAGAGCCTTAATTCCGCGCTTGGCGTAGCTTTCTCTTCGGGAGCTGTTATGGGTTTGGTCGTTGTCGGCCTGGGACTGCTGGATCTCTCCATATGGTACTATCTTCTTGACTGGTGGTATTCCAGCCATCCTACACCTGCGGGAATGGACAAACTTGGAGCTATAACGTCCACAATGCTCTGTTTCGGAATGGGCGCGAGTTCCCAGGCGCTGTTTGCGAGGGTGGGAGGGGGCATATTTACCAAGGCAGCCGATGTGGGCGCCGACCTAGTCGGCAAAGTTGAGGCCGGCATACCTGAAGATGATCCCAGGAATCCGGCTGTTATCGCGGACAATGTCGGCGATAATGTGGGTGATGTTGCAGGCATGGGGGCGGACCTTTATGAATCATATGTGGGTTCCATAGTCGCTACAATGGCCCTGGGAGTGGCTGCCTTCGGCGGACTTGGCATGAGCCTTCAGGCTGTTACAATACCTCTTACAATGGCGGCGGTGGGAGTGCTGGCGTCAGTTGTCGGTACATTCTTTGTCAAGACCGAGGAAAAGGCGGAGCAGGGGGCGCTTCTTATGGCATTGCGCCGCGGTGTATTTTCAAGCTCGATTATCGTTGCCATAGCATCCTATTTTGTGGTTAAGCATATCCTCGGTATGCAGTATATAGGTATCTACTGGTCGGTGCTCTCCGGGCTGGCCGCGGGAGTATTGATAGGCCTGTCCACAGAGTATTTTACATCAAGCAGGTACAAGCCCACACGCGCCATAGCCCTGTCAGCTTTAACGGGCCCCGCTACAGTAGTCATAAGCGGCATGTCCGTCGGCATGTTGTCAACGGCTATACCGGTCATTATAGTTTCGGTCGCGGTACTGGCAAGTTATTACTTATCAGGCGGGGCCGCAAATGCCAATATGGGCCTGTACGGGGTCGCCATATCGGCAGTTGGAATGCTGTCCACCCTTGGCATAACGCTCGCTACAGATGCTTACGGCCCGGTCGCGGATAATGCCGGAGGTAATGCCGAGATGAGCCATCTGCCTAAAGATGTCAGGCAGAAGACCGACGCGCTCGATTCGCTGGGCAATACTACCGCCGCTACCGGCAAGGGATTTGCCATAGGTTCCGCCGCGCTTACAGCGCTGGCCCTTATAGCGGCGTATCGCGATCAGATAATAATAATGGGAGGCAATATAAATCTCTCCCTTATGAATCCCAAGACGCTTGTAGGGCTCTTTATCGGAGGGATGCTTCCGTTCGTCTTCGCGTCGCTTACGATGAGCGCGGTTGGCCGCGCGGCGGGCGCGGTGGTTGTCGAGGTCAGGAGGCAGTTTAAAGAGATAAAGGGCATAATGAGCGGCACCGCAAAGCCTGATTACGCGCGTTGCGTGCATATCGTGACTTTTGCCGCCCAGAAGGAGATGGTTATCCCTTCGGTATTGGCCATAGCGTCGCCGATAATAGTCGGTATTCTTGCAGGTGTCGACAGTGTTACAGGTATGCTTACGGGCGCTACGGTATCAGGGTTTGTGCTTGCGGTCATGATGGCTAATTCCGGAGGGGCATGGGATAATGCCAAGAAGTATATAGAAGAGGGCAACTATGGCGGCAAGGGATCGAGCGCGCATAAGGCGGGAGTCGTCGGGGATACCGTGGGAGACCCCTTTAAGGATACCTCGGGGCCCAGCCTTAATATACTGATCAAACTGATGTCTATGGTCTCCATAGTATTTGCCTCATTCATCATGGCCAACACGCTGATGAAGTAAAACTTAAGACAGGGGATAATGGCTGATATGGAAGAGGTGCCGCGGCACGTTGCCATAATAATGGACGGTAACGGCCGTTGGGCGGCAAAACGGGGGCTGCCGAGGATAGTCGGCCATACGGCAGGCGTTAAGAGCGCGCGTAACGCGGTCGAGGCCGCGCGTGAGCTCGGAGTGAAGATACTTACCCTGTATACTTTTTCCACGGAAAATTGGAAACGCCCCAAATCGGAAATTGAAGCTCTCTTTAATCTCCTGGAAGATTATCTCGATAAAGAAGGGGACAGGCTCGGCAGGAACGATATCAGGTTTCAGGTAATAGGCCGGATCAGCGAGCTTCCCGATTCCCTGAGAAAAAAGATAGAGGAACGGATCAGGAAGACCAGGGGCAATAAAGGGCTTATCCTTAACCTTGCCTTAAATTACGGCGCTCGCACGGAGATAATCGATGCCGTTCGCGCGATCGCCGCGCTCGTTAAGGCCGGCACCATCGATGCCGGAGATATCGACGAGAAGACTTTTTCGGAATACCTCTACACCAAGGCCCTGCCCGATCCGGATCTCCTGATAAGGACATCCGGCGAGTTCAGGATATCGAACTTCCTCCTGTGGCAATTATCCTATTCGGAGATATATATAAGCAAAAAATTGTGGCCCGATTTCGGAAAAGAGGACTTTAAGAAGGCTGTAGAAGAATACCGGAAGAGAGAAAGGAGGTTCGGTGGGTAACAGTTCGCTTGCCAAAAGGATCGTCACCAGCCTGTTGATATTAACGCTCGTGGCCCTCGTCATATTTTTCTTCCCGAACTGGGTATTTGCCCTCCTGGCCTCCACAATGATAGGCCTTGCGCTTAAAGAGTTTTTCGCCCTCGCCGAAAAGAAAGGTATTATTGTCTATAAATATTTCGGGATAGGCATAGGCATGCTTATCCCGGTCATAATGTTCCTGCAGAAGGGCATCGAGGGATATTTTACGCTCGACCCTTTCTTTATAGTCATAGCGTGCCTCTTCACATTTGTCCTGCAGTTTGTAAGGCGTGACAGTTCACAGGCTATAGCGAGCATCGCGGTTACGCTCTTCGGCCTCCTTTATATAGCGTGGCTATTTTCATTCTTTGTGAAATTAAAATTCATGCCGGGCGGAGCGCTCCTGGTATCGTTCGTTGTGCTTGTCACCAAGATGGGCGACGTGGGGGCATATTTCGTCGGAAATGCCTTCGGGAAGCATAATCTTATACCGCGGATAAGCCCGCATAAGACCGTGGAAGGCACTATAGGGGGGCTCTTCTTCAGCATAGCTGCGGCCGTATTGAGCGGGTTCTACCTCCCGAGCCTTCCCATAGGCCATCTGGTGGTGCTTGGTATACTTCTCGGAATACTGGCGCAGGTGGGGGATCTCGCGGAGTCGCTTTTGAAACGCGATTGCGGCGTAAAAGACTCCGGCTCTACGCTCTCGGGATTCGGCGGCATGCTCGACCTTATCGACAGCCTTTTATTTACGACGCCCATATTCTATTTCTACATGGAAGTGGTGATGAAACGATGAAGAGGATAGCGATACTCGGCTCCACAGGATCCATAGGCGTCAATGCGCTGGATGTCATCTCAAAGATAGGCGGCGGATTTTCGGTAGTGGCGCTTTCGGGAGATTCCAACAGCGAACTGCTCATCCGGCAGGCGCGCGCCTGGAAGCCGAAGATAGTATCCATAGGCAATGAGCTTCTTGCCGGAAAGGTTAACCGCGCCGTACCTAAGGGGACGAAGGTAGTATGCGGGGGCATAGGCCTGCGTGAGATCGCAACCAGAAGCGATGTCGATATGGTGCTCTTTGCCGTAAGCGGTACGGCATGCCTCATACCGCTTCTCGATGCCGTAAAGAACCGCAAGGAGATCGCGCTTGCCAACAAAGAAGCGCTGGTCAGCGCAGGCCCTGTAGTAACCGCTCTCGCCAGGAAGAACGATGTCAGGATAATTCCCATCGATAGTGAGCACAGCGCCATCTTCCAGTGCATCTACGGCAGGCCCGAATATGTTTCGAAGATATATCTGACCGGCTCCGGCGGGCCGCTGCTCAATGTGAGCGCAAAGAGGTTTGATAAGCTTCCGGTAGGTTTTATACTGAAACATCCGCGCTGGAAGATGGGCAGGAAGATCACGGTAGATTCGGCTACGATGATGAATAAGGGCCTGGAGATAATCGAGGCAAAATATCTGTTCGGGATAGATGAGAAGAAGATAGAGGTCTTGATTCATCCGGAAGCTGTAGTGCATTCTATGGTCGAGTTCAGCGATGCATCTGTAATAGCCCAGCTTGCGGTGCCGGATATGCGGCTTCCGATCGAATACGCGCTTACATTTCCCGGACGATCGAAGGCAATCGTCAGGAAGGTCGATTTTTCAAAGGCCGGCGCGCTGACGTTTCGTAAGCCGGACGTAAAAAAATTCCCGTGCCTCAGGCTTGCGAGAGAGGCAGCGGCTTCCGGCGGCACTGCCTTGGCTGTGCTCTGCGCCGCAGATGAAGGCGCTGTAAAACATTTTCTTGAAAGAAGGATAAAATTTTCCGATATACCCGGGGTGATCGAAAAGGTCATGTCCAGGCACAAGAATGCGCGGAAAGAGATCTCCGTTGAAGATGTGCTGAATGCCGATTCCTGGGCAAAAGAGGAGACCGATATACTATGTTATCGTTAGCGGCGTTCCTGATAGTCCTGAGCGTTCTGGTGCTTGTCCATGAATTCGGGCATTTTATAACTGCAAAGAGAATAGGCGTGAAGGTCGAGAGGTTTTCTATGGGTTTCGGGCCGAAGTTGTGGTCCATAAAGCGCGGCGGCACAGAGTACATGATATCCGCCATACCTCTCGGCGGGTACGTGAAGATGGCCGGCGACGAGCCGTGGGAAAAACTGAAGGGAGCTAAATGGGAGTTCCTTTCGAGAAGCGTAGGGGACAGGTTCTGGATAATATTCGCGGGCCCGTTTTTGAATTATATGCTCGCCTTTTTATTATTTTCGGTGATATTCATGTTCGGCAGCCCGACTACTACTACGGAAGTCGGAGGCCTTATGAAAGATTATCCGGCCGCCCGGCAGGGCCTTGCAGTCGGCGATAAGATCATAGCGGTGGACGGCAAGAGTGTTAAATACTGGGAAGACATGACCGCGCTGATACATAAACACAGCGAAGGCAGTATTACCTTGACCGTAGAGCGCCTCGGCACGACATTCGATAAAGAGATAAAACCCGCGGTGCGCAGGACGAAGGATATCTTCGGCTCCGAGGTCAGCATAGCGCTTATCGGCGTAACGCCGTCGCAGAAGATAGAGAGCGTCAGGTATGGGTTCTTCCAGTCGCTCTATATGGGCGGAAAAAAATTGCTTCAGTTGACGGCTATTACCTACAAGGCCCTCTGGTCGATCATTACCGGAAGGCTCTCCGTAAAGGAATCGCTTACCGGCCCGATAGGGATATTTGTGGTAACGGGACAGGCGGCGAAGATGGGTTTTATATACATACTGCACCTCATGGCGATACTCAGCGCTTCGCTTGCCATGTTCAACATCCTGCCGCTTCCCATCCTGGACGGCGGGCACATCCTGTTCCTCGGCATCGAGAAGCTCCGGGGCAAGCCGTTGTCACTCAAGGCGCAGGAGGCTATTGCTAATATCGGAGTTACGCTTCTCATAATGCTTACGATATTCATATTCTACAGCGATATAGTGAAGTTCGGGCTGTTTGATAAGGTGGCGAAGATATTTAGGCGGTAGGGCAAAAATATCGTATGGGGTGTCCCCAAATGGGCCGTCCCCTATTACGGGGTAATGGCAAAAATATCGTATGGGTGACGCGATGGATGCCCTTGAGGCATAAGGCGCGAAGTATGGGATGGGGCAGTACAGATACCCGCCTT
>JAFGRN010000068.1 GCA_016935115.1 Candidatus Omnitrophota bacterium | reverse complement strand
GGATTAATAGCCAGGTAGGCTGTAAGGCCTGCCGGTTTATCCGCAAATACGGCATATGGAGGATGGATATGAAGATCGAGATATTAGGAATGGGTTGTCCGAAATGCAAAAAGCTGTTTGAGAATGCTCAGGCCGCCGCGAAAGAGCTGAATATACAGCCGGATATAACGAAGATAGAACAGATAGACCAGATCGTCCAGCGCGGCGTAATGACGACGCCGGCGCTTGTCATAGACGGAAAGGTCAAGGCCGCGGGCAGTGTTCCCGATGTCGTGAAGATCAAGGAGTTTATCGTCAAAGGATAATTGCAGCAGGAAGCAATTGCCATAAGGCGGGAGACATGATAATGAAGAAATATTTCGCGTTAATAGCAACGGCTCTTTTCACTTCTTTTTTTCTGTCCGGTTTTGTGCCTGTCGAAGGCCTTGCCGCGGCCCAGCCGGACCATGTCGTAGTGTATTACTTTCATACGAATTTCCGGTGTGTAAATTGTCACAACATGGAGATATGGACTAAAGAGGTAGTGGAAGCCGACTTTAAGCCTCAAGCGGAAAGCGGCGCGGTTATCCTGAAGATCATCAATACAGAGACTAAAGGCAATGAACACTACATGGCCGATTACAAGCTCTATACCAAATCAGTTGTGCTTGCGCTGGTTAAAGATGACAAAGAAGTGAAGTTTACCAATCTCTCGAAGGTGTGGGATTTTCTCGGAAATAGCGATAAATTCAAGGCCTACGTAAAAGGTGAAATATCAAAATATCTGAGTGAGTTATAATGAATGAAATTTTAGCAGGTTTTATTACGGCATTATGGTTAGGCATTCTTACCTCGATAAGCCCGTGCCCGCTCGCGACTAACATCGCGGCCGTGTCGTTCCTTTCAAAGACGATCGTCCATCCGCGCGCCGTCCTCCTCTCGGGCCTGGTGTACACGTTCGGCAGGATGCTGGCGTACACCATACTCGGTGTGCTTATCATCAAATCGCTGCTGAGCGTTCCGGCGGTGGCTAATTTCCTCCAGCGCTATATGAATCAGGCGCTCGGCCCCATACTCATCGTCGTGGGCATATTCCTACTCGATATATTTAAGCTCTCCATGCCGAGCCTTTCACTATCACAGCACCACCAGAGCAAGCTCGCCCATTCGGGGCTTCCCGGCGCGTGCGCGCTGGGGTTCATCTTTGCCCTCGCATTCTGCCCCGTATCCGCGGCGCTATTCTTCGGAAGTCTTATGCCGCTTGCAATGAACGCTCCGCTGGGGATGGGATTGCCGCTCATATACGGAGTGGGCACCGCGCTCCCCGTTATTTTATTTGCCATAGGTATCGCGGCGGGAGCGACGACCATTAGCCTCTGGTTCCATAAGCTTACGGCATTCGAGCGCTACACAAGAAAAGCCACCGGCATTGTCTTCATTATCGTCGGGATATACTATATCCTCTCGCACCTGCTGCACCTCATATAGCCGTAAAATATCTTAAGGCTACAATCAAAAATTGTGGTACAATAAGCCTATGGATTGGCGATTCAGATAAGAAAAATTGAAATGGAACCAGGCATAAAAAATAATTACAGCAGAAGAAAACCGATAAAACTGCCTCGGCCATCGGAAGCATTGGCGGAGTTTATAGGGATATTTTTAGGAGACGGTTCGTTTAGTAACCGATATCAGATAACGGTTTCCTATAACCACAAATGTGAAAAGGAATACGCACGTCATATAAAGTGTCTTATACTTGATCTTTTTGGCCTTGATTCAAAGACTAAATTGCGGGAGAAATACGGCAGTGCCGAAGTCGTTATAAGTAGCAGTAACCTTGTTGATTATCTAAGAAAAACAATTAGCATGCCATCGGGTAAAAAATCCGGGCATGCCGGTATTCCTTTTCAAAATTTTCTTTTAGATGTAAATATCGGATCTGTCAGGTATAATAAGAGAGCGCATATTTATCGTGAAAAGGATGTGTTAACGTTTTTTAAACTGATCGGTACTCATAACAGCAAAAACAGCGGACGATTAAAAAGATTTATCGATAATAGGAGAGGTACCCAAGTTGGCTTAAGGGGCGGGCTTGCTAAGCCTGTAGTAGGGAGTAATCCCTAGCGAGAGTTCAAATCTCTCCCTCTCCGCCATGAATCATTCGGTTTGCCCTGTATGGTTCATGTCCTGTACCGGAGGCCATTGCTTGACAGTAGGCCGACTGGTACAGGACAAACCTCAGGTACATGGCACAGCCATAACCTCTTAAGGCGTTTCCGCATCCCTTTTGCCTAATCCTTTATACCAAGGGATTGGTTCAATATGGCGAGCGCTTCAGGATAGCCGGGGACCATGCTGAGAAATACCGCCGCTTCTTTCGCCGCCGCTTCGGGGAATCCGTGCCTGTAGAGAAAGCGCGCCCGGTAGAGATACGGGTAGGGGAAGCTGGTAATGGCGCCGGCGGATTTCAGTGACTCGACCGGCGGCGGGTTCCAGTTCTTAAGGTCTATCTGAAATTTTCCGATAAGCTCCGCGTTCTCCGGCGCATCTTTCAGGAATATCACCGCCGACTCGTCCAGATATACCAGTTTCCATCCCGGATTGTAAAGAAGATAATGCAGGAGGCCCTCCTGCAGGTCATTCGCCGAGATTGTAAGGAAGAATCCTTTTATATCGTATTTTTTTACAAGCCTGTCAATAGTCTCCGGATCTCCGGCGCCCGCCCTCACATAATCCATGAAGAAGTCCGGCCCGTACAGTTCGGTCCGGCCGTCTATGAATACTTTGCGGTCCGGCCATGCCATGCCTATGAGGTAAGAGCCGGAATTGAAATCATTGAACATGTATTCCGGGAAATCATGTTTTATCAGGAACTCCGACGCCTTGTGGGGATAGCGCGCCTGCGTGACGCCGTTACGGCTTGCCCTGAAAGTATAGGTGCCGGCCGTATCGGCGATAAGCTCTGTGAACGCGAACGCCTCCTTTACGGGATAGTATAATATGAAAGCTATGCACAGGTACCTGCCCATTACGCGCAGCCTTCCGCCGCGCATTCCCGCCGGGAGCGCCGCCTCGACTCCGTGTTCGTGCGCCAGGACGATATTGTTCAATGTGACGAATCCGGCGGCCAGCGCGAAGTATGAAATATTCCTGTGGGCGGCCAGGGAAAAGAAGAGGAATACCGCCCACAATATCAGGTCGAAGAGATTTACGCGCCGCCGGTTATATATGAAACTGCACAGGGAGATCACGATCAGCTCTTTGTAAAATACCAGCCGCCCGAGCTCGAAGAGATTGTCCCAGCGGATCGGTCTCGACAACTCCATTACAAAATTGAATAGTATCTTTCCCGCGCCGGATACCTGCCCGATCACGAAGAACGGATAGGTGAGGCCTTTGGCGCCGTAAGGATTTATGAACGACGCCCCGACGAGAAGGCCGAGCAGGATGAAAAGCTGTTTCAGGCGGCTGTTGTCGATGCGGCGGATATTGTTCCATTCCCAGGGAAGCTTTACATGCCTCTTCGCGAGCTCGCCGAGTATGGCTATGAATACGATGAGCGGCCCGGCGAGGGCGAGGCCGTGGATATTGACCCAGGCTATTTGCAGCAGAGGCAGGACCCATATTAGCCGGAAGCCGTTTTCCATAAATCGCCTGAGCGAGCAGAGATAGACGACGATAAAGAAGAAGCTGAAGATATCGGGCCGTATCATGAAGCGGTAGACGCATGCCAGCATCGTCAGGTATAAGACAAGGAAGACGGTTACATTATTGCCTTTTTTAAGCGAGGCGAGGAAGAAGATCGCGAAAGTTGTTACGACGACGGTATTCTGCATGAGGATGAGCCCCGCGGCGCCGCCGGCGAAATGGAAAAGACGTGTAATTACCTGGAAGAGCCACTCGTGGTTTATCCAGGGCTTGCCGTAAGCCGTGTAGGAGAATATGTCGGTGAGCGGGACGAGATGGTGCTGCAGTATGTACTGTCCGCTCTTCAGGTGAAGCCAGATGTCGAGGTCGGAGACTTCGCGCGAGGAGTAGACGATGACTATGCCGATGAAGAGGACGGTTATGAGGTTGTCCAGGATGAAATCGACGGCAGATCTTAATTTTTTCAGGATAGTCATCATTCCCCGTATTAGCGGCCCACATCCATTCGTGCCACTATCAGCTCGCCGGACTTGTCTATATAGTACGCGATGGTGACGGAGGAGCCAATATTGAGCTCGAAAATACTGATCATTTCAGTTCCTTTGTAAAAATTCATGCCCTGCGGAGCCTTGAAGGTGGTGTAATTGAAGTGTATCATGTCGGAGCTTCGCCACTTGACGGTGAAAGTGTGTTTGAACGTATCCACGGCGGTTATGGTGCCGGATATTATATCTATATCCTCCTTATTTATAACTTCGGCGCGGCAATATTCCCCGCTCGGCATTGCCGCGGCGGCAATAAGGCAGGCTGCCAGGAAAAGTTTCGCGATATTCATGTTTTGCTCCTTATTATTACTGGCTTACATCCATGCGCACCATTATGGGGCGTCCCGTATTATCAATATAATACTCGATATTTACAGGGTCATTGATATTGAGGTCGAATATGTCTATTATGTCCGTCTCTTTATAGAACTTCATGCCTTCGGGGATCTTGAATGTCGTCTTGTTGAAATGTATCAGGTCATAGTCCTGCCACTTGACGGTGATCATGCTGTCGAAAGTGTTTATCGCGTCTATGGTGCCGGACATTGTCCTTATATCACGGTCCTCAATATCCTCGCAAAAGCATTCCCCTCCGGATAACATTACCGCGGCCATGAGAAATAGGCCCAGTAAGATTTTCGCTATATGCATAGCGCCACCCCTTTTTACATAAACTTATCACGTTTCCCGGAATATGCAAGCGAAAAGAAATAGGGACGTTTTCAAAATTAGCTTCAGACCTGTCCCCATTTTTAGCTTCAGACCTGTCCCCAATAAAATATTTTGCAACAATTTTGCCATTTTTGGCATCTATAGGTAGTGAAAGGAGGCAATATGCCAAGAATTGCCAGGGTTTTTGTGGAGAATGCTTGTAATCACGTGATAGCGAGAGGTAATGAGAAGGCCGATATTTTCAGGGCGAAAGATGATTTTAGAACGTATTTTTTACTACTGCATAAGTATAAGTTGAAGTATGGATGTCTTGTATATGGTTATTGTTTGATGCCCAATCACGTGCATTTAATAATGGAATCTCCGTCGGGACTGAAGGGTATGAGCCGTTTTATGCACGACGTGAATCAATCATATGCCATGTATTTCAATATTAAGTACGATAGGGTAGGGCATCTTTGGCAAAACAGATATAAGAGCCTGGTAGTATTAAGAGATAGATATCTTCATAATTTAGTTGCTTATATAGAGAACAATCCTGTTAGGGCCGGGATCGTTTCAGTGCCGGAAGATTATCAATGGAGTAGTTATAGGGCCAGGGTGCTGGGTGCTCATAGTATTATTTTGGATAGTTTTGCGGCCGGGGACAGGACAGGGGACAGGGCCTGGGGCAGTTTCTGCCCACGGGACACGGGACTGCTGGCGGGACAGGTCTGAGAAGGATTTTGAAAACGTCCCTAAGGGCTTTGTTTTATGTAGAATGGGGTGTCCCCAAATGGACCATTCCCATAGCATAGCCATAGCAGAAAGATTTGACTATAGTCCGGACGTCGTGTATACTTTATGCGTTTACTATACTTTCTATACTTACCACACTTGGTATATTTAGTATGCGCACAAGATAATTCAAAGGAGATCATGATGCCGCTTAAAGCTAATAAAGGTTTCTATCTGGCCCAAAGCGTGGCGGATAAATTCGGGATTTCAAAGAAGACGCTTCTTGGCTGGGAGAAGGATGGTAAGATCTCAAAGCCGCCCAAGGACTGGCGCGGCTGGAGGATGTATAGCGAGAGCCACATCGAGCAGATAAGAAGGGTGATTGAGGATAAGAGGAGAAAATTAAGTTGATCTGCTGTGGCTATACCGGGGTATATTGGAGCAGTATTGGGGCAGGGGACAGGTCTGAAGCTAAAAATGGGGACAGGTCTGAAGCTAATTTTGAAAACGTCCCTGACGGGGTGGTATGAGTTATTATAGGATATTGGGGTTGGATAAGGAGCCGTTCTCGACGAGCCCGGACCCGAAGTTCTTCTACGAGTCGAAAGAGCACAAGTCCGTCCTCTACAGGCTCAGAGTAGCTGTCGAATTGCGCAGGGGCCTGAGTGTCGTCTTAGGTGACGTCGGCACGGGCAAGACGACATTGAGCCGCAGGCTCTCCCAGCTCCTCGGGCTCGACCCATCGCTCATCATGACCATGATACTGAACCCTGTCTATGAATCGGAGCTGCAGTTCTTAAGCGACCTCGCCGAGAGATTCCATGCCAGGCCCGCCATTGCCGCGGATAAAGAGCCGACGGTACTGGATTATCTAAAGGCAAT
Organism: Candidatus Omnitrophota bacterium; assembly: GCA_016935115.1. GTDB lineage: Bacteria > Omnitrophota > Gorgyraeia > 2-01-FULL-45-10 > 2-01-FULL-45-10 > CAIMPC01. The sequence continues at coordinate 14,718 of JAFGRN010000068.1, read as the reverse complement.
AGAGAAGTTCCTGTTCGATAAAGGAGTGGAGGGCAATAAGACAATCGTTATCCTGATAGACGAATCCCAGAAGCTCGGCCTCCCGTGCCTCGAGGCATTGCGTTCACTCCTTAATTATGAAACAAATGAATTTAAGATACTGCAGGTGATACTGATGGGGCAGATGGAGCTCCTGCCGCTTGTAAGCAGTATAAAGAACCTCTGGGATAGGATATCATTGAAGTATGTTATCAATCCTCTCGAGGAGTCCGAGGTGAGGGAGATGATAGATTTCAGGCTTAAGGCGGCGGGCTATGTTTCCAGATATCCGCTATTCACGGATAATTCCATAAGGGCGATATTCAACCATACCCAGGGATATCCCAGGAAGATCGCGATGCTCTGCCACGACGCGCTTGAATACCTGGTGATGCATAAGAAGGAGATGATAGACAAAGACGTCATTGCCGATTTGATACGCAAAGACGTGCAACCGGTGGATATTTAGAATATAATGGCTGAAAACATATCTCCAGAGGAGCGGCTCTTTAAAGTCATCCAGCAGGGTAAGCAGCTGGAGCCCGCAAGCGGCGCTCCGGAGAAGAAAGGTTTTCCGGGACTGCTGAGCGCGATCAGGCGCATGATGTCATCGGGAGGCCCAGCTGTTAAACCGCGGACATCGGCGCCGGGAAAAAGCTTTGACTGGAAAAAAATATTTCCGGCTAATTTAAAGTTTCCCGAGCCGAAGCCGGGCCAGATAAATAAAGCGCTCTTTTTCGTGCTTATCCTGATGATCGCGGCGGTGGTATATTCGCTCGCGACAAAGCGCCAGGATGCGGCCAGGATAACGGACGCGGTGTCGAAGATCCAGATCTCTTCCGCAGGCGGCAGGGAGAAGATAGAGCCTTTTAAGGCGCTTGCGCATTACCTGGGCCGGATACAGGAGAGAAATCTCTTCCGGCCGTATCCGCGCGGAGGTGTCATCGAGAGCAGGCCGAGTGAAGAAGTTTCGGCTTCGATGCAGGATATTGCCGCGAGCATGAAGCTCCAGGGAATCGCGTGGGGAGAAAAACCGCGGGCGATGATATTATGGCAGGATGACAAGGAAGGGAAGATGTATTTTCTTACCAAAGGCCAGACGATAGGGTCGACGAATATAAAAGTAAAAGAGATATACCGGAATAAAGTCGTTATAGGCGATGATATGGAAGAGATGGACCTTTTATGATCAGCAAAAATACGCTTAAAATATACGCGTTGAGCGTTATCACGGTAATGGCCTTTACTTTTCCCGCCTATTCCGCCGTCGATGACATTCCGATGGTGGATGCCATCATGCGTAAGTCGATATCCTCATACGATTTTCCGGGGCTGAAGAAGAGGATATCGCTCGACATACGGGCCATGGACATAACGCAGTTCCTGAAATTCCTGGCCACCGAAGGCAACCTTAATATTATAACGAGCAAAAATGTTTCCGGGCCGGTCAGCCTGCTCATAAATGACGTAACTATAGGCGACGCGCTGGAGATAGCGCTTTCCATGAACGGTTTCGCGTACCAGGTGAAGGGCAATATCTTCACGGTGATGACGATCGCCGAATATAAGACCATGTTCGGCGTAGACTTCTACGACCAGCGCGAAACGGCCACATATCAGCTGAAATATGCCTCGCCTAAAAATGTCGCCGCCATACTCGGCAATGTAAAGAGCGATATCGGCAAGATTGTTTATGACGACTCGACCGGTACGCTTATAGTAATAGATACTCCCGCCAAGGTAAGAGAGATGGACGATATCATAGATAAGCAGGAAATCCCAACGGTATCGAGAGTATTGCCGACGGAGACGAAGGTTTACGAATTGAAATACGCGCAAGTAGACGTGGTAAAGGATGAGATAGCCAAGGCGCTCACCACAGACATAGGAACGATGCGCAGTGATATCAGGACCAATACCATAGTGGTTACTGACCTGCCGCACCAGCTGGAAATTATAGATACGATAGTAAAGGCTTTTGACAGGAAGACCAGAGAGGTATTCATCGAGGCCAAGATTGTCGAGGTAACATTGAGCGACAAGTTCCAGTGGGGCGTGGACTGGGACGGTATAATACGCCTGGCGGGAGACCTTACCGGCGCGACATTGACGCCGGAAGTCTATTTTCCGCTTACCCTTACAGGCGCTTTTGGAAAGATGACGTTCCAGACGCTTACCGGCCCGAGCGCCAACGCCATACTCGAAGTTCTCGGCACGGTGGCGGAGACGAGAATACTCTCCAACCCGCATATTACCGTTGAAGAAGGCAAGGAGTCAAAGATAGAGGTCATAGAGAAACAGCCTTACGAGGAAGAGACTACTACGACGGCATCGGGCGGGACGACGACCGCATCGAAGAGCTATCAGTGGGTCAATGTCGGAGTATCTTTGAATGTTACCCCGCATATAAATGAGGATGGCTACATAAGCATACTCATAAAGCCGGAAGTCAGCTCCATATCGGCATGGTACGGAGGCGCGGCACAGGCGGCGGGATCCGTCCCGGTAGTGAAGTCCGCCAATGCCCAGACGACAGTTACCATCAAGGACGGGGTTACCATAATAATCGCGGGGCTCGTAAAAGATAATAAGACGAAGACCGTTAACAAGATACCGCTCCTGGGCGATATACCGTGGATGGGAATGGCGTTCCAGAAGGTAAGCGACGAGATAGTGCGCACGGAGACCGTAGTCTTCCTGACACCGCGCATAGTTTCCGGAGATAACACATTCCTGCTGGAAAAAGATATGCCGAAACCGTCCAAGGGGATAAGGCAGTGAGACTGCAGTTGGTTGACGGTTGACAGTTGACAGAAAAGCGGGGGCTGAGGTTAGATTGCCGCGTCGGCAAGAGTAAGACTGCGGCCTCCTCGCAATGACGACGCTTTCCACGTCATTGCGATCCCGCCCACGGGACTGATGGCGGGACAGGTCCCACCCACGGTTGATGGATGGCGGGACAGGTCCCGCCCATGGTTGACGGAGGGCGGGAGAAGCAATCTAAAGGAGATACACATGAAACACATGCCCAAGTTGCCACTGATATTCGCGGCTATTGCACTGTGCGCCGCAGCCGCCGCGCCCTCAGACGCCGCCCAATCCGTCTCCGGCGCGTGTAAGGGCACGCCTGTAGAGCCAAAGAAGGGCTCTTCGGCTTTTGTGACATCCTCCTCCGCTAATCCGGCCGCTGATCTTAGAGAGGTGGAGGAGAGCGTCCGGCTGATGGAAGAGAAGCTGAAGAATAACCGGTATGAGAGCATGCTGCGCGCCGAGCACGCGAAGGTCCAGGAATTCGAAGCGGCCAGGTGCAAGGAGCTTAAGAATGAGATATGGGTATTGAGGGATAATCTTGACGCTTTGACGGCGGACAGGGACAAGCTGGCCGCCGAAAAGAAGAAGACAGAGGCGGACCTTGCGGAGAAGATTAAGGCCTCCGATGATCTGGAGGCAAAATCAAAGGCTTTAACGGCGGCAACCAAATTAAAAGAGGAAGAATTTAAAAACGCCAGCAATTCCGCCGGAGAAAAGAGCGATGAGCGGCTTGCCAGGCTGGACGTTATGAAGAAGGACCTGAAGGAGCTTAATGATAAGATAGCGCCGCTCCGGAGTGAAAAATCCAAAATTGACAATGACTTAAGCTCTAAAGACGTAGAATACAAAGCGCAGGTGGAAAAATTAAATAGCGTGAGGGATAAGCTTGCTTCCGCAAAAGAGCCGTCTCCGATAGATAAGGCCGAAGAGACCAGGCTCAAGAAGAGCGTTGATGCCATTATGGCAATGGCGCAGGGATGGGAAGCCGCGAGCAGAAAGCTCTCCGAGGAGATTCTTTCTTATTCGAAGAAGAGCAAGGAGCTGGAAGACAGCATATCTTTATTGGAAGATGAAAGCCTTGCCGAAGCCAAAGAGTTGAAATCGCGCCTCGACGCGCTGGAAAAATTCAAAAAGGAAAATTCTTCCAGGGCCGTAAAACTCAGGAAAGACGCCCTGAAGGCAAAAGCGAAATTAATGGATGCAAGGGCCGCCGATGATAAGCTCGCGGGCGAGATAAAGGCCCTGGAAGACAAGATGGCCGGCGTGAAAGCCGGCCTGGACACAAAAGTGGAGGAATTCAAGACGAGAATATCGGTATTATTGGCCCAGGATGACAGGGATACCGCGATGAGAGAGCTTGAGCGCAAGAGAGAATCCGCGGAGAAAACCGCGAAACCTTCCTCGAAAGGCGCGGAATTGAGCGGCGAGATAGAAGAAATGATGGATACGGTCATGGATGAGAACGCGCGCCTTAAGTCTGAAAAGAAGGCCGTTGAGGCCAGGTTGAAACGCGCCGAGTATGATGTGCTGTCGGCCCGCCGCCGGGCCGACCAGGCCGCGAAAGCTCCTAAGGAGCTGAAGGTAAAGATAAATAGGGAGAGGGTGGACATGCACTATAACCTCGCCGTTACATACGAGAAGAACGGGCTTTATCGTGACGCCGAGAGGGAATATCTTAAGTGCCTGAAGATCGATCCGAAGGATGCGGGAGTGCATTATAACCTGGGCATTCTTTATGATGATAAATTGAACAGGAACAAAAAGGCCATGCAGCATTATTATAAGTTCCTTGAACTGCGCCCGATGGGAGATACCGCCGAGCGGGTAAGGGATTGGATCACGAAACTGGAGCTTGAAAACCGCCTGGGCAAAGAGATGAGGTAGGAGAATTAGTTGACGGTTGACAGTTGACAGAAAAGCGGGGACTGAGGTTAGATTGCCGCGTCGGCAAGAGTGAGACTGCGGCCTCCTCGCAATGACACCGCCCGTCATTGCGATCCCGCCCACGGGACTGATGGCGGGACAGGTCCCACCCATGGTTGACGGAGGGCGGGAGAAGCAATCTAAAGTCACAAGTGAGGCGTAATGCGGATAAAGGTAATACTCATATTTATCCTCTCGGTGCTGATACCGACGGCGCTTCTGGCGCATTTCGGCCTGCAGGCCGTGCGCAGCGAGAAGGCGATAGTCGAGACGAATATCCGCCGCGTCTATGAGTCGATGGCGGATGTTGTCGAGGACGAAGTGAAGACCGCGCTCTACGGGCTTTCCGAATCATTCCTTAAGGATAAATCCAAAGTCGAATCCATATTAATAAGCCAGGCCGCGATGTTCAATTACCAGGTCAGGATATTCGACCGTTCCGGACGACCTCTGGGAGGGGCGCTTTCCAAAGAGCTCGGGGCGCCTGTCTACAGGAAGGATATAAAAGGCATACCTTATGTCATCGCTGTGTACGAAAAATATCCCGTCCTGGTCAAGGGCCTGGAAGACAGGAGAAAGAGCCTCTCTTCGTACATGGCCATTATAATATTTTCCGCCCTCTTTGTCCTGGGAGGGAGTTTCTTCACATTGAGCGTACTCTCGCACGAGTGGCGACTGACGGAGCTGAAGAGCGAATTTGTCTCGACGCTGTCGCACGACCTGCGCAGGCCCCTTACCTCCATACGGATGTTCTCCGAGATGCTCAAAGACGGCAAGGTGCCTACCGAAGAGAAGAAGCGCGAATATTACGGCATAATTTCCGCCGAGAGCGAACAGCTTACGAACCTTGCCAATAACATACTCGATTTCTCGAGGATAGAACGCGGCCGCAAGAAGTACGAATTTAAAGAAGATGACTTAGTGAAAGTAGTTACCGCCACCGTGGAACGGTTTAGAAATTACATGGTGCATGAATCATGCGCCATCGATCTCGAAGCCGATAAGGATATATCGCCTGTAAGGATCGACGCTGATTCCATAGCGCAGGCGGTCACCAATCTCCTTACCAACGCGTTCAATTATTCACCGTTTGACAAGAAGATAAAGGTAAGGGTGGTGAACCGGCCCTCCGAAGTGGCGGTAGAGGTTATAGACAAAGGGGTGGGCATACCGCGCGCCGAACAGAAGAAGATATTCCGTAAATTTTACCGTGTTCCGAACAAGAGGATGGAAGTGGAAGGCTCGGGGCTGGGGCTTACCCTCGTGAAATATGCCGCGGAGGCGCATGGCGGCAGGGTGACGGTGGAAAGCGAAGAGGGGCACGGGTCGAAGTTCACGCTGCTATTGCCGGTGGCCAGGCATGCATAAGAACATGTCAAAACTGATCGGTGCGGGTGAATCAACTACTGTTGAATGGAAGCGTTCTTTGTCAGAGATGGATGAAATCATCGAGACGATGGCCGCCTTCGCGAATACGGAGGGCGGGCGGGTATTGATCGGCGTATCTCCCGAAGGCAGGGTTCCCGGCATTGAAATTGGCAAGGGCACTATTGAGAATATGGTGAATCAGGTCGCCCAGAATACAGATCCGAAACTTCACCCCAAAGTAATTATAAAGAAGCTCGATGGCAAAAATATACTGATCGCGGAAATTAAAGAATCGCATGATCATCTGGTGCTGGCTTTTGGCAGGCCATATAAGCGTGTGGGACGTTCTACGCTAAAGATGTCCAAGGATGAATATGAGCGCTTGATCCTGGAAAAACATAAGGGCAGATTGTATTTCGACGAACAAATCTGTAAGGATGCGAAAATTACTGATATCAGTAAAGAAAAACTTCAGAGTTTTGTAAAGAAAGCTAAAGAGCAAAGAGGGTTAAGCGTCGATCGCACGGCTCCGGCGCAAGATATCCTGAGAAAATTGAAATTGATTAAGGGCGGCAGGCTGACCAACGCGGCTGTTCTGTTATTCGGAAAGGATCCGCAGGCTTTCTTTTTACAGGCCGAGCTGAAAGCTATCAGATTCAAGGGAACAGACGAAACTGTGCCTATGCTTGATTTTAAAACTATCGGCGGAGACGCGATCACGCTCCTTGAAAAGGCGGAGAGTTTTATTTACGACCATATCCCGATGAAGGCGTGGATAGAATCCGGGAAGCTTCAACGTCAGGAAAAATGGCTCTATCCTCCGGATGCGATAAGAGAAGCGCTGGCAAATGCCCTGGCCCATAGAGATTACGCAAGTCCAGGCAAAGTGCAAGTGAGGATCTTTGATGATCGCCTGGAAGTTTGGAATCCCGGACTTCTGCCGCCGCCGCTGACGGTGGAAAAATTAAAAGGGAAGCATGATTCCGTCCCGCGAAATCCTCTTATAGCGAAAGCGTTTTTCTGGATAAAATTTGCCGAAGATGTGGGTTCGGGGACAAGCAAGATAATCAGATGGTGCAAGGAATGGGGGCTGCCCGAACCGACTTACGAAGAGGCTGGTAGTAGTTTTGTAACGGTTTTTCATAATCCCGGAGAATATGGACATTCGAAGAAAAGTAGGGAGAAAAGTAGGGAGAAAAGTAGGGAGAAAATCCTTCGCCTTGTTATTGAAGAGCCGGCTATTACAATAGAAGAGATTGCCCGCGCCCTTGGCTTGAGCGTTGCGGGTGTTGAAAAAAATATCAAGATGCTGAAGCAGAAAAAGTTTTTACGTCGCGTGGGTCCTGACAAAGGCGGCCACTGGGAGGTCCTGGGCAAGGAGGCACATGTATAAAATACTCATAGTCGAAGACGATAAGAATATCATGACGGGCCTGATAGATAATCTAGAGCTTGAGGGCTATAAGACGATCATCGCCCGCGATGGCAAGGAGGCCCTGCGGCAGGCGAAAGAAAAAGGGCCGGATCTCATACTGCTCGACATAATGCTGCCCAGATTAAACGGATTTGAAGTATGCAAGGAGCTGAAACTGCAGGGCATAAAGGCGCCGGTTATCATATTGAGCGCGCGGGCCCAGGAGGCCGACAAAGTGCTGGGCCTCGAGCTCGGAGCGGACGATTATATTACAAAGCCGTTCTCACCGCGCGAGCTTGTGGTGAGGGTAAAGGCCGTTCTGCGCAGGATGGAGAATTCCCAGAAAGTCGAGGATATCTACGAATTTGACGGGATAAAAATAGATTTTGGCAAATATGCCATATTTAAAGGTGATGAGGAGATAAAACTTACCGCCGCGGAGCAGAAAATACTGAAATTGCTCGTAGCGAACCGCGGCGAGCCGGTATCGAGGCATACCATACTGGCGCAGATATGGACGTCCGAAGAGGTTACCACGAGGACGGTTGATACGCATATATGGAGCCTGAGGGAGAAGATAGAGAAGGATCCAGCTAAACCGGCGCATATTATTACGGTGCACAGGGTGGGGTATAAGTTCGTGTAGATTGCCGCGTCGGCCGGAGTTAGATGGCAGCCTCCTCGCAATGACGGGGATTACGGCTTGACAACTTCTTGACATTCTCTTGGCATTGCCTTGACAACACTTTTAACGGCGCAGTGTATACTTATGATGTAGAACTGGTAGAGGTCATTGCGAGATTGCTTCGTCGGCCTAAAGTGAAGTGAAAGCCTCCTCGCAATGACAAGAGTTACCGAGGATACTGCGATGAAGAAGATGAGAGATATGCGCGTCATTGCGAGGACGAACGAAGTGAGGACGAAGCAATCTAAAGCGGAATCGCGCAGAGATTGCTTCTCCCGCCATGGGAAAACCATGGGCGGGATCGCAATGACGGTGGGAGCTCTCGTACTAGCGCTCTGCCTCTCCGCGCCAATCCTTTGCGCTGATCCGGGCGGAGCTGTTGGCCCCGACAGAAGGGCGGTCTTTACGCAGCCCCTTATCTGGCGATCCGACTTAAGCGGCGGTTTCACTCTAAAGGGCCTGTCCCTTTCCGGAGCTGAGATCGCCCGCGACGGGTCGGTTACTACCGGCGCCGCCCCCGGCACCTGTACCCTGCCGAATACCTACCAGACGGAAGGGCCTATAACAGAACTCTCAGCGGCCTGGAAATTCACAGGTAAGGTTACGATGGAAGTAAGCGTAACGGGCGACTCCAGGGATTACATAAAAGTCACGAATGGAGTGCCCGTTTACTATAAAGAACCGGCCTATGGCTTCAGGATAAAATGGCGCGCCACTCTCGGGCCTGACAGCGGCTTAAGTGAAGTGAAGATAACCTACTCCGACCTCTCAGGAGTGCGCGGCAGTTTTGGCAATGAACTTCTCTCCGGCTTCACTGCCAGGAAAAAGGTTTATATAAATGGCACTAAGGCGGGAGATCTTTACAATTACCAGGTACCTGTCAATGTGGGAGAGTCGGCTAAGGCGGCCGCACCCTGCGATGTAAAACTTAACGGCGGCATACTGGCTGATTTCGCGGATGTGCGTTTCACGCTCGCCGACGGCGAGACCATGGTGCCGCATTATCTCGAATGCATAAACGGCAGAGCTCCGGATCGCGTGGCCCGCTTCTGGATCAAAGTGCCCGAGATACCGGCCGGCGGAGTATCCGTTTATATGTATTACGGCGCTTCTGGCGCGGCCGACCTGTCCGACGGTGAAAAGGTATTCGACTTTTTCGATGATTTTTACGGCGCGGTACCGGATGCCAAGAAGTGGAAGATCTCGCTGGAGGATCCGGCGGGCACGGCTACGGTTACGGGAAGCGTTTTGTCGCTCAACAAGTCCAAAGCCACTACCACCGACTATAAGTTTGCCAGCGGCATAATCGAATATAAAGCGCGCATACTGACAGCCGGGGCGCTGGGCGGCATAGCGCGCGTCGATACCGCCGGTAATGACCTTACGGCTTATTCCTCTACCATAGGCGCTTCCGAACACTGCATAGCGAAAGGCAATGCCATAAAAGCCAATGACACTAAGCCGATAGCCCCCGGCGCATACTATTTTTACGGCATATATCTCGACGACAAAGGGGATATGTTATTCCGCAGGTATGCCGAAGACGGCGCCGGTAATGCCCAGGCCGAGGCAAAATACTCGGCAGGGACAGCTGCAGCTTTTCCTATAGGCATCTCTCCCATGGGCCAGGGTTCAGCGGTGGAATGCGACTGGATACGCGCGCGCAAGTCCGCTTATCCCGCGCCGTACGTCAATGCGGCTAAGACCGCTTCCATGCCTGCCCGGGCGGTGAACCTGCCGGAATTTTACAATGTCATTACAGCGCCGGACGGAAGCCTTGCCGCCGCGCCTAAGACGGCAGGAGGCTATTACCTTTCCCGCTATATCGGCACCGATTTCGATACACGGATAATTACGCCGGAATGGGCGGCGGAGAATGCCGTAGAGGGCTCGCCGGCTGTAAGCATTTCGACGGTAAAAGACGGCAAATTCTACACCGGATGGAAAAGCGGCGTAGCGCGCTACGCGTCTAAGAGAGAATTTGAGCCCGGCAGGGAGCTGAGGTTCAAGGCCGCGATAGCGGCGCCGAGAGGGCTCGACAGCGGTACAGCCCTTAAATTATTTTCACTTACGTTCCAGCCGGGCGTTATCCGTGTGTTATTGCCCAAGGGCGGCGAATCGTTATTGCCCGGATCGAAGTACAGCATATTCTATGAGGCCGCAGGATACGATGCGTCCTATCCGATGGACATAGCATATTCTATCGACAGGATGAAGACATTTCTTCCCATTGCCATTAAAGTATCGAACACGGGCGATTATTCCTGGGACGTTCCGGATAAGCTTATGGAGAAAGTTATTATAAAGGTATCGGATTATTATGATAAATCTATATATGGAATATCGGAAAGCTATTTTTCAATAGGAGCCGCCGCGCAGGTAGAAGAGGGCGCGGATGAGGCGGCGGGCGCCGGTGAGGAGGCTGTTGAGGCCCAACCGGCCGAAGAGGCCGCCCAACCTGCGGAGAAATCTCTGGAGGGCATGTATGACCTGCTGATCAAGATAGGAGATAGCGCCGGTGAGGGCGGATATAAGGACGGCGACATTGTGATGGTAAAGCCGGCCGGTTATGTGTGGGGCGTTGAGGAGAAGGGCAAGTTTTATATAGTGCGAGCGCGGCTTACTCCGCAGAGGGCGGCTGAGCTGATGAAGCCGAGAGAGAAGATCACATCGATCGACAGGCGCGGCCGCAGGACAGTCCAGATGACCGGCAAGAGGAAATATAACTTCAGTATTAAGGATAGGATCACTCTGCAGGAGCGCGCCGCGGCGTCGCGTGGCAAGCTGAGCGTCAAGCCCGTAGAGATAGAGGATATTGCAACATTGGCTAAAGAGCGGAAGTAAAAGGCGCGTCATTGCGATCCCGCCCACGGTTGACGGAGGGCGGGAGAAGCAATCTAAAGTCAAGATTGCTTCGTCGGCAGGAGTGAGACGATAGCCTCCTCGCAATGACGAAGACTGAAAGACGGTGAGAGAGATGAAGACGATGAGAGAGATAATAAAGTCCGTTATTGCGAGCGAAGCCCGACCCGTCATTGCGATCCCGCCCACGGTTGACGGAGGGCGGGAGAAGCAATCTAAAGTCGTCCTGACGACAGCGCTGCTCATAGCGCTCTGCCTGTCGCTCATATTCGCGGCTCCGGCCGCAGCCAATAACATCACCGTCACCAATGTCTCTCTCCACAGGGTCGCGGGACAGCCGACGGGGACGATCGGAGTCAAATTTGACCTCGCGTGGGACAACTCTTTCACAACCGTCGATAATAATGGCAAGGCATACTATGACCGCGCGTGGGTATTCATAAAATACTGGAACAGCGCATGGGACGGCACGGATCACGCGTGGGGGCACGCTACCCTCATAGCCGGCGGGACGGTAGGCGACTATACTACCGCTACCGGCGTGGGTATAGCCTCAGACAAGAAGGGCGCGTTCTGTAAGCCCGGCATCGGCCAGATACTCTACTGGAACTACGGCGGTACCGGTGGCGATGGCCTTGCGGGCACGGATTCATTTACTGTGAAAGTAATGGCTATAGAGATGGTATATGTTCCGGAAGGGGCTTTCTACTTAGGCTCCGGCGGGACAGAGTCAGGAAGCTTTACCGACGGCTCATGGTTAAGCGGGGCGACGATACCATTAAAGATCACTTCTGAGGATGCTCTCAATATAGGCCCATCGGCCGGAAAGCTCTGGGGAATATCCACGAGCGGCAATAATACGATCGGTTCCACCGGCACACTCTCAGCCGACTATCCAAAAGGCTATAAAGCTTTTTACATGATGAAGTATGAGCTCTCGCAGGGCCAGTACAGGGATTTCTTAAATACACTCACGAGGGCTCAGCAGGTAGCCCGTGTAGTGAGCATAGCAGCTGACTATTATGCCCTGCCCAATACTGCCACAGCCGCTAATATTGGCTCCGGTAGTAACTGTCGTAATGGTATCCGTCTTCCTGCTTCAGTACCCGGAAGCGGGCCCATAACATTCGGATGCGACTATGACCATGATCAAACCTATAATGAAACAACGGACGGCGAGTGGATAGCCTGTAATTACCTGTCCTGGGCCGATCTTTATACTTACGCCGACTGGGCAGGCCTTCGTCCAATGACTGAACTTGAATTTGAAAAAGCCTCCCGCGGGCCGGTAACTCCGGTAGCCAATGAATATGTCTGGGGAAATACCGCCATAGCCGCCGCGGTTTATACATTATCCGCGCCTGGCGAAGCCGGTGAGGCTATAGATACGAACTATTCTACCACTTCGGGAAATGCCGTATATGGCTCAACGGCCCCAATAGGTACAGTAGTGCGGGGCGGCATATTCGCGGCAAACGCTAGTAATACAGGCAGGATAACATCAGGGGCAAGTTACTATGGCATAATGGAGCTCCCCGGGCATTTATGGGAGAGGCCAGTTACCGTGGGAAACGCTGAAGGAAGGGCATTTACAGGAGTCCATGGAGACGGTGATCTATCTACGGGGACTGTTACCGGCTGGCCTGTTTCAAGTACAGCGTTGGGAGTCGGCTGCCGTGGCGGCCGTTGGAACGACGCTAGCTCCTACGCTCGTGTATCAGACCGCGTCAACGCCGCTTACACGGTCGCCAGTCGCATCAACAGTAACGGCGTCCGTTGCGTCAGGACGGAGTAGCGGGTAGTTGAGTGAGAGAGAGGATAGTTGACAGTTGACGGTTGACAGTTGACAGAGGTTAGATGGAGGTTAGATTGCCGCGTCGGCAAGAGTGAGGCGAGAGCCTCCTCGCAAAGACGACTCCCGTCATTGCGAGGAAGCAGTGGTCAGCCGGTGGGCTGACGAAGCAATCTAAAGAAGCAGGTGAGAGCAATGCGTAAAATAGCGCTGTTCACAATTCTGGGAATCATGGCACTGGCAGTAGGGTGGGGTGTCTACGCCCAGTTCACCGGCGGCTCAGGCTCGGGCTGGAACATGGGCTCCTCCGGAAGCGCCGTAGCGCTCAATACCATAAGCGCCGACGCCAATGTGAAGCTCATCCGCGCCGGCCAGACCATAACCAATGTCGCCCGCGCGATCAATATCGCCACCATCACTTTAAGCGCTACATATCCGAATAGTAACCTTAAAGTAGGCCAGAAGATAGTTGTCGATGCAGATGATGATACATTCGACGGTGTCCACACGATAACCGCTGTAGCCGACCAGACGCATTTCAGCTACGGGCAGGCCGGCACCGACGTCGGCTCGAAAGCCGCCACCGGCACCGCCGGCGGCCATTACACTTCGCTCACGGCCTGGGAGGCCGGCGAAGGCGGGGATCTTGTCTCGGCGACCAAGATACCGATAGCCGAGTGTTACAATGACTGGTCCGGCGGCCTGGTCGAGAACCTGGTCTTCTCCGGAAGCACCACGAGCGCTTCCTATTATATGAAGGTGAGGGTCCCATTAAGCGAGCGCAATAACGGCTCGACCGGCACAGGCGTCCGCATAGTCCCATCCAGCGGAGACGCCCTTACGATAAGCGACGGCTATGTAATGATAGAAGATCTCGAGATGGTCGGGCCCACCGTAATATCCGCCGATAAGACCCTTGCCACTGCCGGCAACATGCTATTTACCGGTGATCTTACCATATCATCGGGCGCGGTACTGAATGCCGGGACTTCCAATATGACTATTACGGGGACATTCTCCTTCTCCGGCACTATAAACGCCCAGGGCTCGCTTATCACCTTTAGCGGCAGCAGCGCTAACCTTACCTCGGGCACATTTAATCCCGATCAGGGGACGCTGGTATTCGCCGGCACTTCAGGCTTCGCGCCTAAGAATGGGGTCTCCTATAATATAGTGAAGTTCGGCTCCGGCACATGCACTATAAATGGCACGGCGGCTATTGCCAATAAACTTATCCTCGATACTGGCGCCAGCGGAGCGGTAAACGGCGGCGCCATCACTATGACTAACGGCGATATCTTATGCCGTTCCGGTACGGGCGGCACTACCGCCATTACCATGAATAATACGTCGCTTACGCAATCCATAAGCGGCGTGCTTTCGGGCGCGGGCGGGACATTGCCGCCGCTTACTATTACTAAGTCCGGTAAATATGCATACATCTCAGGCACTATTGGAATGACCGATGTGGCCGTTACCGCCGGCACGCTCGAGTTCCTGGCGGGCTCCACATATACCATAGGCGCTTCCGATTCCATTACCTTATCGAGCGGCGCCGTCCTTAAATTTACGGGCGCCGGCTACTCTCGCCTTGTAAGGCTGAGAAGCTCCGCGCCGGGGACGAGATGGAACCTTGTCAATAATTCCGGCTCGACAGTGACGCCGGTATATACGGACGTGCAGGATTCTAACGCGTCGAATGCCGTTGACGCCGATGATTCCCCGAGCTCTACCTATAATATAAACAGCGGCAATAACGTAAACTGGAATTTTAATGCCAATAAATTTGTATGGATATCCGATGCCTCCGCCGACTGGTCCACCGGCGCCGCCTGGTCCGGCGGC
>JAFGRN010000011.1 GCA_016935115.1 Candidatus Omnitrophota bacterium | reverse complement strand
TGCAATGACCGGATGGAGGATAGGTTACGCATGCGGCCCAAAAGCACTTATCGCGGGCATGACAAAGGTTCATCAGTATACGATGCTCTGTGCGTCTATAATCTCACAGATGGCAGCCATGGAAGCGCTTAAGAACGCCGAGAGGTCCGTGCAGGATATGAAGCGCGAATATAAACGCCGCCGACAGTTCGTCGTAACGCGATTGAACGAGATTGGGCTTCCATGCCATATGCCCGAAGGTGCTTTCTATGCGTTCCCGTGCATTATGAAGACAGGGTTATCGTCGCTTGAATTTTCGAAGAGGCTCCTGAAAAATGAGAAAGTGGCGGTCGTGCCGGGCACGGCTTTCGGAAAATTAGGCGAAGGGTATCTCAGGATATCCTATGCATCCAACATGGATAAACTTAAAGAAGCGCTTATAAGGATAGAGCGTTTTGTTAAGTCATTAATAGCTTGACAAAGGGCCGGGCGGGGGTATAATCGCAATAATGAAAGGAGGAGGGGATGAATAGAAGGTTTTTGGCAGTTATTATGATAGCTTTAATAGTGTTGCCTCTTGCGTTTTTGGGATGCAAGGGGAAGGTCGAGACACCGATAGAAGAACCTACTCTTGATACATCAGATATAATATCGCCGCTTCCACCTGAGAGCATGACAAGCGCCCAGGAGGCCGCGCAGAATGTAGTGATAGAGCCGTCGCAGACAGTCGCGATGGAGCCCATACCTGCTACTGCGGCATTTCCGGAGACTGCGCAGATGGCCGCAACCGCCGTAGCGAAAGTTTCGCAGGATAGGAATAAAGAGATTCAGATAGCTCTTAAGAATGCAGGTTTCTATACGAGCTCGATAGATGGTAAGATCGGTCCGATGACCAAAAAATCCATTATGGAGTTCCAGAAGGCCAACGGCCTGAAGGTTGACGGGAAAGTTGGCCCTAAGACATGGGCGGTACTTGAAAAGTACCTGTTGAAGCAGTAGCAGAAATTTTTTAAGGAGGATTTCGCCGAATGAGAGATTTAAAGGTGGTCGGGATATGTTGCGTGTCTGTTATCATGGCCCTTATCTTGGCCGGTTGCGGAGTGCCGAAAGATAAATATGAGGCTGTGCTGAATGAAAAAATCATTCTGGAAGAGAAAGTCAATGTGCTTACAAAGGCAAAAGATGCCCTGAAGAATGAATATGACGCCCTTCTTAACGAGAAGATGGATCTGGATAGCAAAGTAGAGACTCTGACCAGCGAAAAGGAAGCGCTGAAAGAAGAGTATGATAAGCTACTGGACGAAAAAATCGCCCTTAAAGCAGCTTATGACAAATTATTAGCCGACAATAAGATCGTGGAAGAGAGCCTGGTTGCGCAGTAATAGGTGCCGGGTGATGTATGCTTAACGGCAAGAAGATAGTGGTCGTCATGCCCGCGTATAACGCGGAGAAGACCCTTAGGCAGACCTATGATGAGATACCCAGGGACATAGTAGACGATATTATTCTCACCGATGACAAGTCCCATGACAATACGGTAGCGGTTGCGCGTTCGCTCGGGATTAAAACTTTTGTGCACGACGAGAATCTCGGCTATGGCGGTAATCAGAAGACCTGTTATCGAGAAGCATTGAAAGCAGGCGCCGATGTGGTCGTGATGCTCCATCCCGATTATCAGTACCCTCCTAAATTAATAACTCCCATGGCAGCGCTAATTACTAGCGGCATGTTTGATGCCGTACTGGGATCCAGGATCCTCGGCAATAAAGCTCTTGAAGGCGGGATGCCTCTCTACAAGTATATTGCCAACAGGATACTGACCTTTATCGAAAATAACATGATAAGCCAGAAATTGTCCGAGTATCATACAGGCTACAGGGCCTTTTCCCGAGCGGCACTTCTGGACCTACCTATACTCGAGAATTCAGATGACTTCGTATTTGATAACCAGATGCTTTTGCAGGCTTTCTACTTTGGTTACCGGGTAGCAGAGATAACATGCCCGGCTATCTATACAAAAGATTCGTCATCGATCAACTTTTCCAGAAGTGTCGTATACGGTTTTGGCGTCCTGGGCACGGCTTTAACATACATGCTCCAGAAATTGGGCCTGATAAGGTCGATTATCTTCAGCAGGTCGGGCAGAAAATTAACAGCCTGAAATTTACTTGATCCCGATTTGCTTGACTTTCAGGTTGTGATTTGGTATAAATAAGTCATAAAAGGAGGTATCATTATGAAATTGCGATATTGTGGATCATTGTTGGCTATTGCTTTGATAACTTTGCTCTTCGCGGTTCCGGTATTTTCCCAGGAGTCCGATGAAAATAATGTAGCTCCTGTATCTGCTCCGGCAAGCATTCCGGAAGAGTTACAACCTAAAGAGATCGCCATTTACGGTGAAGTGCAAGTGGTAGATACGGACAAAGGTATCGCTACGATCCAGTATTATGATTATGACAGTGACAGCGAGAAGTCGATCGATGTGCTTGTTAATGACTATTCAAAACTCGAAAATGCCTCCAAACTCGGCGATGTTAAAAAAGGCGATTGGGTCGATGTGACATATATTGAAATGAACGGCAATAACGAGGCGAGAGTAGTAACAGTAGAAAAGGAAGAGATGCCGGCCGCTGAAGAAGCGCCATCCACTTCTTCTTCAGCTGCACCATCGGAGTAAAGATGGCCAAAAAAGTCCGGAAGGCAAAAAAATCGGTACGTATGCCCAGGGCGTCGAAATTAAAACCCGATCTTGTCGCCAAAGTCGGGCAGAATGCCTATCAGACAGTAAACAGGGTCGATAATACACCTACCATAGCTACTTTTAACCAACAGCAAAACCCGTCGGAAAATGTTCGCCGGAAAGATTTTCGGTTCCCTCCCGGGTATGGCGATAACCGTATTGTAATCCTTGTTAGGGATCCATGGTGGATATTTTCATATTGGGAGATACGCAAAGATAAAGAAGAAGAGGTTCTTCGAAGGATAGAATCTTCCGGCGACGGCATGCTTAAGTCGGTGCTCAGGGTCTATGATGTCACCGATGTCAACTTCAACGGCAAAAATGCCCACTCATACTTCGATATAGATCTCACAGGCCTCGCCAATAGCTGGTATATTAATGTCGGTAAGCCTGAGCGCGCCTGGGTAGTTGATATCGGGATAGTGACCAGGAAAGGTGGTTTTTATCTACTGGCCCGGTCCAATATGGTTAAGACGCCGCGTTTTGGCATGTCCGACCAGTTCGACGCGGAGTGGATGATGCCTGAGGAAGAGTATTGGAAGATGTTCTCGCTTTCCGGAGGTTTCGGGCTGGGCAAGGCTTCGATGGATGTCAGGGAGATGGTGAAAAGGTATCTTGAAGAGCAGGTCACTTCGGGCGGGCTGTCGAGCGGCGCATCGGTTATGGGCCGGCAGCCATCGGAGAGAAAATTTTGGCTGGTGGTTAATTGCGAATTAATAGTTTACGGGGCTACCGAGCCGGATGCGAAGGTGACTCTGCAAGGTAAACCGCTTAAACTGCGCCAGGACGGCACATTCTCCGTGAGATTTGCCCTTCCCGACGGCATACAGTCTATCCCCGTTGAGGCGAAGTCGAATGACGGCATAGATGTCCGCCGCATAACCCCCATCGTTACAAGAAAGACAGAATAACGGCTTATGGCAAAAGGCTACCTTGCGCTTGTCCTGCACGCGCATCTTCCGTTTGTGCGCCACCCCGAGTTTGAGGATTTCCTCGAAGAAGACTGGCTATTCGAAGCCATCACCGAAACATATATCCCTCTTATAAAGGTACTTCAGGGCCTGGAGCGTGACGGTGTAGATTACAGGCTGACTGTTTCGCTCTCGCCGACGCTTATGGCCATGCTCATCGACGATAATTTGCAGGGGAAATATGTAAAACATATCGATAAACTTATCGAGCTCTCCTGGAAAGAGATAGAGCGGACGAGATGGGATAACAGGTTTTCCGGCCTTGCCCATATGTACAACAGGATGTTCCAGGAAGCCCGCCATATATTCGTCGATCAGTATAAATGCAATCTTGTCAACGCTTTCAGGCACTTCCAGGAGACGGGGAAGCTGGAAGTGATCACGTGCTGCGCCACTCATGGTTACCTGCCGCTCATGGAGATCCAGAGGCAGGCTTCTGTAAGAGCGCAGGTTAAGACGGCTTCTGATATGTATGAGAAACTTTTCGGCAGGAAATCGCCGGGTATGTGGCTGCCAGAATGCGGTTATGTGCCGGGCGATGAAGAGGCTTTAAAGAAGGAAGGGATAAGGTATTTTCTCGTCGATACGCATGGCATATTGTTCGGGGCGCCGAGGCCGAGATTCGGAGTCTTCAGCGGCTACCTTACGAAAAGCGGGGTTGCCGTTTTTGGAAGGGATATCGAATCGTCAAAATCTGTCTGGAGCGCCGTCGAAGGATATCCTGGCGATTACAATTACAGGGAATTTTACAGGGATATAGGTTTCGATCTCGATTATGATTATGTCAGGCCTTATATCAATGCCGACGGTGTCAGGATAAATACCGGCATAAAATACTACAAGATAACCGGCCGTACTAATCATAAAGAGCTGTATAATCCGGATGCGGCGCGCGAGACTGCGGCCTCGCATGCGGGTAATTTCATGTTTAACCGCGAGAGGCAGGTTGAGCATCTCGCTGGCGCCATGGACGGCAGGAAGCCGATTGTCGTCGCCCCGTATGATGCGGAATTATACGGCCACTGGTGGTTCGAGGGGCCGATGTGGCTCGATTTTCTGATAAGGAAAGTATGCTACGACCAGGATACCATAAAACTTACGACCCCGAGCGAGTATATGAAGATGTACAAACGCTATCAGGTGCTCCAGCCGGCATTTTCCAGTTGGGGATATAAGGGTTATAGTGAATTCTGGCTTGAGGGTTCGAACGATTGGATATACCGGCATCTTCATAAGATGGTCGAGCGCATGGTAGAGTCCGCCAATGCCAACAGGCATGCCCACGCTCTTGCGGCCAGGGCATTGAATCAGATGGCCAGGGAGCTTCTTTTGGCGCAGTCGAGCGACTGGGCCTTTATTATAAAAACCGGTTCGCACGTTCCTTATGCGGTCGAGCGTTTCAGGAGCCATGCCGAAAACTTTACCAACCTTTATGAAGATATAAAATCCGGATCGCTTGACGAGAACTATATAAAACATCTTGAGTGGAAAAATAATATATTCCGGGATATAGACTACACAGTCTACTGCACATAGCATACTACAGGGGCCGCGATGAATACCGATAAGAGATTGGGCGTAGCGTTCCTTTGGCATATGCACCAGCCTTACTATAAAGACCCCATTAGCGGTAAATACATGATGCCGTGGGTAAGGCTTCATGGTATCAAAGATTACTATCCCATGGCCGCCCTTGTCGATAATTTCGACGGCATAAGGGCGGTCTTTAACATGGTACCGTCGCTCGTCGAACAGATCAATGATTATGTGCAGAATGACGCGTCGGATACGTATCTCGACCTCACATTGAAGAGGGCCTCTCTCCTGACCTATGAGGACAGGGTGGAGATGCTGAACTCGTTCTTCAAAGTAAATTTCAAGCAATTCATCGAGCCGAATCCAAGATATTCCGAACTTCTCATAAAAAAAGGCGTGAAGCCGCTCTCCGGCACAGCTCTTAAGAAGACCGTTAAGGCATTTTCCAACCAGGACTTCCTCGACCTTCAGGTATTGTTCAATCTCGCATGGTTTCATTCCATATCGATCGATGATGATATGGAACTGAACGACCTTATACGTAAAGGGAGCGGTTACAATGAACAGGATAAGGAGTATATAGTACTTAAACAGAAAGAGATAATGCGCCAGATCCTGCCTCTATACAGAAAGCTGCAGGATGAAGGCCGCATAGAGATAACCACCACACCTTTCTACCATCCGATAATGCCGCTTGTGTGCGATACATCGGTGGCCCGGGTTTCACTGCCTTATTCGACGCTCCCAAAAAAATATTCACATCCGGAAGATACCGAGTGGCAGGTCGAAGCCGCGATAAAATATCATACGGAGCAGTTCGGCGTCCCGCCGCGCGGAATGTGGCCTTCGGAAGGCAGTGTTTCGGACCAGACGCTCGATATATTGATAAAGAAGGGCATCAACTGGGTCGCCACCGACGAGGATATCCTCTTCAGGAGCCTTTCGCTATATGACAGGAAGTATAAGAACACGTCCGAATTCGACCGTCGCATAATTTACCGGCCGTATAACTACATGATCGGCCAGCGGCGGATAAGCATGATATTCAGGGATAAGAACCTTTCCGACATCATAAGCTTTAACTATAATTCATGGAACCAGGACGAAGCGGCATGGGATCTTATAGGGCATTGCAATAAGATAGGGGCTCAGATGCGCCGTGATACCGACCGCGGCCTTCTGGCCATCGTCATGGACGGCGAAAACGCCTGGGAATATTTTGACGATAACGGCAGGCTGTTTTTCGAGACACTGTACGCCAATCTCGATAAGCAGGAAGACGTAGGATCGACCACGATAAGCGATTTTCTCGAACTAGAGAGCCCGAAGAGGGCGATACACCGCATATTCCCCGGATCCTGGATCAACCATAACTTCGATATATGGATCGGGCAGGAGCAGGACAATCTCTCCTGGGAATATCTCGACAGGGTCCGCAGGGACCTCGTGAAATTTACCAGAAAGGCGGAGAAGGATTCTTCTATCGACGGAGCGAGGATAGTCGAGGCGTGGCGCGAGTTATACATAGCCGAAGGCAGCGATTGGAACTGGTGGTATGGCGGGAAAGCGCATACCGGCGGCGATAATCCTTTCGATAAACTATACCGGACGCACCTTAAGAATATTTACAAACTTTTGAAGCAGCCGATCCCGGATTTCCTGAAGATTTCTATTGCATAAAAACCGCGTGGCGGGGTATAATGGTATTACAAATCATATGAAAGGAGGAGTTGGTCATGGCTAGGACGTCTTTTAAACTCGGGAGATCTTCCAATCCGAATATGTCGAGGGAGGATCTGAATGCGTTGGTAGCGAAGAAAGCC
Source organism: Candidatus Omnitrophota bacterium (assembly GCA_016935115.1). Classification (GTDB taxonomy): domain Bacteria; phylum Omnitrophota; class Gorgyraeia; order 2-01-FULL-45-10; family 2-01-FULL-45-10; genus CAIMPC01. Next base: position 21,702 of record JAFGRN010000011.1, on the reverse strand, counting down.
TACGAGCTTTATGAGAAGAGGGGCCGTAAGTCGGGTCACGCTATGCAGGACTGGCTGGAAGCGGAGAAGATCATCAGAGGAAAACTCTCTAAATAACCCAACTCTCATAATATTCTATAGTTTCAGATAAGGCCGGACTATAATATGTCCGGCCTTGTTTTTTATATTCCGCCTATTTTCGGCTTTGCCTTTCATTCCTATTATGATATAATTTAACATTATTACCATATAAAGGAAACCGCTTATATGAAAGCATTTTTACTGGCATTCATACCGATATTTGTCGCTATCGATGTTATCGGCGTGCTTCCGATATTCATAGGCTTTACCGCGCACCTGAAGAAGAAGGAGAGGGTCAGGGTCGTAACTCAGTCTATCGTCACCGCGTTTATGATCGGCATGACATTCCTTTTCCTTGGTAAATGGATATTCAAGGTACTCGGAGTGATGGTCTTCGATTTTAAGATCGCCGGCGGAATAGTCCTTCTGGTGATCGCGCTTCGCGACCTGTTGCGCCGCGAGAAGGAGCCGAGGCTCTCCGCCGATACGATGGGAGCGGTGCCTATAGGCACGCCTCTGGTAACAGGCCCGGCCGCGCTTACCACCATGATCATGATGCTCGACCTGTATGGCATAGAGATCACGGTCCTGTCATTAGTCGCCAATCTCGCCATAGTCTGGGCCGTCTTTACGTATGCCGATGCCATATCCGCTTTTCTCGGCAAGGCGGGCTCCAAAGCCGTGTCCAAAATAACGCATCTTCTCCTTGCCGCGATCGCTGTTATGTTCATGCGCAAGGGAATCGTAGATGTCCTGGCATATATAAACAAATAGGGGCCGTTCCGTTTTTTTTAAGGAGATAATAATGAACTGGATAGTCAAAGGCGGGCCGGTGATGATACCGATCATACTCGGTTCTGTGCTGGGCCTGGCGATCATAATCATTAAATTGCAGCAATTGTTCGCCGCGAAGATCGACGCCGCGCAATTTACTGATAAAGTTACGGCTCACATTCTCGCCGGAGAGTATGATAAGGCCCTGGGCCTGTGCAGGAAGAATATACGCTATCCCATAGCGGTCACGCTGAAAGCCGGCATAGAGAAGAGAGATCTTCCCGCGCATGAGATAGAGAAGGCGCTCGAGCGCGCTGGCAATACCCAGGTCAAGTCGCTAGAAAAGCATATAGGCGGCCTGATATCGATAATCGGGATAGAGCCGCTTCTCGGATTTCTGGGTACCATAACAGGCCTCATAAAAGCGTTCATGGCCTGGGAGAAGGCCGGCAGTAATGTAACTGTTTCACAGCTTGCCTCCGGTATTTATGAGGCCATGATAACAACGGCGACAGGGCTTGCCGTCGCTGTTCCCTATTACCTGATATGCAATTTTATAATATCCAGGGTGAAATATATTTCGTATGAATTGAGCGATTCGTCGATGAAGCTCGCGGAAGCCTTATCCGAATCGAAGCGGAAGAGATGATAAACATAAAGGGCCGTAACGACTATCTTGTCGCGCTCGAATCCGTCGCCATGACGGATATCATCATGAACATGTTTATATTTTTCTTTATATCATTCAGCCTGATATATACGCTGAATCCGGCGAGGATCTCGAAGATAGATGTAAAACTGCCGAAGGCGTCTACGGCTGTGGCGCTCGAAGGGTCCGAGAAGCTTGTGCTTGCGATCACGAAAGAGGGCAAATATTATATAAATGACCGGGACATAAGCGCCGGTTCGATAAAGGAAGCTATTAAGGACCGGCTGAAGGATAATCCGGACCTTTCGGTTATTCTGAAAGTCGATGATTCCGGCAGGTTCGGCGCGGTGGCGGGAGTGCTCGACATACTTAATGAACTCAATATACAGAAAGTTAGTGTCGCGGCGGTAAAGTCCGCCGGGAAGGGCGGATGATCCGATGAATGTGATGATAGTGGGATGCGGCAGGGTAGGTTCACAGCTTGCGCTTCTTCTCGCGCAGGAAGGGCATAATGTAACCATAATCGACAAGAATCCGGAGGCATTCAAAAGGCTCGGGGGGATATTCAACGGTGTCGCGGCCACTGGTACGGGGTTCGACGAGAAGCTCCTGAGGGACCTTAAGATAGATAAGCAGGACGCCTTTATATCTGTGACGAGCGGCGATAATACCAATCTTATGGCGAGCCAGATAGCGAAGAAGATGTTTAAGGTCCCCAGGGTGATCGCCCGCGTGTATGATCCGAAGAGAGCGGATATATATAAAAAGCTCGGGCTTGACATAATAAGCGGGACGATGCTCGTTGCCGCCATGATAAGGGATAAGATAATAGAGAACCGTTTTACTAGCTATCTCGTTGAGACAGGTGAGCTGGGAGTTATAGAGATAGTGGTCGATGAATCCCTCAAGGACAAAAATGTAAAAGATCTTAATATTCCGGATGAGTTTTTGGTCACGGTCATCGAAAGGAAGAAGCGCGTTATTATTCCTCAGCCGGATACGAAACTTGAGATGGATGACAAAGTAATGGGTGTTGTAAGGACCTCAAGCCTTAAGAAGGTAAAAGAGGCATTCAGGCTGTAGGGAGATTGCCAGGACGTAAATTCCGGGGGAGATATATATGCATATAGTTATTGTCGGGGCGGGAAGGATAGGGTTTAACCTCGCGCAGAAGCTTATCCAGGATAAGCACATCGTCACCATGATAGAAAAAGACAGGGCGAGATGCGAAAGCGCGTCACTGAGTCTCGATACCCTTGTGATAAACGGTGACGCGTGTGAGTCGAGATATCTTGAGGACGCCGAGGTTGGCAGGGCGGATGTCGTTGCCGCGGTAACGGCCGATGATGAGGACAACCTGGTTATATGCCAGTTGGCCAAGGAAGTATTCGGCGTAAGGCGTACCGTAGCCAGGGTGAATAATCCCAGGAATGAGCATATATTCACCGAACTCGGAGTGGATGTGCCGGTCAATGCCACGAAGATAATAGCTAAGATCATCGAGGAAGAGGTCTCGTTCGAAGATTTTATAAACCTCATGACCTTCAAGCGCGGAAAGCTGGCTCTGGTAAGGGTCGACCTGTCTTCGGATTCGCCGGTTATAAATAAATACGTAAAGGATGTGGTATTGCCGGAGGATTCGGTTCTTGTTACGATAGTGAGAGGAGATAATATAATAGTGCCGAAAGGCGATACGGTGCTCCAGAAAGGCGATGACCTGGTAGCGCTGACGACAATAGAGAACGAACAGCAGCTCCTGGAAATGCTTGTCGGCAAGGTGGAGTAATGATACAGATGAGAAAGGGCCTTATAGTTAAGAGCATCTGGAACGGTATCCTGGGTATAGCGTCCGAGGTGCTTATGGTGTTCTTATTTGTCGTTTCCGCGTTTATAATATGTTTATTATGGTGGAGCTGCGTTAAATGATACTGAAGCCTGCCGCTGAAGATTACAGGATAATAGGCCATTATCTTGGAAAGATAACCATAGGCCTTGGCCTCATAATGGCAGTCCCCTTGGCGGTAGCCTCGGGTTATTCCGAATTTGCCCCTGCGGTCGATTATCTCATTAGCATGGCGATCACCTTGTTTTTCGGGGTGGTATTGGCAGGAGTGTGCCGCACCGGCAAGGACCTCTCTACGGGCCACGCGATGTGTGTTGCGGCCCTTTCCTGGATAGTCGCCATGTTCTTCTCCGCCATCCCTCTTTATCTGAGCGGCCATTACCGGTCATATCTTGATTCGTGCTTTGAAGCGATGAGCGGTTTCGCGACAACAGGCCTCTCACTCGTGAATAACCTGGACCATATGGCATATTCCCATAACCTGTGGCGCCACCTTACTATGTTTATCGGCGGACAGGGGATAGTGGTGATCGCGCTTACATTCCTGTTTAGAGGGACGGCGGGAGCGTTCCGGATATATGTGGGCGAGGCGCGGGATGAAAAGATACTGCCGAATGTTATTAATACCGCGCGTTTTATATGGTTTGTCAGCGTCGTCTACATGATACTTGGCACCGCGGCTCTTTCGATCTCCGCCGTAGCGGGCGGACTTCCAGCAGGCAAGGCGATATTCGATTCTATATGCGTATTCATAGCGGCATGGGATACAGGAGGATTTACTCCGCAGTCGCAGAGCATACTTTTTTATCATAATTTCTCCTTTGAGATGATAACCGTGGTGATAATGTTCTTAGGGGCTATAAATTTCGCTCTTCATTATGTGGTATGGACAGGGAACAGACGGGAGCTCTACCTGAACATTGAGACCACAACTCTCTTTATAAGCATGGTAGTGGCCCTCTCGATCACGGCATGGGGTTTTGCGGGAAACGGTATCTGTCTTGGGCCGGGCGCTTTTTTCAGGAAGGTATTTTATCAGCTAATATCGGGACATACAGGTACGGGTTACTCCACGGTATATCCCGTTCAGTTTGTAAATGAATGGGGACCGCTTGCCATGCTGGGCATTACGATGGCCATGGCCATAGGTGGAAGCATGTGTTCGACCACGGGCGCGATCAAGCTCCTTAGGCTCGGAATAATCTATAAAGCTGTCCGGCAAGACATAAAAAAATTGCTCCTCCCGGAGAGCACGGTACTGGTTCAGAAATTTCACCATATCAGGGATATCATACTTCAGGATAGGCACGTGAGATTATCAGCGATCATAATGTTCTCATACATGGGGCTCTACCTCGTAGGCACTATTATTACGATGTTTTATGGATACTCCCTTAGCGAGGCGGCATTCGAATCCGTATCGGCCGCCGCCAATGTCGGATTATCATGCGGGATAACCAGCCCCTCCATGCCCGTTGTCCTGAAGGTAACGTATATAATCCAGATGTGGGCGGGGAGGCTTGAGTTTATCGCTATATTTGCGCTTGGTGGAATGATTGTAGCCGCGCTGAAGGGAAAGAAATGAGAGTATCTTATATTATCGGGACGGCTTTTGTCGTGTTTTTTATTTTGATAAGCATGCCGTCGCATGCCGGGACCGTTACCAGCAGGGAGCTAGTAGAGGCTGCCCGTGAATTGGACGGCAAGACGGTTACATACAGGGGCGAGGCCATGACGGCCGTGATGAACCGGGGCGAGTATTCCTGGGTCAGCCTGAAAGACGGGTATAATACGATCGGTGTGTGGTGTAAGAGCGATCTTCTTAAAGAGATAAGGTGGGTAGGAGGTTATAAAAATAAGGGCGATATGGTAGAGGTTACGGGCACTTTTCATATGGCATGCCCGGTGCATGGTGGTGAATTGGACATACACGCCGACGAGGCGATCATTATGGCGAGAGGATTTCCGATAGAGGAGCATGTCTCTCCATACAGGATCAGGATAGCGGCGGCATTCTTTATCTTAACTCTCCTGGCTATATTCATATTCAGGGATAGGATATAATCCTAAAATGATGAACGGTATTAATGAGGCAAAGGCGGCTGCTGCCGCCATGTTCGTAAATTTTTCAGCGCTCCTTAAAAAGGACGTGATGACCTCGGACGGTTTTGTCGCGGGAAAGGTATGGGACCTTTCCGCTAATCTGGGCGAAGTTTATCCCAAGATAGGCGAGCTCATCATATACAGGGGGACGCTGAACAGGGCCTACGCGAGTATTCAGTGGCCGAGCGTGGTCTCGGTCGAAGACGATGTATTGCTGTCGGTAAAAAGGGAAGATATAAAATTTTCCGGCAGCATAAAAGGGTATGAACTGCTCTTAAGAAGAAATATACTCGATCAGCAGGTGGTGGACACATTCAATCATAAGGTAAGGCGCGTAAACGACATACACCTCCTGAAGGTTGAACAGGACCTCGTCGTAGCCCATGTCGATATAGGCCTTCGCGGCATCATAAGAAGGCTTGGCTGGGAGAAGCCGGTCGATTTTATGGTGGGGTTATTTAATAAGAATTCTCCTTATTTTAAGGAGAAGGACCTTATATCGTGGAAGAATGTGCAGCCTATAACGATCAATCCCGCGAGCATGACCATGAAGCTCTCGGTGCCGGAGAAACAGCTTCTGTCGATACCCGCGGCTGACCTCGGAGATATCATATTCGACCTGACCCCAAACCAGAGGATGGCGCTCTTCAGGGTTCTCGATGTGAAGACGAAGGCCAAGATATTCGAGAATATCGAGTTCGAGGAGCAGAACGCGATACTGAAGGAACTGGACAAGAAAGAGGCGGCCGAGATCGTGAACCAGATGTCGACAGACGAAGCGACGGATCTCCTCGAGAAGCTTCCGTCAAGGACGGTTAATAACCTCCTGCCCCTCGTAGAATCATCACGCGCGAAAAAGCTCTCGACCCTGCTGGGTTACGAAAGCGACTCGGCGGGCGGGTTAATGACGACCGAGTATGTCGCCCTGCAGGAGACGATGACGGTAGGCTCCGCCATCGACTTTATCAAGAATAACACAAAAGAGTATGATACGGTGCCATACATATATATGATCGACGAAAAGCATCACATCAAGGGGGTCACAACTATCCGGAGGCTGCTCTTCGCCGAATCCGGCGAACCGATCTCCAGGACCGCTTTTCATAAGACGCTGTATGTCTATCTTAATAATAGCGTGAAAGAACTGGCTTATTTCATGGACAAGTATAAAGTCTCGGCCATACCGGTTGTTGACGAGAATAAGATCCTGCATGGCATTATAACGATGGATGATGTCCTGAGCCAGGTCATATCTATCGCCTGGCGTAAGAGGACGCGTATACCGAAAGGGATATAAAGCGATGGATCGGCAGGAGAGACCTCCGCGGCGGCATTTCTGGAGGACTATCATAATCTTCCTCAGCGTTCTCGGTCCCGGCATAATAACGGCGAGCGCCGGGAATGATGCCGGCGGGATAACCACGTACTCTGTCGCCGGAGCGCATTACGGGTATTCCATACTCTGGGTCTTTATCCCGATGCTTTTACCGCTCATCGTCCTTCAGGAGATGTGCGCCAGGATGGGCATAGTCACCGGCAAGGGGCTGGCCGACCTTATACGCGAAAAATTTGGAGTAAAAGTCACGTTCTATGCCATGGCCATGTTTTTACTCTCGGCTTTTACCAATACACTGTCGGAATTCTCGGGTATAGCGGCGAGCGGCGAAATAGCGGGGATACCGCGCTATGCCAGCCTTATCATATCGGCGGCGGTGATCTGGTGGATAGTCGTAAAGGGGACCTATAAATCCGTAGAGAAGATATTCCTTGTAGGCGCTTTCTTCTACATAGCTTATATTGTAAGCGGGTTTCTTGTCCGTCCCGACTGGGGTACGGTCGGCAGGGAGATGGTTTCGCCGCGCATGGAGCTTAACAAAGGGTATCTCATAATAGTTATGGGGCTGCTGGGGACGACGATCGCCCCATGGATGCAGTTTTACCAGCAGTCGACCATAGTGGAGAAGGGGATAAGAGTAAAGGATTATAATTACACAAAGATCGATATTACCATAGGAGGCGTGGTGATGATCATTGTGGCGGTCTTTATAGTAATAGCCTGCGCCGGGACGCTCTTCAAAAGCGGCATCAGGATAGAGACTGCCAAAGACGCGGCCCTGGCGCTAAAGCCGCTCGCCGGGAGGCATTGCGCGCTCCTGTTCGGATTCGGCCTTTTCAATGCCTCTTTCTTTTCGGCAATGATACTTCCGCTTGCCGCCGCCTATTCTGTATGCGAAGGCCTAGGGTGGGAGACGGGGGTGGATAAAAGATTTAAAGATGCCCCCCAGTTTTATTTTCTCTTTACTTTCCTGATAGCCGCCGGCGCGGGCATTATAATGCTGCCGAAAGTTAACCTTGTAAAGGTAATGCTCTTCTCCCAGGTAGCCAATTCGATCTTTTTGCCGTTCGTCCTGGTATTTATGATGATACTTATAAACGACGGGCATCTTATGGGGCAGTATAAAAACTCGCGTTTCTTTAATATAGTGTCACTGGTTACCATAATAGCCATAATATTATTGACAGCCGGCCTTGCCATGGTTACATTGATGCCGCGATAGGAAAGGAGAAATTCCATGCCGCTCATAGTAAAGGATTTCATGTCGAAAAGGATAAAATCGATCCCTCCGGATATGAATGCAAGGGACGCGCTTAAGCTGCTTATAAAAAGCGGCGCCAGCGGGCTTCCGGTGATAGACAAAAACGGCAGATTATACGGGGTCTTTACCGAGAAAGAGGTATTAAAAGTAATGTCGCCGGCTTATCTTAAGCATGTCGGGGCATTTGTTTATGGCGGGGAATCCAGGGGCAAATTAAAAAAGATAGCCCAGCTCGCGAAGCGTAAGGTAAGGGATGTCATGCGCAAGGACGTACCCACGGTAGACGAGGATACTTCCATTACGGAGGTATCGCGTATAATGCTTACGAGGAGCGAGCGCCGTATCGTCGTTACTAAGGGTTTCAAGGCCATAGGCGTTATTACAAGGTCCGATATAGTGAAGGCGCTGGCTAAAGAAGCGGGGCTGGCGCTCTAAAAGGGGATCCATGCAGGAAAAGAATATACTGGAGAGGTCGGCTCTCCTCGTAGCCATATCCGCGGCCGTCGGGCTTCTCGGCAGGCATTCCGGGCTTACTTTCCATCAGGCGATGGCGGTATCGATATTCTCCGTATCGATGCTTGGGACGCTCTTCTTCTGGAGTTTCCGTCTCACATTCGCCTTCTTAGGCACATCGATACTTTTACTTACCAAGACGATCGACATAGAACATATCATAAAGTTCGCGTCCCTGGAAGTCATACTCTTCCTGATAGGCATGATGGTCCTGGTAGGGCTCCTTAAGAGCGCGGGATTTTTCGCGTGGATAGTGACGCTGATACTGCGCATAAAGAAGCTCACCGCCGCGAAGTTTTTGATACTCATCTCCGTAATCTCGGCTCTTCTGTCGTGCGCGGTGGACGAGGTTACGGCTATTATATTCATAGCGGCCGCGATCTTCGAAATATGCGACTATTTTGAAGTAGAGCCTACGCCGTTTCTTATGATAGTCATATTTGCCGCGAATATCGGTTCCATGGGTACCGTGCTGGGAAATCCCATAGGGATACTTATTGCCACAAAGTCCGGCCTTACATTCGAGGATTTTATCGTAAAATCTTTTCCTGTTATGCTGATATGCCTGGCGGCGCTTATATTAATAGTAAGCAGATGGTATCGCAGGCAGCTTATGCGCCTGGACAACAAGATGAAAGAGCTTGGCGACAACGAGATACTCGTCCGCCTGATATCGGTCCCTCCCGAAAAGAGCCTGAAGATAAGCCTGGGCATATTTGGCGCTACCATAATAGCCATTGCTTTTCACCATCGCCTGGAGATATGGTGGGCCCTGCCGCCCAACACAGTCCTTCTGGTGCTCCCGCTTATTTCGAGCGGCATTGTAATGGCCTGGAAGCGTTCCAAGGCGCGGGACTTCATAGAGAAAGATGTGGAGTGGTGGACGCTCCTCTTCTTCATTCTGCTCTTCGCTCAGGCAGGCACCCTTAAGTTTACGGGCGCCGCGGATTTTCTCGCCCAGAAGATAGTAGGGGTGACTGCGCACAGCCCATGGGTGCTCACATCCGTCATATTGGGTATATCCACCATAGGTTCGAGTATCCTCGATAACGTAGTGCTCGTCTCGGCGGTCATACCTGTGGTACAGGGATTTCAGGGTATGGGAGTGGGGGTAGAATCATTGTGGTGGGCGCTTCTCTTCGGAGGCTGCCTGGGCGGTAATATTACTCTTGTCGGTTCGACCGCCAATATCGTAGCTTTAGGGTTATTGGAGAAAGAAGAGGGGGTCCACATGACCTTCTTCCGCTGGTTCTGGATCGGCCTGACGATAGGATTGACGACGACTGTCATAGCGTGGGCCGCCCTGTTGTTCCTGCCTATCTACCGTTAGAAAGGGGTATTATGAAGATCAGAAATTACTTTGCCACAGGTTTCCTGATAGCGCTGCCCGTATTCGTCACTCTGTACCTTATCTATGTAATACTCCGGTTTATAGACGGGGTATTCGGGAAACTGATAAATGTCTATTTCCAGAAACATTTCGGCTTTTCCGTTCCGGGGGTAGGGATCATCATAGGCATCGCCATAATATTCCTTATAGGTTTCACGGCGGCGAACTTTTTCGGCAAGAAGATAATCCACTCCCTGGAGAGGTGGTTCATGAAGTTTCCGATGATCCGGCAGATATATCCCGCCGCGAAACAGATCGTCGATTCATTCATATCCAAGGAGAGCCCTGCCTTCAAGAAGGTCGTGATGGTCCAGTATCCGTGCGAGGGGATATGGTCCGTGGGTTTTTTGACCAGCGACAGCTTCCGGGAGGCCAATGAAAAGAGCGGCCGGGACCTCATGCATGTCTTTATCGCGACCACGCCGAGCCCGCTTACCGGATTTCTTATACTCGTCCCCAGGGATAAGGTGAAAGAGATGGACATGTCGATAGAAGAAGGGATAAAACTTGTGATATCCGCGGGCATAGTTAAGCCTCAGCTACAGGCGCCGGACAGGGCATAATGAAGGTATTGGCGCAGTTATTGACGATATTTATCCTCCTTGTCCTTGCCGCGGTGACGGCGGCGCTGGAGATATCGATCGTATCGGCAAGCCGCCTGAAACTTAAAAAGTTCTCCCTGGAAGGTTCCGGGCAGGCCAGGATAGTACTCAAGATACTCCAGACCCCGGAACGTTTTTTCAGCACTATACTTGTCTCGAATAATATCATCGATACGCTTATAGCGGTAATAGTTACAGCTATCATGATACATCTCATCGGCGAGGGCGTGTTGGAAGTCGTGCTTTCAACGGTGACCGCCGCCGCTCTTATCATAGTTTTTGAAACTACGGCCAAGACGATCGCCGCTAAGTATGCCGAAAAGATGGCGATGTTCATGGCCGTTCCCGCTTATGTCATGATAAAAGTCTTTACGCCTTTCGTTAAGGGCCTCGAGGCTGTGGTTAATTCCGTGGTAATGCTGGTGGGCGGAAAAACAGGGCCCAAGCCGTCTCTTGTTACCGACGAGGAAGTTAAAGCGCTTATCAAGGTCGGACAGGAAGAAGGGACCCTGCAGAAAGATAAATACAGGATGATCACGAAGATATTCGACTTCAGTGAAGCCATAGTGCGAAAGGCTATGACCGCGAAAAAAGATATCCTCGCCATAGATATAAATTCAAAATTGGATGACATTATAAACAAGGTGATCGAGAGCGGATATTCGAGAATCCCGGTATATAGGGATGATCCCGGTAATTTTATCGGGGTGATCAACATGAAAGACCTCCTGAGCCTCTACCAGAACAAGGATCTCGTGGTCATGCAGGATATCGTATATCCCGCTACTTTCGTATCTGGATCGAAGAAGGTTACCGATCTTCTCACCGAATTCCAGAAAGGGCATACGCACATGGCGCTGGTGACCGATGAAGGGGGCAATGTGGAGGGGCTTGTGACCCTGGAGGACCTTATCGAGGAGATAGTCGGCGAGATAGAGGATGAGTACGATGTGCGGGTGAATAATTATAAGACCAGGCACGTTAAATGAAGGCTCCGCGGATCATATACGAGGACGAAAAGCTTATCATAGCGGATAAACCGGCGGGAATATTAACCATACCGGCCCCGAAAAAAGAGAATAATACACTGACAGATCTCCTGAACCATGAACTTGACAGGCGCGGGGTAGAAGTGAACGCTTATCCGTGCCACAGGCTCGACTGCGAGACATCGGGTGTTATTATCTACGCGAAAGGAAAGTCAGCTCAGCAGGCAATGATGGACAAATTCCGCCTGCGTGAAGTCCGCAAGACATACATAGCTTTTGTTAACGGAAGATTAAAAAAAGACTTTGGTGCCGTAACGGCGCCCATATATAATAGGAACAGGCGGAGAAAGGAAGAGGCGGTTACGAAGTACAGGGTATTGAAGAGGCATCCGCTCTTTACCGAGATAGAGGCGGAGCCGGTCACCGGCAGGACTAATCAGATAAGGATACACATGAAGGCAATAGGGCATCCGTTGGTAGGGGAGTCTGTATACGCTTTCAGGAGAGATTTTAAACTGCGTTTCAGAAGGGCCGCGCTTCACGCAAAGCGCATAGAGTTTACGCATCCGGCAAGCGGTGAAAAATTAAGCTTCGAATCTCCTCTTCCGGCTGACATGACGGATTTCATTAAAAAATATAATTAAGAGGAGTAACCATGAGCGGTATATTCGGGGTTGTTTCCAAAAATGACTGCGTAAAGGATCTTTTTTACGGGACAGATTATCATTCACATCTGGGTACGGAATTCGGCGGCCTGGCGGTCCTGGGGAAAAAGTTTACGCGGCAGATACACAATATAAGCCAGACGCAGTTCAAATCCAAGTTTTATGACGATTACATGCGCATGGCCGGCACCAAGGGTATAGGCGTGATAAGCGCTTATGACGAACAGCCCATATATGTAAACTCCAGGTTCGGCCCGTTCTGCGTAGTCATGAACGGGTTCATCGAAAATGCCGATGAGCTTGCCGGCGGCCTGATGGCCAGGGGATTTTCTTTCAGCGAGGTGACAAGAGGATCGGTAAATGTTGTCGAGCTCATCGCGAAATTAATAGTAGAGGGGGATTCTATAGTGGGCGGTATCGATAGGATGTTCGCCATGATAGAGGGATCCTGTTCGCTGCTCCTGCTTAATAAAGACGGTATCTATGCCGCTCGTGACAGGTTAGGCTATAGCCCTCTTATAATAGGAAAGCGAGAGGACGCCTGGGCCATAACTTCGGAGACGGCGGCGTTCCCGAATAACGGTTTTGAGATATTCAAGGACCTCGGGCCCGGCGAAATAGCTCTCATAACCGAAGATGGCATCGTACAGAAGAGAGGGCAGGGCGCTAAAAACCAGTTCTGCGCATTCTTCTGGATATATACGGGATTCCCGGCGTCAACTTATGACGGCGTCAATACCGAGGTCGTCAGGGAGATGTCCGGCCGTTACCTGGCAAAGCACGATAAGGGCATGGAGATAGATCTTGTCGCGGGAGTTCCGGACTCGGGAGTAGGGCATGCCATAGGCTATGCCATGGAATCAGGCAAGCCTTACAGGCGGCCGCTCGTGAAATATACGCCGGGCTACGGCAGAAGTTATACGCCCCCGTCCCAGGAGACCAGGGACCATATAGCTACGATGAAACTGATTCCCATAAAGGAGATAATAAACGGTAAACGCATAGTATTATGCGAGGATTCCATCGTTCGCGGCACCCAGCTTAAGAATTTCGCGATAAAGAAACTGTGGAATTCGGGCGCTAAGGAGATACACGTGAGGCCGGCGTGCCCGCCCCTCATGTTCCCGTGCCGCTTTAACCAGTCTACCCGTACGACGAGCGAGCTTGTGGCCCGCAGGGCGATCCGCGCCATTGAGGGGCGCGATATAGAGGATGTCTCGGAGTATCTCGACGACAGGTCGCCTAAATACAGGAAGATGGTAGACTGGATAGCGAAAGATATGAATATCACCACGCTCAGATACCAGACAGTGGGTGATATGGTAAAGGCAATAGGGCTTCCGAAGGATAGGCTGTGCCTGCACTGCTGGGAGGGGCCGTGCCCGGCAGCCGGTTCATGCGCCGGGGCAAATAAAAATCTGGAGCCGGCAAATGCATAAAGGAACATATCTTTCGAAGGACGGATACGAGAAGCTGAGAAAAGAGCTGGAGCTCCTGAAGACCGTGAAGCGGAGAGAGCTTTCAAAGGCCATAGGCGAGGCCCGCGCCCATGGCGATATCAGTGAAAATGCCGAATATGATGCCGCGAAGGAGGCCCAGGGGTTAAATGAGAAAAGGATATCAGAGCTGGAGCATAAACTTGCTACAGCCAAAGTTATTGATGAAGATGAGATGTCGTCGGATGAGATATTGATCGGCGCCACCGTTAAGCTGAAGGATGTAAAGACAGGCGAGGAGCTGGAATATACCCTTGTGGCCGAAGAAGAGGCCGATTATGCCGAGGGGAAGATATCCATCTCTTCACCGGTAGGCAGCGCTCTCATGAATCATAAGGAAGGCGAGACCGTGGAAATAAAAGTTCCCGCCGGAATTCTTAAATATAAGGTACTGAAGATATCGAGATGACGAAAAGAGCGCTGGCGGCCCTTGAACGGGATTTTGCCGTTTCAGATCGGGAGATGAAGGCGATAATACGGCGCTTTCATCGCGAAATGGACAGGGGTTTGTCGCTCCGGCCCGGCTCGCTCAAGATGCTTCCCGCCTATTTAGACAGGCCCGCAGGCAGTGAAAAGGGCCGGTTTATAGCCCTGGATCTCGGAGGAACCAATTTCCGGGTGCTTGGGGTTGACCTCATAGGCCATGGTATTATATCTTCGGCCCATGTCCTGAAGTGCGTTTTGCATAAAAAAGATATCACTTCCACCGATAAGAAGTTATTCGCGTTTCTGGCGCGGTCGGTAAAGAAATTCTTTATCAAAGAAGGTATCCCCCCATTGAGCCGTATAAATCTGGGTTTTACATTTTCTTTTCCGCTGGAACAGGAAGATGCCGCCAGCGGCAGGCTGACCGCGTGGACCAAGGGCTTTACCGCTTCCGGAGTCAAGGGCCATGATGTCGCGGCCCTTCTTAAAGAAGCGCTGCTGGACGAGGGACTGAGCAATGTAAAAGTATCCGCGCTTATTAATGACACTGTCGGCACATTGGCCGCGCGAAGTTACTCGGACCGTTCATGCGACATCGCCGTCATAATAGGGACAGGCTGCAATGCCTGTTATGTGGAGAAGATATTCAGAATAAAGAGGCTTGCCGGGCGCTTTGGGCTCCGGCCCGGCTCCATGATAATCAATATCGAATGGGGGAATTTCAATAAGCTGAAGACTACGCGATACGACAAGAAATTGGACTCGGCATCGAGCAACCCGCGCCGCCAGATAATGGAGAAGATGGTATCCGGATTATACCTGGGGGAGATCTGCAGGCTTGTGATGATGGACCTTATATCATGCGGAGAGCTGTTCGGCGGCAAGGCGCCAAAAGCGCTTAAAAAGACGATGTCGCTTAAAGGTGAGCATATTTCCGCGATGATAGCTGACGGGTCGCCGGACAGATCCGGCGTAAGGAGAGCGCTGCGCGGCCTGGGAATATCAGGCTCGACGCCCACGGACCGGAAAGCGATAGCGAGGATCTGTAAAATAGTTTCGACGCGCGCGGCGCGTATAAGCGCGGCGGCGATAATAGCGGTCGCTACGAAGATCGACGGCTCCCTTTCCGTAAAGCATACTGTGGCGATTGACGGCAGCGTATATGAAAAACTTTCCGGCTTTTCGGATTGCGTGAAGAAAACTATCAAAGAGTTTCTGGGCGGGAAGGCCGGAAACATAAGATTGGCTTTGACCAAAGATGGGTCAGGCGCCGGCGCGGCGATCATGGCCGCCTCGGCTGCCAGGCAAAAGATGGAGGATAGATATGGACGATAATAAGAAGACGGTGCTTGTAGTAGATGATGAAGCGGATTTTTTGAAGGTGATAAAGTTCCGGCTGGAGGCCAACGGCTACGATGTTGTCACCGCCGCGACAGGCAAGGATGCGCTCGATAAGGTCAGGACATGCAGACTGGATGCCGTGCTTCTGGACGTGCTCCTGCCCGATATGAGCGGCATAGACGTTCTCAGAGAGATCAGGAAACTGCAGAAGGACCTGCCGGTCTTTATTATTACGGCCTTTTCGAATAAGGAGCGTTTCGAGCTTGCCAATAAGTTCAGCGCTTCGGGTTTTATAGTCAAAAGCGGAGACCTGCAGAAAGAGATCGAGCATATTACAGGCGCCATCAGGATATCGGATAAATATAAGGGTTAACACTTTACGGATATGAGTAAAAAGGGGTCAGAGTCATTTTTTCATTTTTGAAATGAGTAAAAAGGGGTCAGAGTCATTTTTTCATTTTTGAAATACTTTCATTAGGAGAATTATATGCGCAAAATTGCCTTAAAGACGCTAGCCGCTTTAATAATTGCCTTCGCAGTTTTGCCACTTATACGCATTTCCGCGGATACCCGCATACGCCAAGTGTCGGGCAATATCGTCGATGTTGTGAATCGGTCCATATATCCCGGAACCCTGCTCATAGAGGGCGATAAAATAAAGGATATAGTAAAGGAAGAAAATAAAGACTTTAATACTTTCATAATCCCCGGCCTTATCGACGCCCATGTCCATACGGAAAGTTCCATGCTTGTCCCGTCCGAGTTTGCCGGCCTTGCCGTAGTCCATGGTACGGTCGCGACCGTTTCCGACCCGCATGAGATAGCCAATGTCCTCGGTGTGCCGGGTGTGGAATATATGCTGGCTAATGCCGCGAAGGTGCCGTTCAAATTTTATTTCGGCGCGTCTCCATGCGTTCCGGCAACATCGTTTGAGACCTCCGGCGCGCGGTTCGACGCGGCCGTTATCGACAGCCTATTGAAACGCAGGGAGATAAAATATTTAAGCGAAGTGATGGATTATCCGGGCGTTATACGGAGAGATCCGGAGGTAATGTCGAAGATAGCCGCCGCGAAGAAATATCGTAAACCCGTAGACGGCCATGCCCCAGGCCTTCTTGGAGAAGATCTTAAGAAATATGCCGCCGCTGGAATTACCACGGACCACGAGTCCTATATGTACAGGGAGGGGCTCCAGGAGGCTATGATTGGCATGAAAGTGTTGATCCGCGAAGGGTCTGCCGCGAAAAATTTTGACGCCCTGCGTAACCTGATCGGAAAATTCCCGGATTCGTGCATGTTCTGCAGCGATGATAAACATCCCAATGACCTCGTGAATGGGCATATCAACCAGATAGTCAAGAGAGCCCTCGCTTCCGGTTTCGATAAGATGACGGTCTTAAGGTGCGCTACTTATAACCCCGTGAAGCACTACGGCCTCGATGTAGGCCTTTTGCAGAAAGGGGATCCGGCTGATTTTGTAGTGATAGACAATTTCGGCAATTTCAATATACTGGAGACTTATATAAACGGTCGGCTCGTCGCCAAAGAGGGCAGGAGCCTCATAAGCAGGGTCCCCATACCGGTATTGAATAATTTCTCCGCCCAGGAAAGGACAAAATCGGACTTTAAGATCAAGGACAGGGGAGGCCGTGTCAATGTTATCGAGGCGATAGACGGTCAGATCATAACCAGGAAAGGGGAGTATCTGCCTAAAGTTATCGACGGATACGCGGTTTCCGATCCGGATCGAGATATACTGAAGATCACGGTAGTGAACAGGTATAATGACGCGCCGCCGGCAGTAGCATTCGTGAAGAACTTCGGGCTTAAGAGAGGCGCGATAGCGTCGTCATTCGCCCACGATTCGCATAATGTCGTGGCCGTGGGCGTCTCGGACGAAGATCTGGTTAAAGCGGTGAATCTTGTCATACGTAACAGGGGCGGCCTCGCGCTGGCCGATGGCAATCGCGAAGATCTTCTGCCGCTGCCGGTAGCCGGGCTCATGTCGGACCAGGATGGATATCTGGTGGCGGACCAGTATGCCAGGCTCGACGCGGAAGCTAAGGCCCTCGGCTCAAACCTGAGAGCGCCTTATATGACGCTGTCATTTATGGCGCTTCTGGTAGTCCCCGAGATAAAATTGAGCGACAAAGGCCTCTTCGACGCTGTGAATTTTAAGCTCATAGACCTCTGGGTGGGACAGGATGGGCAGGGCAATGGTTAACGCCAGGATCTGGCTGCCTCTATTATTGAGTTTCCTGGCGGGCATATTTACGGTTGTGGGCTCGTTAATTACATTCTTCCTGAAGGATTTTAAGAGAAGCCACCTTCAATTCTTCCTGGGACTTTCCGGCGGGGTAATGCTATATGTCTCCTTTGTCGAGCTCCTGCCGTCATCCATAAAAAATATAGGCGCTTTAAACGCTAATATAGCTTTCTTTGGCGGTATCATGCTGGTCATGATCATAGACTTTCTTATCCCGCACGAATACATAGAAGAGAAGATAAGCACCGGCACTCACGACAAAAAATTGATGGCGGCGGGAGTATTTACCGCCATAGGCATAGGGATACATAATTTCCCGGAGGGTATGGCGGTCTTTGTGAGCGCTCTCGTTGATATTAAATTGGGCGTAGCGTTGGCCATAGCGATAGCCCTGCACAATATACCGGAAGGGATTGCCGTTGCCATGCCCATTTTCTATGCCACGAAATCCAGGGGCAAGGCATTCTGGTATTCCTTCCTGTCAGGTTTCGCGGAACCCGCCGGGGCCGTAGTAGCGATATTGATATTGATGCCGTTCCTGACGCCTGCCGTGCTTTCATTCTCACTCGCTTTTGTCGCCGGAATAATGGTATTTATCAGTTTCGACGAGCTACTTCCCCTGTCATGCCAGAGCGAAGGTTATCATATATCCATCCTGGGTTTAATAATCGGCATGGCCGTAATGGCATTGAGCCTTATCCTCATTTAAAAAAAAGAAAAAAAGGGTCAGAGTCATTTTTTATAAAAAAGAGGAGTAAAAAGAGGAGGGCATAGCATATGGCGGTTAAGAAAGTCGGCGAGAAATACAGGTGCAATATATGCGGCAACGAAGTCACCGTGACGAAGGTAGGCGGCGGGGAGCTTGTCTGCTGCGGACAGCCCATGGAGAAGATATCCGGTTAAAAACATGAAAGCGTCGTAGAGTAAAAAGAAGAGGTGTTCAATATGATGCCGGTTGGCCCCTTAATGATCGAGCACAGGCTTATAGAGCGAATGATAAAGGTAATGCGATATAACTTGGAGATTATCAAAAAAGAGGGAAAGGTTGACCCTGTCTTTATTGACACAGCGGTCGACTTTATACGGACATACGCCGACAGGTGCCATCATGGCAAGGAGGAAGATATATTATTCAGGGACCTCGCGGAGAAGAAGATATCGGATGAACACCGGAGAATCATGCGGGAGCTTATAGAAGAACACAAGATGGGCAGGGAAAAAGTAAAAAATTTGGTTGAAGCAAAGGAAGAGTATGTCAAAGGCGATAAGGGCTTTTTAAAAGACATAATTGCGAATATGGAAACGTTGGTTAAATTCTATCCAGAGCATATAGAAAAAGAAGACAAGCATTTTTTCTTGCCCTGCATGAATTATTTTAACGATGCCGAGAAAGATGCCATGCTCAACGAAATGCGTGAATTTGACCGGAAAATGATCCATGAGAAATATGCGATGGTTGTTGATTTTCAGGAAAGAAAAAAGGGGTCAGAGTCATTTTTTATTAAAAAGGGGCAAAAATGAAAATAGGAGTGGTTATTTCAAGTAATGACGCGGAAACCTGCTGGAACGCGATTCGTTATGCGAATTTCACGCTTGGTCAGAAGGACGAGGTCAAAATCTTCTTCATGGGCAAGGGCGTTGAGTATCAGAAGATCAGCACGGATAAATTTAATACGGTTGAACAGGCTGAGAAATTCATGCAGTCCGGCGGCAAAATCTACGCCTGCGGAAGCTGTATCAAATCCCGTGAGCAGGAAGGCTCTGAAATGTGCCCAATATCAACGATGAAGGACATGTATGATATCGTGAAAGAATCGGATAGGGTGATTACGTTTTAAAATGAAAAAATCTATTACAATCAAGCCGATTGGCATAATCAACACGCCGTACAAAGAACCTAAAGGCATACCTATTCAGGGCAAGTTCAAAAGAGGTGTTATCGGCACCGTCCGCGTGTTCCCTGAGTATCAAGCAGGTTTAAAGGATGTCGAAGGCTTCTCGCACATTATCCTGATCTATCATTTTAACCGATCCAGCGAAGAGAGGCTTATGGGTAAACCGTTTCTCGAGGATACGGAGCATGGGATATTCGCGATACGTAGTCCTCACCGTCCGAACCATATCGGATTTTCGATCGTCAAACTAAAGAGCGTAAAAAAGAATATACTTACCTTCTCGGAAGTTGATATTTTAGATGGCACTCCGCTTCTGGATATCAAACCCTACGTCAAGCACTTCGATAGCCGTGAGAAGATCAAAAACGGCTGGATCGACAAACATTTCAAAAGCGGCAATATTCCCAAGCGCACCCGATTGAAATAAGAAAAAGAAAAAAGGGGTCAGAGTCATTTTTTATTGACAATCAAATATTGTTCTTTTAAAATTAAAATATGCCAAGACAGCCAAGATTGGTCATTCCAGGTTATCCGCATCATGTAATTTTGCGGGGCAATAATAAAAACGCCATCTTTAATAGCGATAATGATAGGCGTTTTTTTATTAATTGTATTCGGGAAGCCAAAGAAAAGACAATCTCAAAAATATATAGTTATTGCCTGATGACAAACCATGTGCATCTGATCATAGCGCCATCCGTTGAAAACGGATTAGGAAATTTAATACAGTCGTTGGGGAGAAAATATGTCCAATATTTCAACTGGGCATATAAAAGAACGGGGACGCTTTGGGAGGGGAGGTTTAAGAGCAGCCTGATAAGTAATGATAAATATCTTATCGCATGTAGTATATATATAGAATTGAATCCTGTTCGCGCAAATATAGTAAAAAAACCTGGCAACTATCCGTGGTCCAGTTACTCGGCAAAAGCAGAAGGAGCAAAAGATCCGCTTATCGAAATGGATCCTATATATATGGATTTGGGAAAAAGAGAAGAAGATCGACAGCTAAAATATAAAGAATTGGTTAAGGATGTTTCGCCCGATACGGTTAATCTTATTCGCGATGCTACTCAAAAAGGCGGGATAATAGGCGGTGAGCGGTTTGTTGATAAGATATCCGGATTAGTGGGGAGAGATGTTATTCTAAGGCAGAGGGGTAGACCAAGAAAATCACTCTGACCCCTTTTTTGGAGATAAAATGAAACAATGGTATGAAGCATTATTCGAGAATTATGCCCGCAAATACGACAAAGAATGCTTTGTTCAGGGCACTGTGGGCGAGTGCGACTTTATCGAAGCTGAGATTGGCCGCGATAAGTCGTTAAAGATCATCGATATCGGTTGCGGTACCGGCCGCCATGCCATCGAGTTGGCTAAGAGAGGATATACGGTGACCGGCGTCGATCTTTCCGAGTCACAGATCGCAAGGGCGCGAGAGAAAGCCAAAGAAGCTGGGGTTACGATCGATTTTAAGAAGCATGACGCGCGGGCCCTTCCGTTTGATGGCGAATTCGATCTGGCAATCATGCTTTGCGAGGGCGGGTTTTCTCTTATGGAAACGGATGAGATGAACTTTGAGATCCTTAAAAGCGCCACAAGAGCGATAAAGAGTAACGGAAAGCTAATTTTTACAACGCTCAACGGGCTTTTTCGTCTTTATCATTCCATGGATCATCTGCATATCGAGCACAGCGACTCGGGAAATGCCGCGTACAAAAACAGCACCTTTGACCTCATGACTTTTCGGGATCATCATACGGCAGTGTTTGAGGATGATTCCGGAAACAAAAAAGAACTTAAATGCAACGAACGCTATTATGTGCCCAGCGAGATCGCGTGGCTATTGAAGTCTCTCGAGTTTAAGAAGATCGATATCTTCGGCGCGAAGCTCGGGGCGTTCTCGCGAAATGATAAGCTGACCACCGATGACTTTGAAATGCTTATTATTGCGGAAAGATAGCAGGCTAAAAATATTAATGAAGAAGATATTTATAAAGACCTTCGGATGAAATATCATTAAGGTTTTACGATATACTTTTTTCCTTGTTCTATGTATCTTGAATTTAATGCACCGCCCGCTTGGGCGGGCT